>JBGQCL010000059.1:0-35738 GCA_041495365.1 Kofleriaceae bacterium | reverse complement strand
TCGAGCTTGATGTTGGCCTTGATGAACTCGACCGCGCGGTAGGCGCCGGTCGACACCGCCTGGGTCGAGGCGCCGGTGAACCAGTAGATGATCGCCCCACCGGTGATCAGGCCGAGCAGGAACGGCGGGTGGATCATCGACAGGTTGCCGATCGACTCGGTCTTGAGGCCGTTGGTGACCAGCATGATCAGCGCGAAGATCATCGTCGCCGCGCCGACCACCGCGGTGCCGATCAGCACCGGCTTGGCGGTGGCCTTGAACGTGTTGCCGGCGCCGTCGTTCTCCTCGAGGAAGGCCTTGGCCTTGTCGAAGTTCGGCTTGAACTTGAACTCCTTCTCGATGTCCTGCTCGACGTCGGGGACCTGCTCGATCAGCGACAGCTCGTAGACCGACTGCGCGTTGTCGGTGACCGGGCCATACGAGTCGACCGCGATCGTCACCGGGCCCATGCCGAGGAAGCCGAACGCGACCAGGCCGAACGCGAACACGGTGCCGGCGGCCTGGCAGGCGAACGCCGTCATCGAGAGGTCGGCGCCGGCGGCCAGGTTCTGCGAGAACAGCAGCTCGGAGATCCCGGGCGCCAGCGAGATCGCGTACGCGATCGCCATCAGGGCGGTGATGGTCAGGCCCATCCAGTAGGCGGAGAAGTTGCCGGCGGTGAGGCCGGCGAGGATGTTGAGCGACGGGCCGCCCTCCTTGGACGCGGTCACGACCTCGCGGACGTGGCCGGAGTTGACCGAGGTGAACACCTTGACCAGCTCGGGGATGATCGCGCCGGCGAGCGTGCCGCACGAGATGATCGCCGACAGCTTCCACCACAGGCCGAACGGCAAGGTCGAGTCGCCGGTGCCGATCAGGTAGTACGACACCAGGAAGGTCAGCCCGACCGAGACCAGCGAGGTCAGCCACACCAGGTTGGTGAGCGGGTGCTCGAAGTCCATCTTGTCGGCGTTGCCGTAGCGACCCTTGGTCAGCGCGCCGTTGATCAGGTAGCTGCCGACCGAGGCGAAGATCATGACGATGCGCATCGCGAACAGCCAGACCAGCAGCACGGTCTGCGTCCACTGCCCCGGGTCGGCGGGGCTGATATGGTCGGGGGCGAGCGCGTTCGCCTCGAGACCGGGCAGGTTGGGGAACGCGACCAGGATGAAGGTGATCAGCGCGACGCCGGTGACGCCGTAGGTCTCGAAGCCGTCGGCGGTCGGGCCGACCGAGTCGCCGGCGTTATCACCGGTGCAGTCCGCGATCACGCCCGGGTTGCGCGCGTCGTCCTCCTTGATGTTGAACACGATCTTCATCAGGTCCGAGCCGATGTCGGCGATCTTGGTGAAGATGCCGCCGGCGATGCGCAGCGCCGCGGCGCCGAGCGATTCGCCGACCGCGAAGCCGATGAAGCACGGACCGGCGTAGTCGCCGGGCATGAACACCATGATCGCGAGCATCAGGAACAGCTCGGTCGAGATCAGCACCGTGCCGATCGACATCCCGGCCTCGATCGGGATCTCGTACACGCCGTACGGCTTGCCGCGCAGCGACGCGAACGCCGCGCGCGAGTTCGCGAACGTGTTGACCCGGATGCCGAAGAACGCGACCAGCGAGCTGCCGAGGATGCCGACCACCGAGAACGCGGCGATCGCGAGCACCTTGACGATCGGGACGTGCTCGAGCGCCGCGAAGTAGACCACGATCACGATCGCGATCAGCACCCAGAGCTGGAAGATGAACTTGGCCTGGGTGCGCAGGTACGTCTTGCAGGTCGCGTAGATCAGCTCGCTGATCTCCCGCATCGCCTTGTGGACCGGGAGGTTCTTGAGCTTCTGGTACTTCCACAGGCCGAACAGCAGCCCGAACACCGACACCACCAGGCCGCTCGCGAGGATGGTTCTCCCCGTCATTCCCAGCATGTGGATCTGTGTGAAGTCCGGCAACACGAGCTGGGCCTCGCTCCGGGGGCGCGCCGGGGCGTCCGCGGCGGCGGCTGCAAGCCATTGAACGATCGGGGTCATGGCGGGCGTTATAAGGAGGAGGCGATTGGGTGCGCAAGGGCCAAGGGGGCGGCAAGCGGTGATTGCGTGTGTGAACCGCGCGCGAGTTTCCGATCCGCCACGGCCGGGACGTGTTATGGAACGCTGCCAGGAAGCGTTCGTCCGAGCTGACCGCCCCCCCCGCGCTCCTGGCACCCGCCATGGGCGACCCGCCCGCCGTCACATCCCTCGCGCCCGGTCCGCGCGCCTCCGCCCGGGCCCCCGAGATCCTCGCGCCCGCCGGGGACCGCGACGGCCTCGCCGCCGCGCTCGCCGCCGGCGCCGACGCGGTGTACTTCGGGCTCGACGACGGCTTCAACGCGCGCGCACGCGCGGTCAACTTCCCGTCGGCCGAGCTCGGCGAGGTGATCGCGCAGATCCACCGCGCCGGGGTGCGCGCCTGCGTCGCGCTCAACACGCTGGTGTTCGAACCCGAGCTCGCCGTCATCGAGGCGCTGATCCGGCGGGTCGCCGCCGCGGGGGCCGACGCGATCATCGTGCAGGACCCGGCGGCCGCCCTGCTCGCCCGCGCGATCTGCCCCGCGCTGGAGATCCACGGCTCGACCCAGATGACCGCGTCGAGCCCGCTGGCGGCCGAGCTGCTGCGCGGCCTGGGCCTCGCCCGGGTCGTGGTGCCGCGCGAGCTGTCGGTCGACGAGATCCGGGCGTACGCCGCCGGCACGTCGCTGCCGCTCGAGGTGTTCGTCCACGGCGCGCTGTGCGTGTCGTGGAGCGGCCAGTGCCTGTCGTCGGAGGCGTGGGGCGGCCGGTCGGCCAACCGCGGCCAGTGCGCGCAGGCCTGCCGCCTGCCCTACCAGCTGATCGTCGACGGCCGCGCGCGCGATCTGGGCGACGTCGCGTACCTGCTGTCGCCCAGGGACCTGACCGGGCTCGACCACGTGGCGCGGCTCGCCGAGATCGGCGTCGCGGCGATCAAGATCGAGGGCCGGCTCAAGGCCCCGCACTACGTCGCCACCACCGTCGCGCAGTACCGCGCCGCCGCCGCGGCCGCGGTGGGCGAGCCGCCGCCCGCGCCGCCGGTCCGGATCCCGACCGACGAGCCCGCGCTGCACATCGCGTACAGCCGCGGCGTGTCGGCGGGCTTCCTCGCCGGCCCCGATCACCAGACGCTGGTCGAGGGTCGGTTCCCCAACCACCGCGGCGTGCCGCTCGGCCGGGTCGTCAAGGTCAGCGGCGACTCGGTGCTCGTCGTGCCCGACCCCGCGCAGCGGGTGATCACCGGCGGCCTGGCGATCGATGCGACCGGCAAGGATGCATCGGCCGCGCGCCCCCTCTCGATCGACCCTCGCACCCGGGTCGCACCCCGCGCCGGGATGGGCGTGGTGTTCGATCGCGGCCGGCCCGGCGAGCGCGAGGAGGGCGGACCGATCTTCTCGGTGTCGGAGGCGACCAGCGGGACCTGGCTCAAGTTCGGCCGGCCGGGCCCGAACCTGGCCGGCGTCCACGCCGGCGACCGGGTGTGGATCACCTCGGATCCGAGGATCAGCCGCGCCGGCGAGAAGGCCGTCGAGGCCGGCCGCGCCCCGCTCGGGCGGATCCCGGTCGACATGACGCTGCGCGGGGCGGTCGGCGAGCCGCTGGAGCTCGTCGCGGTCGCGCGCGGCCGCGCCGTCCACACCGCCCGTGCAGCAACCCGGGCGGTGCTACAGCCCGCGTCGGGCGCCGGGCTGACCGCCGCGCTGGTGGTCGACAAGCTCGGCGCGCTCGGCGGCACGCCGTTCCACCTCGGCGCGATCGACACCGCCGGTGTCGCCCCGGGGTTGCACCTGCCGGTCGGCGAGCTCAAGGAGCTGCGCCGCGCGGTGGTCGCCCAGCTCGGCGAGGCGATCACCCGCGTCGACCGCGCGATCGCCGCCGGTCCGGCCGCGCCCGCGCTGCGCGCCGCGCTGCCAGCGCTCGCCCGCCCGCCGCTCGTCGTGCCGCTGTGCCGGACCGACGCCCAGCTCGACGCGGTGCTCGACGCCGGCGCCCGCGAGGTCGAGCTCGACTGGATGGAGCTGGTCGGCCTGGCGCGCGCGGCCCTGCGCGCGCGCCGGCGCGGTGCGCGGGTCGGCGTGGCGACCCTTCGGGTCCAGAAGCCGGGCGAGGAGCGCGTCGATCAGCACCTCGCGCGGCTCGCCCCCGATCACGTGCTGGTCCGCAGCTGGGGCTCGCTGGCGGAGTTCCTGCGCCCCGGCGCGGCGGCGCGGCCCGAGCTCCACGGCGACTTCTCGCTCAACGTCACCAACTCGATCACCGCCGGCTGGGTGCTCGATCACGGGCTGACCACGCTGACCGCCGCGCACGATCTGGATTGCGACCAGCTGCTCGCCCTGCTCGACCACGCGCCGGCCGGCCGGATCGCCGTCACCGTCCATCACCACATCCCGACGTTCCACACCGAGCACTGCGTGTACGCCCACCTGCTGTCGACCGGCCGCGACTTCCGGACCTGCGGCCGGCCGTGCGAGCGCCACGAGGTCGCGCTGCGCGACCGGGTCGGCCTCGTCCACCCCGTCGTCGTCGACGTCGGCTGCCGCAACACCGTGTTCAACGCCCAGGCCCAGAGCGCCGCGAGCCTGGTGCCCGAGCTGGTGGCGCGCGGCGTGTGGCGGTTCCGCGTCGAGCTCGTCCGCGAGTCCGGCGAGGAAGCGGCGCGGGTCTACACCGCGTACGCCCAGCTCGCCGCCGGCGACATCGCTCCGCGCGAGGCGGTCCGGCGCGCCGCCGTGCACGAGCAGTTCGGCGTCACCCGCGGCACGATGCGGACGCTGACCGTGCTGCGCTGACGGCGCGATCGCCCCGCCGGCCCGCCCGCGCGATCGCGGGTCAGCGCCGCTTGCGCGCGAACACCCGGTCCTCGAGCCACTTCACGCGCGGGGGCAGACCGAAGCGGTGACATGCTTGCCGTTGCAGGAGCAGCTTGCCGCGCAAAGGCTCACGCTGCGCCACTACCTACCCGCAGTCCTTCGAGTTCTCGACGCTCGGCGTGCACAACCGTCACGGCAGGATGCGATCGGCGAGAATCTCGAGGCGCTCACCGTCAGCCAGGCGAAGAGCGACGGTTTCTCCCGCGCGCCGTACCGCGATCTGCTGGTAGCTGCCGTCGGGAGAGGGCTGTTCGTAGATCTCGATGCATCGGCCGCCGAGGTTCACGATGACGTACTGCGGAATGCCGGCGCGGGCGTAGAGAGCAAGCTTCGCCTTTCTGTCGTAGGCAAGCGACGAATCCGCAACCTCGATCACCGACCCGGCATCTGCGGCTCCCGGCACACGGTCCGTGTAAGCGCGCGGCCGGCCCCGCAGGATGGCTCCATCGGGCTCGGGCTCATCATGGGGAGGCAGACTCAGGGGGTTCTGGGTCCTCATATGGCAGCCGCGCTGAGCGAGATCCGCGTCGAGCTCACCGAGCAAGCTCACGACGAGGCTGTGCTCCTTGCCGATGCTCATCGGATCTTCACCGGATGCGCTTCGATCTTTGTGGATGAGCACACCGTCGATCAGCTCGATGGGTGCTCCTTCATGTACGATCCCCGCCTTGATCATGGCGTGGACCTGATCGACCGTGAGTCGAGCGATCCGAGGTTCAGCAAGAGGAGGACTCATGGCACCAAGTAAGTGTACCCTCCTGGGCCAGGACGCAGTAGCGAAGACCGTCCCCCCAGGTACGAGCCTGGGCTGACCTTTAGGTCAGAATTTCAACGCCCAGGCCCAGAGCGCGGCGAGCCTGGTGCCCGAGCTCGTCGCGCGGTATGTGACCTGAACCGGAAGCTGGACCGGGTCGAGCTGGCCGGATACTTCCGGCTCGGCTTCGCGCTGTGACCGCTAGGCGGCGGCCGAGAGCTCGAGCGGGATCGACGACGCGCGGGTCTCGGGCGGCAGCATCGGCTGGACCCGGGTCGCCCACCGCGTGCAGCAGTCGAGCCCCTCCATGCCGGGCAGCTGGGCCATCCGCTTCTCGATGTAGCCCATGATCTCGAAGATCCGGTCGCCGGGGAACAGCTGGGCGACCAGCCGCGCGCCGTCGGCGTCGGTCTTCACCCCGCCGCCGACCGGCGCGTAGAACTTGCGCGCGATCCAGCGCGTGAACCGCTGGGCCCAGCTCTGGCCGTCGAGCCGGCGGCGCGCCTGGCCGAAGTAGTACGCGAAGTGGCGGCGCTCCTGCTTGGCGATCCGGCGGCACAGCTCGGCGAGCACCGGGTTCTGCGTGTTGTGCGCCAGCTCTTCGTAGGCCTGCGTGGTCAGGCACTCCTGCAGCGAGCCCCAGAACATCCACAGCGCGACGAACGTGCACAGCATGAACCTGGCGATCAGGGACTGGGCCAGATCCTCGAGCCGGGCCTTGAACCGGGCGCCGGCGCGGATCTTCGTCGAGCGCTCGGTCGCGCTCTCGACCGGCACACCGCACTCGGTGAGCAGGCGGGTGAGCGCGTACGAGTGGAAGTACTCCTCGTAGTTCCACATCGTGAGGAACGTGAGCAGCTCGGGATCGCGTGACACCTGGAGCTTGGCGACCTCGAGGAAGTAGTAGACGGTCTGGCTCTCGATGTCGGCGAAGTAGGTCAGGCTCTCGATCTCGTGCCGGGTCAACCCGACCTTGCGCGCCAGCTCCCAGTCCAGATCCTCGAATTCTACCTTGTGCGAGACAGCGATGTGCTGAGCGATATCGGACACTTCTGGTTACCCTCGTGTCGGCGGAAGCGCCGTCCGGTGCAGGTACGTCTCACAGCCCTCGTCGGATCATCCGCTCGATTGCGAGCCAGCGTACCTCAGTTTGCCACCGGCCAGGGCAGCATGTGCGCCGCGACGCGGTCGGCGTCGACCGCGCCGAGGTCGCGCAGCACGTCGCGTGCGGCCTCCGCGCGCGCCATCCCGCCGGCGCCGCCCTCCAGGTCGCCGCGCCGCAACCGTGCGATGTGCGACAGGCCACGCATGCCGGCCGCCGCCAGCTCGTCCTCTGCAAGCGCCAGCTCACCCAGCGCGGCGTCGCCGTCGTCGCTCCACGCGAACACCGCGGCGCGCACCAGGTGCGCCAGCCCGGTGGCCCACGCCGCCCCCTCCTTGAGCATGTCGTCGGCGAGCGCGCGCGCGGCGCGCAGCCGGTCGGGCTGGGTGGTGTCGGCGAGCAGCGTGCGGGCGCGCAGCAGGTTGAGCTCGATGCGGGGCTGCTGCAGCCGGGTGACGCCGATCTGCTCGATGCGCGGCCAGGCCTCGGCGAGCCGGCGCGCCGCGGCCACCGCCGAGCCGACGTAGAGCTCGAGGTTGACCTGGGCGACGATCACCTGGACGTGCGGCAGGTGGAAGCCCTCGCCGAGGGTGTGGCCGGCCGCGGTGATGTGCGCCTGTGCCTCGTCGGGCCGGTTGATCAGGAGCCACGCGAAGTTGCAGCGCCCGGTGCGCAGCCCGAGCTGGGCGACGACGTCGCCGCGGTCCTGGGCCTCGCGCAGCAGCGCCTGGGTCAGCCGCGCCATCTCGCGCCACTCGCCGAGATAGAACAGGGTCGCGAGCCAGAACGTGTCGCCGAGGTCGATCTCCCAGCGCACGCCGGCACCGTGATCGCGCAGGGTGGCGAGCCCGGCCTCCAGGTGGTCGCGCGCGTCGCTCCACCGCCCGTTCATGTGCGCGGCGATGCCCATCGCGGTGTCGGCCAGGCCGATGATGTGGGGGTACGCGATGCGCAGCGCGACCGACTTGAGCCGCGCCGCCACGGCCTCGACCACCGCGCGGTTGCGGCTGCCGCCCGCCGCCGCGTAGCAGACCTCCTGCGCCAGCGCGAGGCAGACCCGCACCGGCTCGCCGGCGTCGAGCGCGGCGCGCACCAGCTCGGTCTGCACGACCCGGCCGAGCGCCGGATCGCTGAACGCCAGGCTCGACGAGATCGAGTACAGGACGTCGATCGTCAGCAGCTCCTGGGCCGGGATCGCAGCCGCGTCGCGCTCGACGTAGTCCAGGCCGCGCAGCTTGACCTGCAGCCACTGGGTTGCGAGCCGGGTCCGCGGCGTCCGTCCGGCCAGCGGGATCCGGATCCCGACCTTGGCGAGCAGCCGCTCGGCCGCCGGCATCGCCTCGGCGAGCCGGCCGCGGCGCAGCAGGACCTCGACGTGCAGCCGCTCGAGGTCGATCGCGTCGCCGTCGGCGAGCAGCTGGGCGGCGTGGGCGTAGATCGCGGCCGCCTCGTCGAGCTGCCCCGCGCACTGCAGGGCGTGGGCCTTGCGGCGCAGCAGGTCGCGCTGGCCCGCGACGTCCCACGGCCCGAACGCGAGCGCGACGTCGTACAGCTCGGCGGCGCGGCGGAACGCGAACGCCTCCTCGACCCGCAGCGCGGCCGACACCGCGTGGTGCGCCGCGTTCGCCGGGTGGCCGGCGGCGAGCCAGTGCTCGACCACCGCCTGCGAGTCGAGCTGGTCGGGGCCCTGCACCGCCTCGAACGCGCGCGCCAGCGCCTCGTGCCAGCCGGCGCGCGACTCGGCGTCCAGGCTCGCCAGCACCGCGTTGCGCACGTGGTCGTGGGCGGGGTGCAGGATCATCTGGTCGCCGACCTGGCGCAGCGTCGCGAGCCGCTCCACCGACAGCTGCGTCGCCTCGTCGTGACCGCCGATCACGCCGGCGGCGTGCGCTGCGATCTCGACCGGCAGCGGCCGCGCCGCGATGCTCGACACCGCCAGCATCGCCTGGGCGTCCGGCGACAGCTTGAGCGCGCGCTCGCGCACCAGGTCGTCGATCCGCAGCGCCGTCAGCTCCGGGGCGCGCGCCATCTCGGTCAGGATCAGCGGGTTGCCGGCGCCGGCGGCGACCAGCTCGGCCGCGCGCGGCGTGTTGCCGGCGAGCTGGCCGACCAGCGCCGCGGCGTCGGCCTCCGACAGCGGCGCGATCTCGAGCTCGCGGACGTCGCCGCGCCGCGCGCTGCCGGCGGGCGGCCGGCGGACCTGCGCGACGACCCCGAGGTAGTCCTCCGGGCGGTGGGCGACCACGATCAGCGTGCCGGGCTCGGTGCCGTGGATCAGCTCGGACAGGAACACCGCGCTGTCGGCGTCGCCCCAGTGCGCGTCGTCGACGAAGATCACCAGCGGCCGCATCCGCGCCAGCCGGCCGAGCACGCTGCGCAGCGCGGCGAACCCGCGGACCCGCATCTCCTGCGGATCGGGCGGCGCCGGGCTCTGCGCCGCGAGCTCGGCGAACCTGGGCACCCGCCGCAGCACCGGGAACAGCCGGACCAGCGAGCCCAGGTCGCGCGGCACCAGCTGCTCGGCCACCAGCAGCGGCAGCCCGACGATCGCCCCGGTCAGCGCGTCCACCACGCCGTCGAGCATCTTGAACGGCACCGCCTCGCGCTCGAAGCACCGGCCCTCCAGCACGAACACCGAGTCGCCCAGGCTGCGCAGGAACCGCCGGATCAGCGTGGTCTTGCCGATCCCGCTCCGGCCGCGCACCAGCAGCGCCACCCCGCCGCGCCGGGCGTCGCCGAGCGCGCGCCGCAGCTCCTCGGTCTCCGCGGCGCGGCCGACGAACATCACCGGCGGGTAGCTGCGCCCGATCGTCCGGGTGATCTCCGACGGCGCCGCGCCCAGCGCCTCGAGCACCATCAGCCCGCTCGGCCGCGCCTCCGGGTCGGGCTGGAGCAGCATCATGCACAGCTGCGACAGCTCGGCCGGCGCGCCCGGATCGAGCTGGCGCGGTGACGCCGGCTGCTCGGTCTGCTTGCGGGTCATCACCTGCTCGGGCTCGCCCTCGAACGGCCGGCGGCCGACCAGCGCCTCGTACAGCATCGCGCCCAGCGAGTACCAGTCGCTGGCCTCGCCGAGCGGCTGGTCCGCCGCCTGCTCGGGCGACATGTAGACCGGCGTGCCGACCGCGAGCCGCTCGGGATCGCCCTCGGCGACGGTCGCGACCAGCCCGAAGTCGAGCAGCGTCAGCCGGCCGGTCCGGGTCACCAGCACGTTCGACGGCTTGAGATCGCGGTGCAGCTTGCCGGCGCGGTGCAGCGCGATCAGCGCGTCGACCAGCTGGACCAGCGCGCTGTGCAGCCGCACCAGGTCGACCCGCGCGGACACGATGTCGGCGCGCGTCCGGCCCGGCCCGACCGCGATCGACGGCCGGACCCAGTCGATGAACGACACGCCCTCGACCAGCTCCATCGTGAAGTACCAGTCGCCGTCGGCCTCGTGCAGCTCGTGCAGCGCCACCAGGTTGGGGTGGACGATGTCGGCGAGCGCACGAAACTCCTTCTTGAAGCGATACAGGTCGCGGCCGGACGCCTGGCGCAGCTGCTTCAGCGCCACCTCGCGCTGCAGCTGGCGGTCGAACGCGCGGTACACGACACCGGCACCGCCGGCCCCCAGGGTGCCGCGGACCTCGAACCGGCCCGCCCCGAAGCTCAGGGCCGCTTGACCGACGTCCATCAAGACCACCACGATATCACCCTGGGTTCACCGAAACGTCGATCAACAGGGGACGATTTCCCGTCGGCCGGCGGCTGGACCGGCAAAGCCGGTCCATTCACCCCACCGCGCGTCGCGTCGCGCGGACGATCGACCTGAACCGGTGGAGACGGCGGCTTCGCCGCTCCGACCCGGATCCGGTGCACCTCAGTTGAGCCAGATCATCTTGCCGTTGACCCGGACCTCGCCCTCGGCCTCGACCTTGATCTCGTCCTTGCTCGCCAGCTGCACGGTCTCGGTCGCCCGGATCTCGATGCGCTTGGACTCGATCTCGACGGACTCGCTCGCCTTGAGCCGGAGCCGCGCGCTCTCCATCTGCAGCACCGGCCCCTCCTCGGTCAGCCTGATGCGGACCTCGACCTGGCCCGACGAGCTGCGGATCTCCACCAGCTCGTCGGTGCCGGACTGCTCGACGCTCAGCGTGCGGCCTTCCTTCAGGTAGATCTCGCGCCGGTCGGACGTCTCCTCGGTCAGCTCCTCTAGATCTTCCTCGGATTTCGCCGACATGACTGGAAGGGTATCACATGCCACGGCCCCGCCCCGCCCGGCCTCCCCTCGGTGCACCCGCTGCTGAACGCGGCTCCTGCTCAGCGCTTTCCTGGGCGACCCAGGCCTCGAGCTGGCGCAGCGCCCAGGTCCTGGGCACGCGCAGCCGGGGCGGCGGGGTCGCCGGGCGACCGAGCGCGCGCAGCAACAGCCGCGCGTCGGCGGCCTTGCGATCCGGCTTGGGCCACGCGGCGAGCCCGTCGAGCTGCCGGCGCGGCAGCCCGGCGGTGCGCGCATCCCCGATCAGCGCCTCCCAGCTGCGCTCGCGATAGAACCGCGCGCGGGCGAGCTCGACCAGCGCGGCGCGCGTCCGCTCGCTCAGCATCGGCGCGCGGGCGATCCCGTCGCGCAGGTTGACCAGCGCCTCGGACGTCGCGCGGTAGCCGTACGCCGCCGGCAGGTGCGCCACCGCGACCTCGTCGTCGGCCACCAGCCGCCCGGCCGCGAACGCGCGGTAGATCGCGCCGACCCCGCGCATGCCGAACGGCGCGAGCTCGGCGGCGCGCAGCGCACCCATGCTCGCCGCGCCCCACACCGCGATCCCGCGCTCGATCGCGAGCAGGATCTCCTTGTGCCACACCGCCGCCATGTGCTCGAACGCGCCGTCGATGATCGCGATCCGCCGCACGCCGCGGCGCCGGAGCCCGAGCACGTCGCCGACCGCGACCGGCGGCAGCACGCGCGCCCCGGGCAGCCGCGCGGCGACCTCGGCCGCCGGCAGCGTCGGGCCGACGAAGACGATCGTGATCGCCCGCTCCGTCATCCCATCGCCTCCACGTCGGTCGCCACCCCCGGCACGATCACCTTGACCACCGGCACCCCGAGCGCCGGATGGGTCAGGTCGACCGCGATCACCTGGCGCTGGGTTGCGACCAGATGCTCGACCGCGTCGCCCAGCGTGCGCGCGGTCCGCCGGGGCAGCTCGTCGAACCCGACCGGCTCGTCGCACGGCGCCGAGAACCGCTGCCACAGCGCCGCGAGCCGCCGCGGATCGGTCGCGCGCGCGTAGTCGTGCGCGAAGAAGTCGTCGCGCGCCCCGGCGATGTACGTCAGCCGGGTCTGCGCGGCCTCGGTCAGCGCGCGCGCGATCGCGATCTCGGGCTGCCAGTGCGCGCCGAAGCCCTGATAGAACCCGAGCGTCCGCCATGCCGGCTCGCGCGGGTCCTCCATGATCGCCGCGCCGATCACCGCGATCCCGGCGGGGCTCGCCGGATCCGTCACGTCCCAGACCCACACTCGCGCCCCGGCGGCGGTGATCCGGTCGATCAGCGCGCGGCACGCCGGATCGGGGATCGAGTCGAGCACGATCCGGCGATCGCCGCCGGCGCGCCGCCACGCCGCCTCGGCATCGCGCTCGATCACCTCGCACAGCCCGTGCGCGATCGCCTCGACCCGCGCGTTGCCCGACGCCAGCCCGTTCGACGAGATGTCGAACACCGGCGGCGCGCGGAACGTCGTGTCGAGCGTGACCGCCTGCTCGGGGACCAGCACCGGCCGGTCGGCGCCGAGGTCCCAGCCCTCGACCCAGCGCCAGCGCGCGTCGCGATCGAGCCGGCCGCGCGGCCGGGCGAGCCGCCGCACGTCGACCGCGCGGTCACCGAGCCGGCGCCAGCTCGTGCGGACCGCCGGCAGCGCCATGTGCTCCGCGCTCCAGGTCTCCAGGCTCTCCATCAGCGCGCTGACCCGCGCCGCCAGCGCGGTCGCGCCCTTGCCCTGCTGGGTCGACAGCGACCGCCCCATCGGCCGGATCGCCGCGAACACCGGGATCCCGATCGTGTCGAGCCCGGTGAGCTCGGCGATCCGCGTGATCCCGGCGCGCCGCGCCGCCGGTGCGAACCGCCGCCAGGTCGCCGCGAGGCTCGCCGCGCGCAGCGTGCCGTCGGTGAGCCGGATCGGGGCATCGAGCACATGGCCGGACAGGCGCAGCGGCACGGGCCGCGAACATACTGCTATGATCGCCGCCGTGCGGTGCTTCCTCCTCGCGTTCGCGTGCCTCCTCGCCGCGTGCCCGTCGGCCGGCGGCACGTACATCCAGAACGGCCGTCAGGAGGGCCAGGTCGACCGCGGCGAGACCAACGGCCGCCGGTTCGACTTCGTGTCGAACAAGCCCGACCTCGACGAGTGGGTGGTGCGCGTCACCGGCAGCTCGATGTGGGTCAGCTTCGCGCAGGAGGAGTCGACCGACAAGCTGGGGTCGATCAACCTGACCGACAAGGAGACGCGGAAGCTGTGGAAGCTGATCGACGCGATGGATATCCCGCACCACAAGAAGGGCAAGAAGGACGAGGACGAGGGGTTCGTTGCGCTGCAGCTGAAGGAGCCGGGCCGCGAGGACGGCGGCGAGGTGCACCGGATCTACATCTCGCGCGCGACGGCGAACAAGGATGAGGACCTGAAGGCGCTGGCGGTCTACCTCCAGGATCTGACCGAGAAGTACAAGAAGGAGCGGCCGAGCTTCTGAGCCGGGCGCTGCCGCTACCTCCGCTTCTTCCATGGTGCCCACAACAATGCCGCCGGATCGCCCTGCCCCGAGCACCGCCACCGCGCCTACTGGCGCCGAGCTCTCCTTGGCGGCGGCAGCCGCCGTTTCGGTCGGGAACGCGGTCGACCAGGCGGTACGACCCTCGCCGCCCAAGGAAATGCCCGACGAGGTGCTGCCGCGCTGCAGCGCCCGCGAAGGCATCGGTAAGCACTCGGTATTCCTGGCCCGTTCGGATTCTGCTACAGTCAGATGGATGTCCGATCCGAGGCGTCCTGGCGCGTCGTCACGCGATCTCTTGCCCGCCGCGGGCAGAGGCGCGCGTCTGCCCGTGGCGGCGGCTCCGGTGGCTGGCCTCCGCGCCGAGGGTGCCGCCGGGCTGCGCCGCGATGAGCTCGTCGCGATGCTCCGGCCCGCCCCGGGCGATTCGCGAGCGCAGGACGCGATCGCTCCGTACCTCGCAGGCACGGAGCTCTCGGCCGAGGCCTACAACGAGTGGCTGGCTCGAGTGTGCGAGCAGCCGGACGACGACTGAGTTCCATCGAGCTCGCACGAAGGGGGTCGGATCGTGGATTGGCTGCTCGCAGCCCACCAGGTGGCGCCGCTCCAGTTCGAGATGGGTGGACTGTGGAACCCGGTCAGCGTGCGCGACCAGATGGTTCGCGGCCAGGAGATCGCGCGGCGCGCCGAGATCGCCAAGCTGATCGGCGCAAGCCGCCCGCTCATCGTCGTGGGCGCCGGTGCCGGCGGCGTCGCCGCCGCGCTCACGGCGGACAAGGCCGGGATCCCCGTGGTCGTGATCGAGCGCGGTGCCCGGCCGTTCGATCGACAGCTCCGGACTCCGACACGCACCATCTATCCTTATCTCTACGACTGGCCGCACGACGGCTACATCGATGACGCGCTCGTCGTTCCTGCGGTGTTGCCGTGGCTCGAAGCTCGCGCCGATCTGGCCGCCCACTCGTGGATCGCAGCGCTGGGCGGTCGCCGCTTCATCGCCTACGGCTCGACGGTCTCACTGCCACCCGCCGGCGGGTCGCCCGTGGTCGTGCACGGCGGCATGGTCGACGTCCACGTCTCGACGCCGGCCGGCACCGGACGGCTGCGCGGGGGCATGCTCCTGTCGAGCGTCGGATTCGGCGCCGAGATCACCTCGATCCCTGCCGCGAGCGGCACGTACCACGGCTGGTACTACTGGGAGCCGGACACACTTGACCAACACCAGCTGGGAGTCGCGAACCGCGGGGCATCTCCTCGTGGACGTGGACGGCGGTCGCGGGCATACGTGCAGCGGCCGGCCGTGTCGCGGTCGGCACGACGTCGGGCTCGCAGTCGCGACGTGCGCGACCCCGCGCGGTGCTGCGCTTCCCCGATCGACATCGGTGGCAGCGGACGTGATCATCCTCCGCGGCGGCGTCGCGCCTCCGGTCTCGCCCCTGGCAAGCTCACCGGTCAGTAACCGGCGCCAGTACCTGCCGGATCGGCCGCGGTAGATCCGGCGACCCTCATCACGCGAAGGGTCATCGCGGGTGGGGCGATTCCGCGGAATCGTCGCCGGAACCATGGGAACGGCCGGCTCCCAAGATGAGCCCAGCGCTGGCAAGCACAGTGGCCGCAGGTATGACCATCCAGGGCCGCCGGCGATTCCGCGGAATCGCCCGAAACCGGCAGCAGCAGCCGTAACGGCAGCTGCAGGTAGCGACGACGTCGCAGCGGAAGCGATGCAGCAAACTTGCATGAGCCGGCCGGCTGCGAGGGGGGCGGCACGTACGCCCAGAACGGCCGTCAGGGGCGCGACGTCGACCGCGGCGAGACCAATGGCCGGCGGTTCGACTTCGTGTCGAACAAGCCCGACCTCGACGAATGGGTCGTCCGCGTCACCGGCAGCTCGATGTGGGTCAGCTTCGCGCAGGAGGAGTCGACCGACAAGCTGGGGTCGATCGACCTGACCGAGAAGGAGACGCGGAAGCTATGGAAGCTGATCGACGCGATGGATATTCCGCACCGCAAGAAGGGCAAGAAGGACGAGGACGAGGGGTTCGTGGCGCTGCAGCTGAAGCAGCCGGGCGGCGAGGTGCACCGGATCTACATCTCGCGCGCGACGGCGAACAAGGATGAGGACCTCAAGGCGCTCGCGATCTACCTCCAGGATCTGACCGAGGAGTACAATAAGGAGCGGCCGAGCTTCTGAGCCGGCCGGCCGCAGCCCCGGCGCCGGGCGGCCCGGACGCCGAGATCAGGCCTTGCTGGCGAACTTCTCCGGGTTCGCCTCGAATGCCTTCGGGCAGTCAGGGCAGCAGAAGTAATACGTCTTGCCGTTGTACTCGGCGTGCGGCGAGTCGGCCGTGACGACGAACTCGTGTCCGGAGACAGGGCACTTGGTGCGGTCACCGACCTTGGCTTCGCCCGGCGCGACCAAGGGGGTCGACGGGGCGGCGGCGGCGGCGGGGACAAGGCTGGGGGCGACCGGCGGCGGCGCGGAGCCTGCGCACGCGGCGGCGAAGAGGAAGCTGAAGAGGAGTGTGCTCTTGATTCGCATGCGCCGGAGTGTACATGCCGCCGATCGCGCGTGGTAGTGCGCGCGACTGCCACGCGCGCTCCCTGCCGATATCGAGGAGCTCGCACGGAGGTTCGGCAACCTGGGCGGACATGGCTTCGTCATCCCCGCATCCGCGACCGCAACCGCTTCCGCATCCGCTTCGGCAACCGCAGCCGCTTCGGCAACCGCTTCCGCGACCGCAGCCGCTTCGGCAACCGCTTCCGCGACCGCAGCCGCTTCGGCGACCGCATCCGCTCCCGCGACCGCTTCCGCAGCCGCTCCCGCGACCGCTTCCGCAGCCGCTTCCGCTCCCGCGACCGCGACCGCAGCCGCTTCCGCTTCGGCGACCGCATCCGCTTCCGCGACCGCTTCCGCAGCCGCTTCCGCGGTGAGCGTGCACTGCGGACATGGTCTCCACGCGCGAGTGCCCCACGTTGCCGCTGCTCGACGCGCTCGCAGCGGACCTCCGTGAATCGCCCTTGCATCAGGGGCGTCGCCCTTGCGCCGCTCTCGCGCACCGTCCCTTGCCGAGCGCCGAGCTGACCGGCGTGACGCGTAGTGCGCCCCCACAGCTGGATCGATCGACGTGCCGCGAGTCGCGGTGCTCGCGCTCGTCACGGGACATGCGCTCCGCGGCGCGTCGGGCGACGACGCCCCCGATGCCGGGCGATTCACAACGGAGGTTCCCATGTTCGATGCGCTCGAGATATCGCTTACCGTGCTGGAGCAACTCGCTCCCCTGGAGACCAAACTCCGCCAGCGCCGCAAGTCGCTCGCCGACGAGGTCTGCCGCGCGGCCGAATCGGTCGCCCTCAACATCAGCGAAGCGCGGCAGCGCGCCGGCCTCGACCGCGCTGACCTGTTCCGCCGCGCTGCTGGCTCGGCCAGCGACTCACCACGGCGCTGCGCATCGCACGCGCACGCGGCTACATCACCGCGGCCGACCACGCTGCGGTCGACGCCGCGCTGGATCGGGTGCGCGCGATGCTGTGGCGGCTCACCCACTGAGCACCGCCCCGGGCCGCCCCGGGTCCGGGCCACGAAGCCCGGGCTGCGGCAAAACGCGGGCGCCAGCTGTCTGGGCCACGCGACGCCGCGTGGGGAGCGCAACGAACCGCCGCGCCCACGTGGGCGCAGGTGGCCGCACAGTACAGCGCACCGAAGGTGGCGAAGTGGGGCCGTTGCAGTCCCACGTTCCAGAGCGGGCGCGATCACATGCGAGGGCACGATTCCGCGGAATCGCTGGACCCGGATCGTCATGGTTGCGGCCGCTGCTTGGCAGCAGCGCGCTCTCGCAGTCGATCGTTGCACGGTGCCGACACGATTCCGCGGAATATGCCGGCCAGCGGCGGTCGAAGCGGCAGCGACAGCGATCGCCGAAGCGGTACCGGCAGCGGTTTCGGCAGCGGCAGCGGTTTCGGCAGCGGCAGCGGCAGCGGTTCCGGCGGCGGCGGCGGCCGCGGTTCCGGCGGCGGCGGCGGCCGCGGTTCCGGCGGCGGCGGCGGAACCGGCTGCGGTGACGACCACTTCGCAGTGACAGCTACGGAGGATCGCCCCCACGTGGGGGCAAGCCGGCGATACAGCGAACAGACGCCGCAATTCGCCGGATCGCTGTCGTGATCGCGGCGGATCGGTCGCCTACGGGGGATGACACAGCAGCGGACTCACCCATGACGCATCTCGCTGCAGCGGCGAGCCATCCAGCGCCGTGTCGTGCGCTGCCGGGGCGGCGCGGCGGCACGCCATGAACAAGCACCGCATCCTGTTCCTCGCCGCGAACCCGAGCAAGGGCTCGGGGGTCGCGCTCGACAAGGAGTGCGCCGCGATCGAGCACGAGCTCCGCCTGACCAGTCACCGGGACGACTTCGAGTTCCGCTCGAAGTGGGCGGTGACGGTCGACGAGATGATGCGCCACCTCGGCGAGCTCCAGCCCACCATCATCCACTTCAGCGGCCACGGTGCCGCCCCCGCGGGTAACGGCTCGTCCGAGACGACGCGCGATATCGTGCCCGCCGGCGACACCGCGGGCGCCCCCAGCGGGATCTATCTCCTGGACGACCACAGCTCGTGACCGCGCGTGCGCTGACGATGATGATCAAGTCCGCGGCAGCCTCGGCGCGCGTTGTCGTGCTCAACGCCTGCTACAGCGAGGCACAGGCCGATGCGGTTCGCGGCGTGGTCGACTGCGTGGTCGGCATGGCCGGCGCGATCCACGACGATGCCGCGCGGTCGTTCGCCGTCGGCTTCTACCGCGCGCTCGGCAACCGCCGCTCGGTCGGCAACGCGGTCGACCAGGCGGTGGCGGCCCTCGCTGCCAAGGGGATGCCGGACGAGGTGCTGCCGCGCTGCCTGACCCGCACGGGCATCGATTCATACCAGGTGACCCTGAACCCTTCGTAGCCCCGTTGTCGTCGGGCTCGGGGAGCTCGGCGGCGACGGGGCGCGAAGGACCAGCCCTTGTCGCGACGCAGTCGCCGGGTCTCGGCGCGCACACGTTCGTCGGCCGCGATCGCGAGCTGGCCGAGATCGCGGCGCTAATCACCGGCTCGACCGACGTCCAGCTGCGCGCCGCGCTCGACGGCTTGCCCGGCATCGGAAAGACCGAGCTGGCGCGCCAGGTGGTGGCACGGCTCGCGCGGCGCAAGAAGTTCCCCGGCGGCATCTACTGGTTCAACGCAGAGCACGCCGACCTGCGGATGCAGTGGGCACAGCTCGCCGAGGATTCCGGCGGCCCTGCCCTCCCCGACCTCGACGCGCGCGCTCGATGGGCCGTGCGCCAGGTCGAGCAGCGCGCGCAGCAGGGCGATGCGATCCTGCTCGTGCTGGACAACGTCGAGACCTGGTCACCTCCACCGGCGCCACTGCCCGATGTGTCGACGATCCGGCTGCTCGTGACAACCCGGCTTCGCTGGCTCCACAACTCGTTCTGTCCATACGAGGTGCCGCCGCTGGAGCTCACGCCTGCGCGCGCGCTGCTGCACGCGATCGTCGGACGCCAGCTGCCGCAGGACGACGAGCTGCTTGCGGCCCTGGGCGGCCACGTGCTGTCGATCGAGCTGGCAGCGACGTACTTGCGAGAATATGGGACCTCGCCAGCCGAGTACCTGGCACAACTGGCAACGGGCAAGCGCCCCGGTTCATCGGTAGCCGATCAGACGTCGTACCGGATGACCGCTGAGAGCGCGTTCCGGCTGCTGTGGCAGCGCATCGCGCCGGCGCTGCGCGAAGCGTGGATCCTGACAGCGCAGCTTCCGCCGGTGTGGTTCTCCAGCGAGCTCGCCGACGCGATCGGCCTCGACGCCGAGCCCCGGAGAGGGCTGGTGCGACTCCACATCCTCGACCGCGATGAGCGAGGGCGGCACCAGATGCACCGGCTACTGCGCGAGTTCGTGCTGGCCGAGGAGCCGCGACGATGTCGGTTCGCGAGGCGGTGACCCGCGGGGCGAGGACGCTGCTCGATTCGCAAGATGAAGCGCTGACCTTCCAACGCTATCGCCGAGACGTCGACAGCTTCGAGCACCTGGTTGCGGTGTTCACGAGCGTGCGCGGCCATGCTCGTCTGGCGACGGCGTGCGGCCACGGGCTTCGGCAATTCGGCGACTTGGCGGCAGCGCGCGTTCTCTACGAGCAAGCGCTCGCGTCCGACCGCGAGATCTACGGCGACGGTCACGGCGCGGTCGCGGTGGACCGCAACAACCTCGCGGTGCTGCTCCAGCAACTCGGCGACCTGCCGGCCGCGCGTGTCCTCTACGAGCAAGCGCTCGCCTCCGGCCGCGACATCTACGGCGACGACCACCCCGAGGTTGCGAGGTACCGCAATAACCTCGCCTTGCTGCTCCGACAACTCGGCGAGCTGCCGGCGGCGCGCGTCCTGTTCGAGCAAGCCCTCGCGTCCGACCGCAAGACCTACGGTGACGACCACCCCGATGTTGCAAGGTGCCGCAACAACCTCGCCTTGCTGCTCCAGCAACTCGGCGACTTACCTGCCGCGCGCATCCTGTTCGAGCAGGCCCTCACCTCCAACCGCAAGACCTATGGTGACGACCATCCCGATGTTGCAACGTGCCGCAGCAACCTCGCCTTGCTGCTCCAGCAACTCGGCGACTTGCCGGCCGCGCGCGTCCTGTTCGAGCGAGCGCTCGAGTCCAGCCGCAAGACGTACGGCGACGACCACCCCGACGTTGCGAGGGACCGCAACAACCTCGCCTTGCTACTCCAGGACCTCGGCGACCTGCCAGCCGCGCGCGCCCTGTTCGAGCTAGCCCTTGCGTCCAATCGCAAGACCTTTGGCGATGACCACCCTGACGTTGCGAGGAACCGCAACAACCTCGCCTTGCTGCTCCAGCAACTCGGCGACCTGCCGGCCGCGCGCGCCCTGTTCGAGCTAGCCCTTGCGTCCAATCGTAAGACCTATGGCGACGACCACCCCGACGCTGCGGCATACCGCAACAACCTCGCCTTGCTACTCCGGGACCTCGGCGACCTGCCGGCCGCGCGCGTCCTGTTCGAGCAAGCCTTCGCGTCCGATCGCAAGACCTACGGCGACGACCACCCGACGGTTGCGATCCGCCGCAACAACCTCGCCTCGCTGCTCCAGGACCTCGGCGACCTGCCGGCTGCGCGCGTGCTCTACGAGCAAGCGCTTGCGACGTTCATCGCCGCCTACGGCCCCGACCACCCGACCGTCGCGCAGGTCCGTCGCAACCTCGCCGCCCTGAACGAACCCGCGCCGACCTCTCCGCCCTGAGCCACCTCACCAGGCGCAGCGGGCGCCCTGCGTATCCAGGAACTCGCCGGTCTCGGTGAATGTCGCAGCATCGATCTGCGCCAGGATCGCCTCGGCGGCCTCGGCCGGCGAGGTCGGCGCGTTGGGGCCGCCCATCGCGGTGCGCACCCAACCGGGGTGGACGACGATCGACAGGATCTGGTCGTCGCGCAGCTCGAACGCGATCGAGCGGGCGATCATGTTGAGCGCGGCCTTGGACACCCGGTACGCGAGGTGGTCCGGCGCGGTGGTGTTGCTGATCGAGCCCAGCACCGACGAGATGTACGCGAGCTTCTTGCCGGTGCCGCGGCGCAGGTGCGGCAGCAGCGCCTGGCTGACCCGCAGCGCGCCGAGCGCGTTGACCTCGAACGTGCGAGTCGCCGCCTCGTAGTTGAAGTCGGCCAGCCGCTGGCGCAGGTCGCCGAACACGCCGGCGTTGTTGATCACCAGATCGACCGCCAGGTCGCCGAGCGCGGCGGCGAACGCGGCCACGCTCGCGCCGTCGGCGACGTCGACCGCGTGCAGCCGCGCTCCGGTCGCGCGCAGCTCGCGCGCGTCGTCGGGGCGCCGGCACGCTGCCTCGACCTGGTCGCCTCGCGCGAGCAGCCGGCGCACGAGCTCGAGTCCGATACCGCGGTTGGCTCCGGTGACGACGACGTTCATGCTCGTACGCTACGAGACCCTGCGCGGCCGGGCGTCCTGCGACTCCTTGACAATCGATCTGCTGATTGCTGACTCGAGCTGGCTATTCCGTACATGAGGCGAAAAGCTGCAGTGTCCCGGGCGCCCGGGTCGCGGCGCCCGACGGAGCACAGGAATCTGAGATCGTGCGCGCCGAGGCACGCCCGCCGGTGCCGCGATCGGCGGCGGCCCGCGATCGAACTCCTGATCACCGCGGGATCTCCGGCGAGGTCGCGAGCGCCCGCGCCCCTGGGGCACCGGCGCTCCACCCCCATCGGCGAGCCGGGTTCGTCGCGCGCCGGGGCGCGCCGCCGCGCGGCCGCCAGCAACTGCAGGTAACCTGGAGCGATGGCGGAACCACAGCCCGGGCAGCACCGCGCGAGCCACGTGTTCAACGTGGTGATGCTGGTGTTCGGGGCGGCCATGCTCGCGTGGGTCCTGCGCGGGCTCGAGTGGGGCGATCTGTCCATGGCGATCTCGGGAGTCGGCCGCCGGTTCGCGATCATCCTGGGGCTCGATCTGGCGGCGGTCCTGCTCGACGCGCGCGCCCTGCACGCGTTCATGCGCCCGGAAGCTCGGATGATCTCGTACTGGCGGGTGGTCGCGGCGCAGATCAGCGGGCGCGCGGTCAACGTGGTCACGCCGCTCAGCGCGCTGGGCGAGGCGACCAAGCTCACCATGCTGGTGAGCCACGCGCCGCGCGTCCGGGTGCTGTCGGCGATCGTGCTGTTCAACCTCGCCGCGCTCTACCTGTCGGTCGCGGTCATGGTGATCGGCGTGCCGATCACGCTGCTGCTGGTCGAGCTGCCCCGCGCGCTGCAGGTGACGGTGGCGATCGGGCTCGCGGGGGTGATCGCGCTGGTGATCGCGGTCGGCGTGCTGATCGAGCGTGGCGCGACGGCGACGCTCACCGGCCTGCTCCACCGCGCGCGCGTGATCTCGCGGGAGCGCCGCGATGACTGGCAGGTGCGGCTGCAGGAGCTCGATCGCCACCTCGCCGGGCTTCACGAGCCGGGCGCCGGGACCTGGCGAGGCGTGCTCTGGGTGATCGGCTCGCGGCTGGTCACCTGGACCTCGACGTTCACGCTGATCGGCGGGGTCGGGGTGACGATCTCGCCGCGCCTGGTCGCCGGCGTGCTGTCGGTCGGGGTGCTGATCCAGTGGATCGCGTCGGTCGTGCCGTTCGGTCTCGGGGTCGCCGACACCGGCAACTACGCGCTGTACGACCTGCTCGGCGCGTCTGGCGTCCATGGCGCGCTGGTGACGATGTTGAACCGGGCGCGCAGCCTGTCGGTTGCCGCGGTCGGCTTTGCGGTCATGGCGGCGGTCCACACGCTGAACCGGCTGGCGCTGGCCCGGATGCACGCCCGGCTGCGCGACCACCGCGCCCAGCTCCGCGCGCCGCGGGGTTAACGCGGCAGCTCGATCGGCTGACCGTGCGGCGTCGCGCGCGCCGCGGCGTCCCACTCGGCCTTGCGGCGGGCCAGCTCGTCGGCGCTGACCAGACCCTTGGCAGCGACCAGGCGCTCGAGCGCCGCCAGCCAGTGCCGGTAGTAGGTGTCGCCGAGATCCGGGTCGCCGGCCGCCTGGGCCTGCTGGATCTGGTCGGCGAGCGCCGACGCCCACTCCCCCCACGTGAAGTGGCCGGTCTCGTACAGCCGCACGGCCAGCGCGAACGCCTGGGCCTCCCACGGCTCGCGGAACACCGGGCTGCCCTGGTCGTTGCGGGGCAGGCTGGGCAGATCCGGAGTCACGGCGCCACCTCCAGGTAGTCGTCCCACAGGTCGACGTGCACGGTGTCGCGCGCGGGGGCGTCGGGGCCCCATAGCTCGCGCGCGGTGAACCGCACGCTGTAGACGTGCTGAGGACGGGTGCCCTGCCCCGCCGCGTGGGTGTCGGGGAAGATGAACACGCCGTGGTCGATCGCGACCTCGCCGCGCCGGCCCCGCACGTAGCGCGGCAGCCGGGTGTGGCCGGTCGGGTGGACGTTGCGGGCCACGACGGCCTGGCCGACCTGGAACCGCGGCGGAACCGGATCGTCGAGCCGCGCGGCCCGGCGGTTACCGAGCATACGCGCCACACCCTCGGCGCGCAGCGCGCCGTCCTGCGGCGGAGCCTGGGCGCCCGGCGCCGGCTCCCCGCGCTCGACCCGCGCGATCTCGTCGGGCGACGCGAAGCCGTGCTCGGGCAACAGGCGCAGCACGCCGAACAGCCAGTGCTCGTAGTACGAGGTCGCCAGGTACTCGGCCGGCGCCATCTGCTCGCGCGCCGAGCGGCTCATGTCGAGGTTCCAGCGCCGCCAGGCGCCCATCGCCAGCGTCAGCGCGAACGCCCGGCGCTCCCAGTCGGCGTGGAACACCGGCTCGTCGGGCTCCACCTCGACCGGACCGAAGCCGTGCATGCCGCCGAGGTCGTGCGCACCGTTCATCGCGGAGCCTCCGGGCCGGTGGCCTTCGCGCCCTGGCGCCCCGCCGGCGCGCGCACGACCGCGGTGCCGATCATCGCGTCGCGGGTGACCAGCGCCGCGAGCTCGTCCTCGGTCATGCCCTCGGTGCCGTCGGGCCGCCGCGGCAGCACCAGGTAGCGCAGCTCGGCCGTCGAGTCCCACACGCGGACCTCGACGTCGTTTGGCAGCTCGACGCCGAGCTCGCGCAGCACGCCGCGCGGGTCGATCACCGCGCGGGCGCGGTAGGGCGCCGACTTGTACCAGACCGGCGGCAGCCCCAGCACCGGCCAGGGATAACAGGAGCATAGCGTGCACACCACCAGGTGGTGCACGCTGGCGGTGTTCTCGACCACGATCATGTCCTCGCCCTGGCGGCCGATGAACCCGAGGTCGGCCAGCGCCCTGGTCGCGTCCGCCAGCAGCTGCTGCTTGAACGCCGGATCGGTCCACGCCCGGGCCACGACCAGCGCCCCGTTGCGCGGCCCGACCTTGGTCTCGTAGGTGTCGATCAGCGCGTCGAGCGCCGCCGGGTCGACCAGCCCCTTCTCGATGAGGAGCGACTCCAGCGCCCGGACCCGCAGCTGGACGTCGGTCAGCGGCGCGTTGTGCGGGTGCGCGGGGTCGTCGATGCCATGATGGTGATGGCCGTGGTCGTGCCCGTGGTCGTGATCGTCATCGTGATCCGTCATGCGCGCCTCGCCACGCATCCTACCGCCGATGGCCGGGGCCGTCCTCCCTGCCGCGGCTCAGCTGTCCTCCGGTCGCGAGATACCGTACCTCTCCATCAACCGGTACAGCTGGGTGCGATGCAGGCCGAGCGCGCGCGCCGCCACGCTGACCACGTTGTTGGCGCGGCCGAGCGCGGCGACGACGGTCTCGCGGTCGAGCTCGCCGGCGACGACCTTGGGCCGGTCGCTCGCAGCCCCGGCGCCAGTCCCGACGCCGGACTCGCTCGCGGCCGACACCAGGGGCGTCCCGGCGACCGCGGCGAGGTCCTCGGCGCGCACGACGTCGCGCCCCGCCGCCAGCGCCTCGGCGGCGGCCTGGCGCACCGCGCTGCGCAGCTCGCGGATGTTGCCCGGCCACGGCCGGAGGCAGCACGCCTCGATCAGCCTGGCGTGGGGCGCGAGCTTGCGGCTGGCACCCGCGACCTCGCGCTGGACCAGCCGCGCGATGTCGACCTTGCGCGCGCGCAGCGGCGGGATGTGCACGGTGGTGAGCGCCAGCCGGAAGTACAGATCGTCGCGGAACCGGCGCTCGGCGACCGCCTCGCGCAGATCGCGGTGGCTCGCCGCGACGATGCCGATGTCCACCGGCGTGCCGTTCGTCGCCCCGACCGGCACGACCTCGCGGGTCTCGATCACCCGCAACAGCTTGGCTTGCACCCCGGGATCGAGATCGGCGATCTCGTCGAGGAACAGCGTTCCGCCGTGCGCCATCTGGAAGTGACCCGCGGCGTCGATCGCACCGGAGAACGCGCCCTTCTTCGACCCGAACAGCAGCCGCTCGGCGACCCCCTCGGGGATCGCGGCGCAGTTGATCGCGACGAACGGCCCGCCGGCGCGCGGCCCGGCTGCGTGGTAGAGGCGCGCCGCCAGCTCCTTGCCCGAGCCGGACTCACCGTGGAGCAGCAGCGTGTCGCTCGCGGCGTGGCGCCGGACCTGGTCGTAGACCCGCGCGAGCTCCGGACCGACGACCTGATCGGCCCGCTGCTCCCCGCCGTGGCCGCGGCCATCGGCGACCAGCACGAACACCGTGTGGCCGAGCCGCAGCACGACGTCGCCGCGCCGGCGGACCTCGCCGTGCACGCGCTCGCCGTCGACGAACGTGCCGTTCCGGCTGTCGCGATCCGCGATCACCCACACCCCGCGCTCGAAGCTCACCACCGCGTGGTCGCGCGACATCCGCTCGTCGTCGACCTCGTGGGTCCGGTCGCCGGCCGCGATCCGCCGGCCGAGCTCCGCCGGCACCGGCAGCACGAGCGAGGCGGCGCTGGTGCCCGAGGCGACCAGGACGATCGCCGGGTCCGGCGCCGCGTCCTCGGTGATGCTGGAGACATCGTCGACCGTACGGTTCACGCAGCCCGAGGGTAACACCCCGCGCCCGCGCTTGGCTTCGTTGTTCGGGGGCGGAACACCTGGCATACTTGGCCAGAGCACAGAGACCTCATGGCGCGCTATCTCGACCTCACCAGCTTGCCGGACAACGTCACTCGCTACGCGCAGGGACAGGTCGACGCTGGCCGCTTCGCAAGTATCGAAGAAGTGCTTTCAGCCGGGGTGGAGGCCCTGCAAGCGCGCGACGAGGCGGATCAGGAATGGCTCGCCCACGCTCGACGCGAGGCCGAGAGCGGCTTTGCGGAGCTGGATCAGGGCGAAGGCATCCGTGGTACGGCCGACGAACACATGGCCCGGATCGACGCTGCCGTCCGCGCACGCGCGGCCTCACGCACCGGCAAGTAGTGCCGATCGTCGTCCTCGCCCCGCGCGCGGAGGCGCAGATCATCGATGTCCTGGACTACACCCTCGAACAATTCGGGGAAGCAAAGCACCTCGAGTACCGCGATCTGATCGGCCTTGCGCTGAAGACCCTGGAGGTGACCCCCACGCAGGGCAAGCGCAGGCTGGAGATTCACCCCGACGCGTGGACGTACCACATCGCTCGCCCGGGTCGCCGGGCACGACACTTGTTCCTCTACCGGATCCGGGATGTCGTCGAGGTTGCGCGTTTCCTGTACGACGCGATGGACCTTCCGCGCCAGCGGCCCAGGGAATGGAAATGATCGATGAGGTGACCAGCCCTATCCCTTGATCCGCCTGTTCTCCGGGTCGTACAGCGGGCGCAGCGACACCCGCGCCGGGTAGCGCTTGCCGGCGATCTCGACGTCCCAGCGCGCGGCATCGATGGCCCGCGGATCGATCACGCCGCCGGGAACGCGATCGGCCTCGATCATCGCCAGGCCGACGGCGCCGCCCAGGGTGTGGCCGTACGACGCGGCGCGGAGGTAGCCGCACGGGCGGTCGTCGCAGCGCACGACCTCGGCGTGGAACATCAGCGGCTCGGGGTCGGTGACCAGGACCTGGACCAGCCGCCTGCGCAGCTGGCCGGCCGCCTTCTGGGCGAGCACGGCGTCCTTGCCGAGGAAGCCGCCCGGCTTGTGAAGGTCGACCGCGAAGCCCAGGCCGGCCTCGAGCACGGTGTCGGTGTTGTCGATGTCGTGGCCGTAGTCGCGGTAGGCCTTCTCCATCCGCAGGCTGGCCAGCGCCTTGAGCCCGGCGTGGACCAGGCCGACGCGCTCGCCCGCGGCGACGATCCGGTCGTGGACGTGCACCATCTGCTCGGCAGGGATGTACAGCTCGTAGCCGAGCTCGCCGAGGTACGTGATCCGGATGCAGCGGACCTGCGCGAAGCCGATGTCGATGTCGCGCACGCCGCGAAACGGTAGCGCCGCGTCGGAGACATCCGCGCTGGTCAGGGCCTGGAGCAGCTCGCGCGACCGGGGGCCCTGGAGGTTGAGCTGGCCGTACGCGGCGGTGACGTCGGCGACGAACGCGTGGTGATCGGCGAAGTGGCGGCGCAGGTGGGTCAGCGCGTGGCGGTGGGCGGTGTCGGACGCGACGACCCAGAACTGGTCGTCGTCGAGCTTGGCCACGGTCAGATCGGCCTGCAGCTTGCCGGCGGCGTCGAGCCACTGGGTGTACGTGATGACGCCGGCCGGCCCGTCGACCCGGTTGGCGCTGATCCAGTCGAGCATCCGCCCCGCGTCGCGGCCCTCGACCAGGAACTTGGACATGAACGACATGTCCATCGCGATCACGCCGTCGCGCGCGGCGCGGTGCTCGGCGGCCCAGTACGCAAACCAGCTCGGCCGGCCCCACGACAGCTCGACGCGCGGCAGGGCGCCCGGCGGGGCGTACCAGTCCGCCCCCTCCCAGCCGCTGACGTCGCGGAACAGCGCGCCGCGCGCCGCGAGCCGGTCGTGGATCGGCGAGCGCCGGGCGCCGCGCGCGGTCTGCATCACGTGGCTCGGGTAGTGGCAGCGGTAGACCATGCCGAGCGACTCGACGGTGCGGGTCCGGCGGTACTCCGGCGTCGCCTGGTAGGGCTGCAGCCGGTCGATGTGGAAGCCGGTGACGTCGACGTCGGGCCGGCCGGTGACGATCCAGTGCGCGACCACGCGGCCGAGGCCGCCGCCGGTCAGGATGCCGATCGAGTTGAGCCCGGCGGCGACGAAGTAGTTCTTGAGCTCGGGGGCCTCGCCGACGCACGGCTGGAGGTCCGGGGTGAAGCTCTCCGGGCCGCAGAACAGCTTGCGCACCCCGGTGTTCATCGCGACCGGCACCCGCCGCATCGCGGTCTCGATGTAGCCCGCCATGCGGTCCCAGTCGGGCTGGATCTCGCCGAACGAGAAGTCGTCGGGCACGCCGGCGACCTGCCACGGCGCGCACACCGGCTCGAACAGGCCGATCATGAGGCCGCCGACCTCCTCGCGGAAGTAGCCGTACGACGCCGGGTCCTCGAGCACCGGCCAGCTCGCCGACAGCTCGGGGATGCGCTCGGTGATCAGGTAGTAATGCTCGGCCGCCTGCAGCGGCACCGTCACCCCGGCCGCCGCACCGAGCTGGCGCGCCCACATCCCGGCGCAGTTGACCACGTACTCGGCGGCGATCGGCCCGGCCGGGGTGGTCACGCCGGTCACCGCGCCGCGCCGCCGGGTCACGCCGGTGCACGGCACGCCCTCGAGGATCCGCACGCCGAGCTGGCGGGCGCCCTTGGCGAGCGCCATCGCGACGCCGACCGGATCGGCGCGGCCGTCCCCGGCGACGTAGAACCCGGCGAGCAGGTCGTCGACGTGGGCGAGCGGGAACAGCTCGGCGACCTGGCGCGGCGAGATCTCGTGGACGTCGATCCCGCAGTAGCGGTTGAACGCGGCGACCCGGCGGTACTCCTCGAGGCGATCGGGGTCGGCGGCGACCTCGATGAAGCCGCACTGCCGCAGGCCCGTGCTCTGGCCGGTCTCGGCCTCGAGCCGCGCGTAGAGGTCGCGGGTGTACTTGCGCATCTCGGTCGAGGTCTCCGAGGTCGAGCCGAACGTCACGATCAGGCCGGCGGCGTGCCACGTGGTCCCCGAGGTCAGGCGATCGCGCTCGAGCAGCACCACGTCGGTCCAGCCCAGGTGGGCGAGGTGGTAGGCCACCGAGCATCCGATCACGCCGCCGCCGATCACGACGACGCGCGCCTGCGAGGGTACGGTCATGGGGGGCCGCACAGGATACAGCGATCCCGCCGGCTCGACCCGGCCGGCCGATCATACCGGCCAGCCGGCGCCCGGGCCTGCTAGGCTAGCTGGGTGGTGGACGGCACGACCGACCCTGGCTGGCAGCCCCTGATCACCGACCCCGAGCGCCGCGCCGCGATCTCGGCGGTCATCGCCGAGATCGTTGCGGCGGTCGATGGCTGGCGGCGCGACCATCCGACGACCAGCGACGACGATGCCGACTACGCGACCCTGCGGATCTACACCGCGACCGACGAAACCGTGCCCGATCCGGACGACGAGACCGGCCAGGCGCTGGCGTCGGCGATCACCAGGCTCGGCTACAACCACGCACCGGGGCTGTACGGCGGCGCGGCCCGCGTCGCGTTCGCGGTCGGTCACCTGAGCGCCGGCGAGGATGCCGACCTGGCGTGCGAGATGATCGAGCGCTCGCTGCTGCGGTTCCTCGACCAGCCCACCGAGAGCTACGACCTGATCAGCGGGCTGGTCGGGATCGCGGTGCCGGTGCTGCAGCGGATCGCCGACCGCAAACCATCGCCGTCGAGCGAGCCGCTCGCGCGCAATATCCTCGATCAGCTCGAGCGCCTGGCCGTGCCGATGGACAGCGGGCTCGCGTGGCACACCCCGCCGGAGCTGCTGCCACCGTGGCAGCGCCTGCAGGCCCCCGAGGGCTACACCAACCTCGGCCTGGCGCACGGCATCCCGGGCGTGGTCGCGATCCTCGCGCGCTACGTCACCGCCGGGGTCGACGCCCCGCGCGCGCGGCTGCTGCTCGACGGCGCGGTCGACTACCTGCGCTCGGTCGCCGGGCCCGTGGCGGGCAACCGCTATGCCGCGTGGCTGCCGGCGCGGCCGGGTGGGACCTGCCGCGTCGCGTGGTGCTATGGCGACCTCGGCGTCGCCATCGCGCTGCTGTCCGCCGCCGCCGCGACGGGGCGCGACGACTGGCGCCGCGATGCGCTGGAGCTCGCCCACGGCATGGCCGACCGCCCGTTCGAGCTGTCGCAGGTGATCGACGCTGGGCTGTGTCACGGCGCCGCCGGGGCCGCCCACCTCTTCAACCGCATGGCGCAGGCCACCGGCGAACCCGGGTTCGGCAGGGCCGCCGACGCGTGGTTCGGCCACACGCTCGCCCTCCGGCGCTCCGACGGGCTCGCCGGGTTCCCGCGCGCGCAGTACAACGATGGCAACCAGACCTGGGAGCCGTCGGCGGATCTGCTCAACGGCGCGATCGGCGTGGCGCTCGCGCTGCACGCGGCGATCTCGCCGATCGAGCCGGCGTGGGATCAGCTGCTGCTCGCCGACCTGTCGCCGATGCCCTGACCCGGCCAATGAGCGATCGCGGCGAGCAGGGCGCGCGCGCGGCGCTCGATCGAGTCCCAGGCCCGCGCGGCGAGCTCCTCGGGCGGGAACAGCGAGCGCACGCAGCCGACGGCGAACGCGCCGGCGGCCAGCCACTCGGCGGCATTGTCGGCGTCGACCCCGTGGGTCGGGATCAGGCGCAGGAACGGCATCGGCGCCAGCACCGCGCGCAGCCACGCCGGGCCGCCGGCGGGCGCCGGGAACAGCTTCTGGAGCGGCGCGCCGGCGCGGTGCGCGGTCCACAGCTCCGTGGCGGTGGCGCAGCCGGGGATCGCGATGGTGCCGAGCCGCGCCGCCTCGACCACGACCTCGGTATCGATCACCGGGGAGACCAGGAAGCGCGCCCCGGCCTGGACCGCCGCGCGCGCCTGCTCGACGGTGAGCACCGTCCCCGCGCCGACCAGCAGCTGCTTGTCGCGCGCAAGGTCAGCGATGATCTCGATCGCGCCGGGGGTCGACAGCGTGACCTCGAGGACGCGAAATCCGCCGCGCACCGCCGCCGCGAGTGCGTCGCGGGCGAGTGCGTGGTCATTGGCGCGGAGGATCGCGATCGCACGCGCCTCGCGCAGGTTGTGGAGAATCGCCTCTGACATGCCCCGCAGCGTACGACTGGATCCGACACCAGTCGAGTCGTTCAGACGTGGACCGCGAGCACGACGAGCACGGTGGCGAAGCACGCGAGCGCGAGCCCGAACGCCGGCAGCGAGCGCGCGAGCGCGCGCTGGCGGAGGATGATCTCTGGGATGCGGCTGATGGTCGACATGGCGGGCCGGAACATGGCCGTGGACCCTCGAACGCGCCACGTGGCGATCTGTCGCACGCAACCGAAATAACCTCGTACATCCGTGCGGTTAGGATCCAAGTGGCGCACGTGGATCCACGTGCGGAGTACCCGGGCATACCCGTGCGTGCGCGCCCCTCGCTCGCGGCGGCTGTACGAGGCTCGGACTTTCGTGTCGATCTCGTACAGCCCGTCCAGCGCTAACCGGCCGGATCGCGGTCCGTGACGCTGTGCGCGAGACTTGCAGTCGCCACTGCCATGTCCCTGTCACGGTGGTATTGCACGGCAGCATCGATCGCGCTGGCCGCATGCGGCAACGATCTCGGGTACGACACCAGCGCGAGCACCGGCCTGCCGTGCGACGTTCAGGCGATTCTCGCAGACCACTGCGAGGCCTGTCACGGTGCCACCCTCGCCGGGGGTGCGCCGATCCACCTCACGTCGTACGCCGACCTCATGGCGACCAGCGGCGGCGGTGGCACGATCGCCCAGCGCTGCCTGGACCGGATGAGAAACACGCCGGCACAGATGCCGCCGCTCCCGGCGGCTGCGGTGACCGCTGCCGAGATCGCGACCTTCCAGGCCTGGGTCGGCGCGGGTGCCCCGTCCGGCGATTGCACCGGAGGGGCCGGCGGGTTCGACGGTCCGGTGGTGTGCACGAGCGGCAAGACCTGGACCGGCGGCAACCGCGAGTCGCCGCTCATGCACCCCGGCCTGCCGTGCATCAGCTGCCACGCCTCGGGCGAAGGCCCGCGGTTCCGGGTCGCCGGCACGGTCTACCCCACCGGCCACGAGCCCGACGACTGCGACGGCGCGGCCGCGGCCGCGGCCGCGGTCGAGGTCACCGATGCGAGCGGTGCGATCGCCACGCTCTCGGTCAACGCCGCCGGCAACTTCTTCTCGTCGGCGGCGTTCGCGTTCCCGATCCGCGTCGCCGTGGTCGCAGGCGGCGCGCGCCGGGCGATGGCGGGGTCGCCGCCGACCGGCGACTGCAACACCTGCCACACCCGGGACGGCGCCAACCTGGCGCCGGGGCGGATCGCGCTGCCCTGACATCGCGCGCGCCGGAGGTTCGAGCGTATCCTCGCGCGCGCGTGGCGCCGGCCACGTCCAGCCCATCGCAACGGAGGACCGCATGACGCCCATCGTCTTTGTCACCGAGTTCAGCACCTACGTCCGCAGCGTGCGGATGGCGTTCGAGGAGAAAGGCGCGGAATACCAGCTTCATGACGTCAGCGTGCTCAAGGGCGAGCAGAAGCAAACCGCGCATCTGGGCCGCAATCCATTCGGCACGGTGCCAGCGTTCGAGCACGACGGTCTGCAGGTGTACGAGACCTCCCCGATCCTCCGCTACATCGACCAGGTGTGGCCGGCGCCGGCGCTGACTCCCGAGGATCCGAAGCAGCGCGCGCGGATGAATCAGGTCATCAGCATCATCGACTACCACGGATACGCGTCGATCATCGGCCAGATCGTCGTGCAGCGGCTGTTCATCGCGCTGCTCGCCAACGGCACCGACGAGAGCATCGTCAAGGCCGGGATCCCGCGCGCCACGCTGTGCCTGCAGGAGTTCGAGCGGCTCAAGGGCCACCACACGTTCCTCGCCGGCGACCGCGTCAGCCTCGCCGACCTCTACCTCGTCCCGATCATCTTCTACCTCAAGCTCACTCCCGAGGGCGTGCTGCTCGCCCCCCACAAGGGGCTGGCCGCGTGGTGGGAGGCGATGAGCGATCGCAAGAGCGTCAAGGCGACGCCGCCGAACCTCGGCTGATCGCCGCCGGCGCGCTCCCGCGTCCGCCCGCTCACCGCGGCGCGCCGGTCGACGCCCGCCTTCCAGCCGGACCGGCCGGCCCGCGTCGAGTTGATCGACTGGCTCGGATCGTGGGGATCCGGCAGCAGGACCCGGACGCGGTTGACCGTGAAACCGAGGATGAACGAAATCCGACGGCAAGGCGTCCTTGTGGATCCGATCTCCACACGGTCATGCCTCACATCACTTGTCATTCGTGTAACTATTATTACATCAAGACAGTGCTCGATTCGCGCGTTCGCGCGCCTGCCGTGAATTCACCGGGCGCGCCGCGGCCGCGGCGACACCTCGCGGGCGCGGGTGTTGGCGAGCCGGCAGATCTCCGGATCGAGCTCGAACCCGAGGAAGCGGTGCCCGAGCATGCGGGCCGCGCACGCGGTCGTGCCGCTGCCCATGAACGGGTCGCAGACGATCGCCCCGCGCGGGGCCAGGCCGGCGGCCCGGATGCACTGCACCGGCAGATCGACCGGGAACGTCGAGTAGTGCGGCGTCAGGTTCGGGGTCTGCCGCAGCTTCCACACCGAGCCGACGGGCGGCCGGGTGCGGAACGCATGCTGCTCGTCCTTGGCGAACACGTAGATGCCCTCGTGGCGGCGGTGCGGCCGGCGACACAGGCCCTCCGGCATCGGCCGCGATTTCTCCCAGATCACCTCGCCGCGGAACAGAAAGCCGCGATCGCACATCGCCGCCACGACGCGGTACGGGATCGCGAGCAGGTTGCCGTAGCTCAGCCAGCCGACGTCGCGGCGGACGAACGCGCGCCGCCGGCCGCGGTTCTTCACGTACGCCGAGTTGGTCGGCGGCAGCCCGGTGCCGCCTGCGCCCAGCGAGCTGTACACGTGATCGGTCTCGCGCCAGTTGATCGGCGTGTTGTAGGCGTCGCCGACGTTGAGCCACAGGCTGCCCGACGGCTTGAGGCAGCGCATCGCCTCGGCGAGCATCGCGGTGAGCCGGGCGATGTAGTCGCGCGGGTCGGCCTCGGCGCCGAGCCCGCCGGCTCCGCGCTGCCCCCAGTACGGCGGCGAGGTCACCACGACGTCGAGGCAGCCCGCCGGCAGCTCGCGCAGCCCGAGCTCGCAATCGACGTTGTGCACGGTGTCGAGCGCCCATGGCCCGAGTAGGTCGCCGGGACCGGCAGGCGGGCGGCGGCGGGACCGAGGCTGCGCGGCGCGGGCCATGGCCCCATGTGAACGCGGGTCGGTCGCCGAGGCAAGCGCGCGCTGCACGGTGGAATCTTTCATCCACGGAACAGCGGGGCGGCAGGCCTCACAGCCCGAGCTCGGTCAGCCCGGGGGCGTCGGCCGGCCGAGGGCCCTGTGGCCACAGGAACTTGCGGTCGGCGGCCTGGATCGCCACGTCGTTGATGCTGGCCTCGCGGCGGCGCATCAGGCCGCTGTCATCGAACTCCCACTGCTCGTTGCCATGGGCGCGAAACCAGTTGTTGTCCTGATCGTGCCACTCGTACTGGAAGCGAACCGCGATCCGGTTCGAGCCGTGGGCCCAGATCTCCTTGATCAAGCGGTAATCGAGCTCGCGCTTCCACTTGCGCTCGAGGAACGCGATGATCGCCGGGCGGCCCTGGAAGAACTCGCTTCGGTTGCGCCACTTGCTGTCCTCGGTGTACGCCTGCGCCACGCGAGCTGGGTCGCGGGTGTTCCACGCGTCCTCGGCCATGCGGACCTTGCGGATCGCGGTCTCCTCGGTGAAGGGCGGGCAGATGATCGTGGGGGCCATGTCGCTCTCCTTGCGCGCGAGTCTCGCTTCGAACCCGGGCGGCCGGGGCGCCGGCCGCGGCGAGGATTGTAGCGAACGGTGGGGAGATGTCAGGGTGCGGTGGCTGCCAGGGCTGGGCCCGGATCCGCCGGCGCCGATGAGCGAGGCCGACGACCGACCGACGCCGATGAGCGTCCGAGCCGACCGCCAGAATCATCGGTGATCGGCACCCGTGGTCGCGATCGGTTCCGTCGTCGGCAGTCGGCGTCGGCAGTCGGCAGTCGGCGTCAGTCGGCGTCGGCAGTCGGTGGTCGGTGGTCGGTGGTCGGTGGTCGGTGGTCGGTGGTCGGTGGTCGGTATCGGTCGTCGGCATCCGGCGAACGGCGTCGGCAGCCGGCGTCGGTGATCACAAGCGACGGTCGGTGGTCAGGCAAAAATGGTAGTCAGCGGTCCACGACTGCGGACAGTGGACGCAACTCACGTCGCGGTGCCTCCTCCCTCCACGGCTGGGCCGCCCTGTGCCCGTCCGCGCACGCCCTCGCGCCGAACGCCGCCACGTCCGGGTGGCGCCGACCGCCGCCGCGGAGGCCGGCCACCGGAAGACCACGTGCGCCCGTGTGGGCGTTCGTCACGGGTCGTGGCGCGGATCGGTCGCGACGGGCGGAGCCCAGCCGCGGAGGTCGCCGGCAGAAGGCGTTCCTTTCCAGAGATGAAAGCCCACCAGGAGGACACATGCTGGTCGCTTATGACGTGGGTGCAGATCGGCTCACATCCGGAAGGCCGGATTCTGATCTGGTTTCGCGACGTTGCAGGTTGCAAGTAAATATTGAGCCGAAATCGCAAGCGATCGATCTCCTTCGGGAATCCGTCTTTGTG
>JBGQCL010000058.1:0-35832 GCA_041495365.1 Kofleriaceae bacterium | reverse complement strand
CGTTGGCGGTATAGCTGGCGCCGGCGGCCAGGGTGAAGTTGTCGGGCCGGGCATACTCGCCGATGAAGACGTCGTCGGTGCTGAGCACCGCGTCGGTCGACAGGAAAAACCGGTCGAACCAGATATTGTTGTATTGCGTCGACCCGTGATCGGTCTGCGAGCAACACGGCACCGTCGTGCCGTGCGCCGAGGCCGCCCCCTGATTGCGAACGGTCCACGACGCGGCCACGAGCTGCTGGGCGGACACCTGGGCCGGCACGCCGGTGATCGATGTCACGGCTAGGTCCGGCGACGCGACGCACACGCCCCCCGAGCACACCCCGCTGCTGCACTGATCGTTGGCGGTGCAGGTGGCACCGTTGGCGAGCAGCGCCGTGCTGATGACCGACGTCGAAGCCTCCTCCGGCGGCCCCTGGCATCCAAAGATCGACAGCGCAGCGAGGACGGCGATCCGGCTCGCCCCAGCTGGGAGATGTCGCAGCGTGAATCGCGGGATGAGGTTGCGGCTCCGACGCATAGGGTGCCCCTCCTGGCTAGCCAGCTCGTTAATTCACTTGTTCGCCAGTCATGAACTCCACCGACGCACCACTCGCCAAGCTCAGGTAGTCTCCCTGATTCAAGTTGCGCTCCGCGCCTTGCAGCTTGACCCGGCAGTGCGGATCGGCGCAGACGAACTCCAGGCTGGCGGTCGCCGGGCAGGGCTGCGCGTGGGCCGCCCGGGCCAGACGCTGCACGTCCACCGCGCGGCCCAGGGTCCCGATGACGATGCGCACTAGCCGGTCCGGCGCTTCGAACTGCGGCATCTTGCTCGTGAGCTCCGCCGACAGCGCCGCGGCCGCGGAGAGCAGTCCGTTCGAACGGGCAAGCGCTGGCGCGATCCCGCCTCCCCCGGCGCACAGCTCGGTGGTGCGCGTGCCCGGGGGCGCGGATCCCATCGCCACCTCGACGTCGTAGGCGTCCGGTTTGCTGGAGGGCGTGACCGCGAGATGGAACGGTCCGCCTTCGACATCCTTGGCGGTGAACTGGAAACCAGTTGCCTTCGTTCCGGAGGGTGTGAGCTCGAAGCTGTACTTCGAGGGATCGAGCGGCTTGGCGGTATTGTCGGGCGGCAAGTCGTCGAGCTTGAGCTGGACGCCCTTCGGCACCTGGATGCGGATCGGCAAGGATGCCGCCGAATCGAACGTGACGGTGTAGAGGTCCTCCGCCGCGCTCCCCGCGTTGGGCTCGAGATGAACCTGTCCCCAATCGGTGAGCGGCTTCATCGAGAGAACGGCAGCGGCGGCTTTCGCACCGGCGGGCTGTTCCTGCTCGTGCCCGCCCCCTCCGCGACAGCCCATCACGGGCAGCGCGGAGGCGATCCATATGCCGACGGCGAGTCCTCGATAACCACGAACGCAGTCCAGAATGGTCCAACGCTCAAGCACATTCCTCTCCGTTAGCTTCCCGCCATCTGCCATGACACGACAACAGCGGATCAAAGAGTACCTGCTCTCGGCTGCCCAATCTTTGCGTTCAGTGATCTACACACATGCCACGCACATTGCTCCACCGGTTCGCTGGAAAGCAAGTGTCCTTGCACAGCATTTGCTACGGCTGTCCACCACGCAACGTTTAGCCGCAGGTCGTGGCGTCTCATCGGTGTACGTGATCCCCGCGCCGGCGACATCCGGCGCGACGGGGCCTTGCCGCGCCGGTTGGCCACGGCAATCGAGGGTCCCGATGGTTGGACGACGCACCAACCCTGCATCAGGGGGGTGCCGTGAACGACAACGACACCCGGATAGAGCCGTTGGTGCCGACGAACGATAACGGCAGTCGAATGGCGGCGCTGCGATCGAGCACGCATCGCGCGAAGGCAGCTTCCGCCTGTACGCCGGTGCGCACGTCAACGTTCGCGAGCGAGACGCCGTCGCCGTCGATGCGAGCGTCGAGCTGGATGAAGATCGTGCTGCGGGGATCACCGAGGTGCGATGCGCACGCGCGAACCACGCCGGCCAGCGCACCGCGTACCGACGAAGTCAGTCGGCCACGGCGGCTACGCTCTGCGTCGGTGGCTTCCTCGGCGCCGCGCGCCGCCGCCGCGGTTGCAGCCGTTTCGTCGTTGCCGGGCGCCTCGGCGGTGGCAGCGCCGGCTTTCTCCACCGCGCTCGCGTTCTCCGCGATCGAGCCGGCGGGTGCTGGCGCGGTGGACGGATCAGAGCCATGCCTCCGGACGCCCCACCATGCGGCCACCAGCGCCGTGGCAGCGGCGGCGACCACCAGCCGGCGCCTCATCGCGCCGCCGTCCGCCGCCGCACCGGCAATCCGAGCGCGATCAGCGCAACTGCGATCATCGCGCTCGACGGGCTACGCTGGCCCGAGCAGCAGCCGCCGTTGATCCGGACGAAGCACGCCGACCGTGTCGGCCGATCGACGTTGGTCTCGCACACCTGCCCATCAGGGCACGCCATGGAGTTTTCAGGGAAGCAGCGGTTCGCGCACACCCGTTGGTCATCGGCGTGCGCCCGTGCACACTCGCTGACCGCACAGTCGCCGGCGTCAGTACACGGCGCACCTTCCGCCCCAGGCTCGGGTGCCGGCCACCGGCAGTCGCCGACGCACGTCATCCCGGGCGCGCAGTCACCAGCGTCGCCGCACGCGCGCGTGCAATAGTGGAACGCCGGCGGCCGGACCGGGGCGGCACACCGGCCGGTAGCGCAGTGCTCGTCGTAGAAGCAGCGCTCGCCGAGTGCGGCGGCGCCGGCAGCGGTCTCGTCGGCGTAGTCCTGGACGAACCCTGCGGCATCGAGATCGACTCGGGCTTGGACCGCGTCCATGAGGCATCCGGGATCGCCGCTGGACGTGACGCCGGCGAGGTACTCGACGCCGCCGAGGTCGACGAACGCCGGTCCACCCGAGTCTCCGGTGCACGTGCGCGCAGGCGCCGGGGCAATGCCGAACTCGAGCGCACCGATGGACTTTACGGTCGCCGTACCCTCACGCTTGCGTCCCGCGGTTGCGGCGGTCCGATCGCTGGTGCCGAACCCGACGATGCGGACGCTTCGTCCAATCCACGAATCATCGAGGGGCGAGGTCACGATTGGCCAAGGTGTCGCCGACGCCGCCCGGGTCAGGAGCACGAGCGCCAGGTCATGATCGAACACGGTGGCGTCGAAGGCGGGATGGATCCGGACGTCGGCCACGGCGATCTTCTCGCCGCCGATCGCCAGCGACGGACCGAAGAACACCGCCTCCGGGGTGCGCGCGGCCATGCAATGGGCCGCAGTCAGGACGATGCGCGGCCCGATGAGCGTGCCGGAACAGGCGATCGTCCCCGCGAACACCAGCCCAACCACGCCGGGATCGACGTCGTCATCGACGCCGGCCAGAATGGGTGCGGCAATACGATCGGTCGGCGGTAGATCGGCGCATGCTGCGAGCAACGCGGCGATCACAAGGGTCGCCGATGTCCGGATGTGGCGACAAGGTTCCATGCCGTGGTCGTGGTGCTTGTTAGACATTGGCAGCGCTGACATCTTGTCCCCTCTGTCGAGGTCGCCGGATGGTATCGCATCGTGCAAGCGACGGCGACCGCCTTGATGATCGCGTGGGCAGCTGCACTCGCCCTGGCGGTGATCCGATTCGCGCCCGCCATGTTCGTCGCGATCATGGTGCTGATCGCCGCCTGCGGCTCGCGCACCGAGCACGATCCAGCGCACCGCGAAGACGGTGCCGGCCCGGCTCGGTCGGAGGTGGTTCGCCCGATCGAGCGCCGGCACGACCGCGGCATCGCTGTGATCGATCTCGCCGAGGTCGCGCTCCTGATGCCCCCGCTCCCGTTTCTGATCGTCCGCGAGTCGCTCCACCACGCGCGCCGGGTGCAGCGGCTTGAGGCCACATACTGCGCGGCTGAGCCGGCGGACGCAGTCGTGCCGCGCGTGACCGCGGCGATCGGCGACGCGGGCTGGATCTCCAGCCCGTCGCGACCGCGACCGGGTCGAACCGATGATGTGCGGATCTCGGCTCGCCGCGATCCCTACCGGCTCAGCGCGGCTGTGACCTCTGCGGCTCCGGGCGACTGCGACGGTACAGCGGAGACGGTGGTCCGTGTCATCGTTCACAAGGTCGCGGACGGCTGAGTCCTAGTCCACGATGAACAGCCGGGCGCCGCCGGGGCTGGCCGAGCGATGGGCGCCGTCGCCGTCGGCGACGACGTAGGTGTCGCCGGCGCCGAGCGTGACAGTGCGGCCATCGCGCAGCTCGGTGACCAGCTCGCCGTCGAGCACGAGCAGCACATGGCCGCGCTCGCACCAGTGGTCCGCGACGTACCCCGCCGAGTACTCGACCTTGCGGACGCGGACGTTGCCGACCTCGACGGTGCGCCAGGTCGCCACGCCAGGCGCCCCGGGGTGAGCGGTCGGCGCGATGCGCGCCCAGTCGATCGCCTGGAACGGGATGTCCACGAGCTTCATCGCTGGCATCGTGAGCGAACGCGAAGGCGCCGGCAATCCCCGAGGGGCGACGTCATGGGACGGATGAATTGCGGTAGATCGCATCGACGATCAGCTCCGCGCCGAGGGACTCGACGGCGATGCGTCCGCCCGCGATCGCGACGCGCATCGTCCACGCGCCGGTCGCGTCGCGGCGGTGGATCGTGATCCGGCGCTCGCGATGCGAGACGAGGATGACCTCGCGCAGGGTCGGGATCGTCTGGTAGGCCTCGAGCTTGGCGCCGGTGTCGTACTCCTCCGAGGAGTCGCTGGTGACCTCGAGCAGGACGAGCGGGTTCAGCGCGGTCGCGACCGGGCTCGGCGCGTGCTGCTGCAGCGGTCCGCAGATCATCGAGGCGTCGGGAAACGTCGCGAGCCCCACCGCCTCGACGTAGATCCGCAGATCGGACGTGTGCGCGCGACAGGGTCGATCACCGACGGCGCCCACCAGCGCGGCGAGCACGTTCGCGGCGAGGCCGGAGTGGTCCTCGGAACCCCCCGCCATCGCGTAGATCTCGCCATCGAAGAACTCGTGCTTCGTGGGGCTATCTCGCTCGAGCGCGACGTACTGCGCGTACGTGTAGCGATGGCGTCGCCGGCCGGGGGTGACCATGTCCTCGCCAGGATAGCACCCGCGCCGCCATGGCGCGGAGCCGCGGCGTCGGGAGTCATCACCGCGACACCGGCAGGCCGAGCGGTGCCCGATTCCGGTCAGCGTCGAGGGCGATCAGCCACGGGTTCCACTTCTGCTTCCCCGCCCTGTGGCGTGCCGGCGCCTGGAGACGGGTACGTCCGTCTCACGCTCGGAACGAACGCATCATCGATCGGGCTGCGGACGACTCCCGATTCCCTGCCGCAGTTCGCTCGATCGCAAGGCGTGCAGGACGGGCTGGCAGTGGAAGTACATTCCGTCGCGTGGTGCGTGTGGCCGAGGAGTCGCTGTGGTGCCTCACCGGACGTGTTCGCGGAGGAAGCTCTCGGCGAGCTCGGCGACCTCGCGCCAGTCGGGCTGGCCGCACAGGAAGTGATCGCGGCCAGGCATGACGTGGAAGCTGCGCGTGCTGCCGGCGTGCCGGTAGGCCCGAAAGTTCTTCCGGTTGAGCCGCCACGGAACGATGTGGTCGCGCTCGCCCGCGATGATCAGCAGGGGCTTGTGGGGCCTGGCGAAGTCGATCGCGGCGTCCGGTCCGGTCGAGCCGCGCGCGACATTGCGCGCCTCGGGGACCACGTGGGCGTCGAAGATCGGCCGCGTCGCTTCGAGCGTCAGCGTGTTGCAGAACGCATCGTGAAACCGCTCGAGGTTGAACTGGTACGGCCGGTTGCCCGCCAGCGGATTGACCACCGGGAGATTGGCGCGCAGAAAGCTCCACGACAGCGTGAAGATCCACCTCGGCGGTGCGGAGTCGATCGCGACCGCGGCGGCCACCAGGTCGTCGTTGAGCAGCCGCTGGGCGACCAGCCCGCCCATCGAGTGGCCGATCACGATCGGCTTGCCGTCGAGCGTGGCGATCAACGTGCGGTGCGCCGCGACGACCTCGCCCAGCGTCAGCGTGCGCAGCACCTCGGGAGGACTGGCGCGCAGCGCCGCGGGCTCGCCGGTGTGACCCGGCCACGCGGGCGCATGGCAGCGATAGCCGCGCTCGGAGAACCACGCCACCCAGCCGTCCCAGCTCCTGGGAGTCATGAACAGCCCGTGGATGAACACGATGTCAGTCACGGGACCTCCTGGGCTGCCGGGTGGTGCTGCGCGTCGATCAGGCTGCGATGGCGCCTCGACGTTCGCACAAGCCAGCGGGTGAGCGCGACCACGTGATCATCGATGCAGCGCCGAGCGCGCTCGATATCGGCCTGGCTGCGTAGCCGGATGCGCGAGCTCGCGTAGGCGCTGCGCTACTTGGGCTGCGGCACGACGCGCAGGTACGGCTTGAGCGTCTTCCAGCCACCCGGGAACGCGACCTTGGCGTCGGCGTCCGACACCGACGGGACGATGATCACGTCCTCGCCCTGCTTCCAGTCCGACGGGGTCGCGACCTTGTGCTTGGCGGTCAGCTGCAGCGAGTCGATCACGCGCAGGATCTCGTCGAAGTTGCGCCCGGTGCTCGCGGGGTAGGTCAGGGTCAGCTTGATCTTCTTGTCCGGGCCGATGACGAACACCGAGCGCACGGTGAACGTGTCGCTCGCGTTGGGGTGGATCATCCCGTACAGGTTGGCGACCTTCTTGTCGGGGTCGGCGATCAGCGGGAAGTTGAGCGCGTGACCCTGGGTCTCCTTGATGTCGTTGACCCAGCCCCGGTGCGAGTCGAGCGGGTCGACCGACAGACCGACCACCTTGACGTTGCGCTTGTCGAACTCGGGCTTGAGCGCCGAGACCCGGCCGAGCTCGGTCGTGCAGACCGGGGTGAAATCCTTGGGATGCGAGAACAGAACGCCCCAGCCGTTCCCGAGGTACTGGTGAAAGCTGAGCGGACCCTCCGTGGTCTCCGCGGTGAAGTCCGGTGCGTCATCTCCGAGCTGCAATGCCATGGCGGTCCTCCGGTGTCGTGATCTCGGCTCGGTTCTAGTCTTCGCGCCGGGCGAGGGCAAGCTGGATCCGGGGTCAATCCGCGGCGCATGCCAGGGGCGGGTGGCCACCGCCGGATGTGGCCACGGGATGGGTGTGACACCCGGGCGCTCGGCGGACTCCTGAGCGATCGATGGACGGCGTCACGCGCGGCGGGCGGCGGGCTCGACGTAGTCGTCGCGCAGCAGCGCGAGGGTCGCGCACGCCACGACGTAGAGGCCGGGGAGGATCATCGTCGTCCACAGGCTGACCTCGAGGGCGCGGCTGATCTTGGGCGCGCCGAACAGGCCGACCACCGCGAGCACCCCACACAGCGCGACGAGGAACGCCCACGCGGCGCGCGCGCGGCGATACGACAGCAGCGCCAGCGTCGGGACCACGAGGCCGGTCACCAGCAACGTCGCGGTCAGCGCGCCGGGCTGGTGGTAGAGGAACGCGACGGCGCCGAACATCAGGTTGACGGTGCCGAGCGCGGCGGCGAGCAGGTGGCCGATCCCACGGCGCGCCAGGCTGGCGATGAACGCGACCGCCGTGACGGCCCCGGACACCGCCGCGAACACGACCCGGACGTGGCTCGCCTGGTCCGGCGAGAACGCCGGGACCGAGGCGCCGCCGACGACCTCGTGGTGGGACTCGAAGTAGCTGCCGGACAGGAAGAAGAACGCGGCGTTGACCACGAGGAAGCCGATCACGAACAGGGGGGCCAGCGCGAGGGGTGACGCGAGGGGTGACGCGAGGGGCGACGCGCGGTCGGACGGCATGGGTCCGAGCATGCGCTACTTGCGCTTCCTGAACAAGTTGCCCCAGTTGCCCCAGAACCCGCGTGGTTTGTTGCTCGGCGGTGTGGGTTCCGCGGGCGGCGGCGGCGGCGGCGGCTCGCCGTTCAGCATCACCGGGTCCGGCCGCGGCGGTCCGACCGGTGGCGCCGTGCTGGTCGGCGCCGGCCGCGCCATCGCGACCGCGGGGCCCGGCGGCGGCGGGTCGAGCGACATCTGGGTGTCCTCGACCTCCTTGGCGTACTCCTTGCGGAACAGCTGGCGTATGAACTGGCGCAGCTCCTTGGGATCGAAGCGGTAGCCGCTGATCAGCGCGTCGAGCGCGGCGGCGAACTGGGCCGCGGTCTGGTAGCGGTCGGCGACGTCGCGCGACAGCGCCTGGAGCACGATCGCGTCGAGCTCGGGCGTCACCCGGCGGTTGAAGTCGCTCGGCGCGGGAACTTCCGCCTTGCGCACCTTCTCCATCAGCGCGAACTCGGTGTCGCCGCGGAACAGCTTCTCGGTGGTCAGCATCTCGTGCAGGATGATCCCGGCGGAGAACACGTCGGTGCGCGCGTCGAGCGGCATGCCGCGGATCTGCTCGGGCGACATGTAGCTGAACTTGCCCTTGAGGATGCCGATCTCGCTGGTGAACTTGACCAGCGCCTGGGCGATGCCGAAGTCGAGCAGCTTGACGTCGCCGTCGTACGACAGCCGGACGTTGGACGGCGACACGTCGCGGTTGACGATGTTGAGCGGGCGCCCGTCGGGGCCGATCAGGGTGTGCGCGAAGTGCAGGCCCTCGGCGATCCGCGCCGCGATGTAGACCGCGTGCGGCACCGGGATCCGCTGCTGGGTCTCCTGGCAGCGCCGCAGCACCTGGGTCAGGTCGCGGCCGCCGATGTACTCCATCGCGATGAAGTGCCGGCCGTCGTGCTGGCCGAGCTCGAGCGTCTCGACGATGCAGCGGTTCTGCAGCAGCAGCGCGAGCTTGCCCTCGCGGTGGAACATGTCGACGAACCGGGCCTCGCGCGCGAGCTGCGGCCGCATCACCTTGATCGCGAGCAGCCGGCGCGGGCCGGCCTGCGGCCGGGCGCGGTAGACCTCGGCCATCCCGCCGCGCGCGATCAGGCCGAGCAGGAAGTAGCGCCCGAACGAGACGGGATCGCCCGGCGCGCCCGGCGACAGCTTGCCCTCTTGCGACGGTCGATCGGACATCGTCCCCGCTACCACTTCACCACGAGCCGCTGGCCCGGTTCGATCTGGACCGCCCGCACCTCGGTCCGCACGCCGGAGTCGTCCTTGAGGATCATCTTGAGCTTCTTGCCATCGGCCGGTGCGGCGACGCCGACCTCGGGCGAGGTGATGCCGAGGTCGATCATCACGCCGGGCGCCCTGGGGTTCTCCAGCGCGATCCGGCCCAGCGGGTGCTCCAGGCGGTTCTCGACGATCGCCCAGCGGAACGCCAGCGTCGCGGCCTTGCCGGGCTCGACCGTGGCGTAGTCGAACAGCGCCATCTCGTACCGCGGGTTGAAGCACAGGCCCTTGTAGCTGCCGGGCGCGACGACCAGGCCCTTGTCGGGCGGCTTGCCGGTCAGCCGCTGGCGGTTGATCCACAGCTCGGTGCACGGCAGGCTCGACGAGATCTGCAGGGTGCCGAGCGGGTCCTTGGCGCGGGCGAGCTCGCCGCGCACCAGGTCGGCGTTGGCGCCCAGCGGGCGCTGGACGAGGTAGCGCCGGTAGAACTCGCGCTTGGGCGCCTCGGCGCCGAGCTGGTCGTAGGTCGCGCCGAGCTCGCGCAGGAAGCCGGGCAGCTCGGGCGCCAGCGCATGGCCGAGGTGGAAATAGACCAGCGCGTCGCCCCACTGGCGCGCGGAGTACGCCGCGCGCCCGAGCGCGAACGCGCGCCGGGCCTCGCCGGTCTGGTCGCCGAGCACGAGCTTGTCGGCGAACGGATCGCTGGTGGTGGCGAGCCGGGCGGCCTCGGCGGCGGCCGCGCCGTGCTCGGCCGGGTCGGCGACCGCGGCGGCGTAGTCGCTCCAGGCCTCGGCGGCGCGCTCGTTCTGGCCGGCGAGCGTCCACAGCGTGGCGAGCTGCTTGGCCTCGGGGCCGCCCGCGCCACGCGCGACGACCAGCGCCTGGTAGAGCGGGATCGCGCGCGGCCAGTCGCGCGCCCGCGCGGCGCGCTGGGCGGGGGCGACCAGGAACTCGGACAGCTGGGCGCGCGGCTTGCGGGTCGCCACGGTCTGGTACAGCGGTGCGGGCTTCGCGCAGTCGGCGGCGTCACAGCCGGTGGCACGGGCCGGAGCGCGCTCGTCGGTGCGCACGGCGGCGCGCCCGGGCACGGCGCGACCGTCCGCGGCCACCGGGAGGTGCGCCGCCGTGATCAGCGCGACGATCGCTGTCGCACCAGCTCGTACCCACACCGCGCCAGCGTAGCACAGCCCACCACACTTACCGTCGAGTTGGGGCGCGTCGCTGTGATAGGTTCCACCGAGGCCCGAGCGGCGCAGGACGGGGAGCGTGGAACCCACGGCCGACGCGATGCAAGTCGTCATCCTGGAACGCAACAAGCGGGTCGGCCGCAAGCTGGCACGGATGTTCCTGGCGACCGGGGCCTCGGCGGTGACGCTGGACGAGCCGGCCGCGCTCGGCGAGGCGATCGACGGCGCCGACGTGGTGTGCGCCGATGCGTTCGACGGCGACGCGGTGATCGAGCAGCTGCGCGGCCGGCCGGACCTGCGCGGCGTGCTGTGGACCGCCGAGCCGCTGCGCCGATCGCTGCGCTACCTGGCCGAGTCGTCGGGGATCAACCACGTGCTGGCCCGCCGCGACTTCGAGTCGGCGCCGCGCGCCTGGGAGGTCGTGATGCTCGCGCGCCGGCTCGCGACCGCCGCGGCGCCGCCGCTCGGGGCCTACCTCGACTGGGGGTTCTCGGCGATCGATCTCGACGTGCGGGCGACGGCCGACCGCGATGCCGCGGCCGGCCAGATCCAGGAGTTCATCGCCGCGCTCGGCGCGCCGCGCCGGATCGCCGAGATGTTCGCAGAGCTCGGCCACGAGCTGATCATGAACGCGATGTACGACGCGCCGGTCGACGCGTTCGGCCGGCCCAGGTACGCCGCCGACCGCAAGGCCGACATCGCGCTCGCCGATCACGAGCGGCCGGCGCTGCGGCTGGCGACCGACGGCACCCGGATCGCGCTGCAGGTCCGCGATCCGTTCGGCCGGCTCGAGCGCCGCCACGTGGTCGACGGCCTGGCGCGCGGGCTGGCCGGCGGCGAGCTCGACCGCTCGCACGGCGGCGCGGGCCTGGGCATGCTGGTGTGCCACAACGCATCGACCGCGCTGTGGTTCGACGTCGTGCCCGGCCAGCGCACCGAGGTCACGGCGCTGCTCGAGCTCGACGTCAACCTGCGCGAGCTCCGGACCGCCGCCCGGTCGTTGCACTTCTGGAGACATTGATGCAGTCCGCCGATCGCCCCGTTCAACCTCCGTCGCGCCCATCGCGCCCGTCGCAGCCGGTGCTCCCGGCGGGCGCGGCGCCCAAGCTGGTGATCGAGAAGTTCGCCGACGCCGGCGTCGCCTGCATCAAGTTCGTCGGGACGATCAACGAGAGCTTCGAGGGCAAGAAGCTCGGGATGACGGCGGCCGCCGACACGCTGATGCTCGATCTCGGTGCGGTCAAGAAGATCAGCTCGTTCGGGATCCGCGAGTGGATCGACTTCGTGACCACCGCGGCGCGCCACGCGCGCTCGCTGATCCTGATCGAGTGCAGCCCCAAGGTGATCGACCAGCTCAACATGGTCGCGAACTTCGCGGGCGGCGGGCGGGTGTTCAGCTTCTACGCCCCGTTCCGCTGCGATTACTGCGACACCGAGCACCGCGTGCTGCTCCAGGTCGACCGCGACTTCGAGGCGATCAAGGCGCTGCGGCTCGCCGAGCGGCCGTGCCTGTCGTGCAAGGAGTCGATGTACTTCGACGAGGACGGTGCGACGTTCTTGTCGTACGTCCTCGGCCAGGACAGGTTCCAGCTCGAGCCCGAGGTCGAGGCGTTCCTCGCCGCCAAGCTCAGCTACGCGGTCAGCGATCTCGGCCGCAAGCTGCGGGTCGACAAGGTGATCGAGGACCGCACGACGTACCTGCGGCTGACCGGCGACCTCGACGGCAGCTTCCCGCGCGACAAGCTCGCCGAGGGCCTCGAGGGCACGGTGATCGTCGACCTCGGTGCGATCGGCAAGATCGAGCCGGTCGGCGCGGTGGCATGGCGCGGCTTCATCAGCCTGATCGCGCCGGTCGCCGACCGGGTCTACCTCGCGGCCGCCCCGCCGAGCTTCGTCGAGAAGCTGTGCACGCGCGACGACCTCGACCCCAAGGTCCAGCTGCTCACCGTGCTGATGCCGTACACCTGCGCGGGCTGCGGCACGACCAGCGCGCACAACGTCGACGTCGGCGCGCACTACGACGTGCTCAAGTTCGCGACCGCCCCCGAGCTGCGCTGCGCGACCTGCAAGCAGGCGATGCAGTGCAACGCCGGCGAGACCGTGATGACGCTGTTGCCGACGATGCCGCGACCGACCGCGCCGCCCGAGCTGGTCAAGTCGATCGCGGTGCTGCGCGAGCGCGCGCTGCTCGCCGCCGGACCGCGCCGCGTGGCCCGGGCGGTGGGCAGCGGGCACCAGGCACCGGTCCAGGCGCGCAACCAGCTCGCGGTGCCGATCCTGATCGCGCTGCTCGCGATCGTGGTCGCCGCCGGCGGCTTGCTCGCGTACCAGCGGTTCGCGGCCCGGCCACCGGGCGGGCCGGGTGTGCTGACCCACTCGAGCGCCGCGGCGCGGCCGGCGTGGATCACCGGCGACGTCCCGGCGGCGGCGACCTGCAGCGAGGTCGGCAAGGGGCTGTCGTGCGTCGGCGTGTCGTCGCTGTCGGCGCGCCAGGACGACGCCGAGGACGAGGCGGCGGACGCCGCGTTCGACGCCGCGGCCAACGCGATCGCGGTCCGGATCGCCAGCCCGCGCTGGAAGCTCGCCGTGCCGCCGATCTACGGCGCGGCGCGCGACGCCAGGCTCGCCGCGTTCGATCGCGATCCGGCGAGCACCGCGGCGCGGCGCGACGTCCGCGAGGCCCGCCGCGCGGTCGCCCAGGCGCTGCGCGCGACGGGCGGCGGCGCGGTGCCTGCGGCGCCGACCACCCGGTACTGGGAAAAATACCAGGGCGGCGACGGCAAGCGGTACCTCGCGTTTGCCCAGCTCACGCTCGGCGCCACCGAGCTCGCGCGGCTGGTCGACGGCTACGCCCAGCCGGCGACCGCGCTCGGCGCGACCGTGGTCGGACTGTTCCCGCTGATCGCCTGGCGCTACCCCAGGATCGAGCGCGGCGCGGTGATCCTCGGGCTCGCCGCGGGGCCGCTCCAGGAGCTCGGGCTGGCCGAGCAGTACGTGGTGCTCGCGGTCGACGGGCGCGACGCGAGCGACGCCGCCGGGTTCGCCAGGCTGGTCGACGACGAGTACGCCGCGCTGGTCGAGCGCGGCGGCACGCTGCGGCTCAAGGTCCAGGCGTCCGACGGCGCGCCGCGCGAGTTCACCGCCGCGATCAAGGCGCTGCCCGACGCGCCCACCGCGATCCCGGGGCGGCACCCGCGTCCGGCCGGCGCCGGCAGCGGTACCGGCGGGATCAACGTGTGGGACCGGTTCGGCGGTGGCCGCGGCAGCGGGCGCGACGATCCCACGCAGTAGCGGGCCGCCGCGACGACTGCGGGTCGCAGGGGTGGGTCGGCGCGCTCGAGATCGAGCGCCGAGAACGTGCGGATGGTCTCGCGGCCGAGGTGCAACGCGGGTCGTGATGGTGTGTGCTTCTTCATGTGTCCTCCTTGTCCAGAGGACGGCCGCCCGGCGATCGGCTGCGCAAAACCCGCAGGTCGCTGTCGATCCGCTGTCGCACGAACCGTCAAGCCGCCGATCCAGCAAACGCGATCGCGGCTTGCACGGTGTACGACAAGCCCCGCGGCGGTAAGCGAGGCGACGGAACCGCGGTCATTGCGCTGCGGCCGACACGCGTGATTGCGATCCTCCGGAATCAGCGCGCGAAGTTCCAGCGTGGCCGGAAAACCTTGCAGCCGAGCGCGACCGACGGCGCGACGCGAAGGCGGAATCGTCCAGACATTGGCGCCGAAGGAACACATCGGCCGGCGCAACCGACTTCTGATAGGGTCACCGTACGCCGCGCTCCTCGCGATCGCTGCGTCGCTCGATGGGGATCTTCTCGCGGTTCTTCCAACGTGGCCAGGATGGCAATCCTGTCGATCCGTCCGCCGGTGGCGATGACGGCGACTCGACCGATCCGGAGATCGAGGTGACCCAGGCGGCGCACGGCGGCGATCCGCAGCCGGCCACGCTGCCCGAGGAGCCTGCCCCGGTACGCGGATCGTCGTTGCTCGGCGCGGCGTCGGGCCTGACGCCGGCGTTCGCGACGCCAGCGAGCAGCGTGGTCGCGCACGCCGGCGAGCCGCAGCGATCGATCTGGGACTGGCCCGGCCCGCAGTCGCGCCAGCGCAGCAGCGCGTCGCCGGCGCCGCATCCGCCGCCGTCGCCGTCGCCCGAACCATCCCACCCGGCGGCCGCCGAGTCGCGGCCGCCGGCGCGCGGCGGATTGCCGAGCGTACCGCGGTCCGCGACCGAGTCCGGCAAGGAGCCCGGGAAGGAGAGAGACGCAACGATGGGACAATCACCACCGCCGGCCCCCGGGTCGGCTTCCGGCCGCGGCGCGCGGCCCGCGTCGTCGGGATCACCCGCGCTGCCGGGGCTGCCGCCGAGGACCGCGCCACCCGCGGCGCCGCCAGGTCCCCCGGCAGCGCCGGCGAGCGCGGCGCCGGCGAAGCCTCCCGCTGCCGCGACACCGGCCGCTGCCGCGACACCGGCCGCTGCCGCGGCCCCGGCACCGGCCGCACCCCCGGCACCGGCCGCACCGGTCGTGCGGCCACAGCCTCCTGCGGGCCGCCCGGCGCGCCGCGCCCACTCGGACTCCGTCACCGCGGCGTTCGATCAGGTGATCGAGGCCGAGCCCGGCGACACCGCGGTGATGCCGGCCCAGTCGGTCCACGGCGTGTCGACGGTCGAGGACCTCGCCGAGGTCCGCCGCGTGTTCAACGACGTCGCGGCGATCCACGTCGCCCAGGTCCGCGACGTCATGCTCGAGCTGCGCTACGGCGACGCCCAGCCCGGGTGGATCGAGTCGACCCAGCCGGCGCTGCGCTCGCTGCGCGCGATGGCCCAGCAGCTGGAGCTCCACGACCTGTGCGGGGCGCTCGACGAGTTCTGCGTCGCGGTCGACGCGGCGGTGACCGGCCGCGCCCGGATCGACGACGACGACAAGGCCGCGCTGCTGCGCCGCTACCAGCGGCTGATCGAGCTGATCCCGCAGGCGTTCGAGCTCGACGCCGAGCGCGACCGCCGCGAGCCGATCATCGTCGAGGCGCTGCTCTACCAGATCCCGGGGGTCGAGAAGCGCACGGTCGAGAAGCTGTTCGCGGTCGGCCTGCACCGGCTCGACGCGCTGATCCACGCCAGCGCCGACGAGATGGCGGTGGTCGCCGCGATCCGGCCCGAGCTCGCCACCGCGATCGTCACTCAGTTCCGGACCTACCGCACCGCCGCGAGCTCGGCGCTCGCCGCGCCCGATCCGCTGGCCGAGCGCCGCGCGCTCGGCGATCTGCTGATCATGATGAGCGTGCAGAACGACGAGTACAACCACGCGGCGACGCTGTGGACCGACGAGGCGCGCGGCCGCAAGCAGGAGGCCCGCAAGCAGCGCGAGCACGTGTTCCAGCGCATCAAGGTCGCCCTGGCCCGGCTCGGCGAGCGCGACCTGCTGGCGCGGCTCGACCGGCTGCCGTTCAACGACCGGATCGCCGCGCTCGATCGCTACCTGTCCGCGGCGATCCCGCACAAGCCGCCGCCGGGCAAGGCCAGCCGAGAGTGACGACCGAAGGGTTGGCCGAGAGAGTCACGGCCGAGAGAGTCACGGCCGAGCGTAACGATCGAGCAACGACGGAGCAATGACGATGGGGCTATCACGCGACGAGGCACTCAAGCGGATCCAGCGCGGCGACAAGCTCGACCGTGCCGATCTCAAGGGCATCGATCTGTCGCAGGCGAAGCTCGCCAGGGCCGCGCTCGATCGGGCCGACCTCGACGGGGCCAACCTCGAGGGCACCGACCTGTCGAGCGCTGCGCTGCGCCGCGCCAGCCTGCGCGAGGCCTACCTGGTCGGCGCCAACCTGAGCGGCGCCAACCTCGAGAACGCCGACCTCGAGGGCGCCAAGCTCGAGCGCGCGATCCTGGTCGGCGCCAACCTGACGCGCGCCAACCTCGAGGGTGCCGTGCTGACCGGCGCCAACCTGTCGGGCGCGCTGGTCAGCTACGCCCAGCTCACCGGCGCCAAGCTCGGCGGGGTCAACCTCGCCGACGCCGTGTTCACCCACGCCGAGCTCGACGAGGCCTACCTCGGCGGCGCGTCGGCGGTGTCGGCGCGGTTCAGCAACGCCAGCCTCGCCGGCGCCAACCTCGAGGACGCCGTGATGCGCGGCGCGATCCTCGACGAGGCCGTGCTGCACCGGGCGATCGCGCGCAACACCGACTTCACCGGCGCCTCGCTGGTCAAGACCAACTTCTCCGGCGCCGACCTGACCGGGGCCAGGCTCGGCGGCGCCGACATCCGCCACGCCACGTTTGCGCGGGCCCAGCTCGCCGGCGCCCACCTGACCGGCGCCAAGGTCGCGGGCCTGGTCGGCACCGGCCTGCCGCTCGGCGTGATCGACGTCGGCTGGCTCGACCTCAGCCCGGCCGGCGACGGCACCCAGCGGGTCGAGAACGGCGTGATCCCGTCGGTGCTCACCGTCGGCGCGGTCCAGGTCGTCGCGGAGGATGCGCGCCGCCGCTACTTCGGCCGCGGCGACGTGCTGCGCAACGCGACCCTGCAGTTCGACTCCGGCGCCAAGGTCGAGATCGACAGCCTGTTCCAGAACTGCACGATCAACGTCGGCGCCGACACCGAGCTGGTGATCGGCCCGTGCGGCGTGCTCGCCGACTGCGAGATCGTCGGCGCCGGCCTGATCACGGTCCACGGCAAGTTCTTCGAGAAGGCCAGCCCGGGCATCGTCGGCGCGCGCAAGCTGATGGTCAGCTCGCGCGGCGCCGTGGTGTCGACCGTCGCACAGAGCGGCGACCCGACCGGCTTCGCGTTCGAGAGCGGCTGTCAGCTGCGCGTCAAGATCATCCCGCCGGGCAAGGCCCCGGCGTCCGGCTCCAGGTAGCAACCCCACAACGAGGCGATATGAGCGAAAAGAACGGACTTCCCACCGGCAAGCATACCCTCGTCGAAGAGGGGACCGAATTCAAAGGCACGATGTCCTCCAGCTGCCCGATCGTCGTGATGGGCAAGGTGGAGGGCGACATCGCCGGTCCGGTCATCCACGTCACCCCGAGCGGCGTCGTGTCCGGCGTCGTCAAGGTCAAGCAGCTGCGGTCCGACGGCGAGCTCGCCGGCGAGGTCGAGGCCGACACCGTCGAGATCTCCGGCCGCGTCCGCGATCGCACCGTGATCCGCGCGCGCTCGCTGGAGGTCTCGCTCAGCGTCCAGAAGGGCGGCATGCAGGTCGTGTTCGGCGAGTGCGAGCTCGCGGTCGGCGACGAGCCGAACAAGGAAGCGGCGGTCGCCGCGGCGCTGATCCCGCCGGCGCCGGCCGAGGCCGGCAAGCCGGCGGTCGCCGCCAAGCCCGCCCCCGCCGGTGCCGACGCGGACGATGCCGCCAAGCGCCGCCGCGGACCCGGCACCCAGCCGCCGCCGCAGCCGACCTGATCCGCGCTGGGGCCGCGGATCGTCGCTACGTCAAGCTATCCCAGAACTCGTCGATCCGTGTGCACAGCGGATCGCAGAAGGCGAGCAGCGCATCGCTCCCGACTGCTGCGCGGCGAATGCCGCCCAGTCGTAGAACTGCTGCGCAAGCAGCGCACGGGCCACCGTGAGATCGTGCTCTGCCTGATGCAGCCACTCGGATACTGGCCCGGGCGAGACTTTCGCAGTGGTCATAGGCGGGAAGCGTCAGCCCGCGACGGCGCGATGGGAAGCCAGGCGCTCCCAGACGCGCGTGTGCCCGAGCTGTGTCAACCGGGCAGCTTCGGCCGTTCCACCATCTGGATGCAGCTCGACGAGCCCCTGCTGCTCCAGTGCCCTGCACATGCTCTCCACCGTCGCGCGGTCCATGCCCGTCGCGTTCTCCAGCGATTCCAAGACCAGAGGCTCGTTGTCGGGGTTGAACGGCTGTTGGCCGCGTCGAACAGGAGCTTGAGGATGGTGTCCTCGTGGAACGAGCGCCAGTCGTCCCGCTTCACCGGCCGACCCAGTGGGCTCGTCATGAAATACATGACTGCAGGCTACCATGCCCGGAGCGCGGTTGGCGCATGACCAGATCGGCGGCGGCAGCGCCCGGCGGCGACCGCGCCGCAGCGCGGCGGTCACGTTGGGCAGCACCGGTGTCCGGACTGCCGCGCGGCACTGGAGGCGGCGGCAACCGCCGTACTCTTTGTCCACGCGCCTGATGATCCCGACATGTCCCATGAGGTGATCCTCGCGAAGCATCGCCGCCGCCGCAGCACCGTTGATGATGTCTATTTCGATCCCGCGACCGGCACGTTCACACTTGTTGACCGGGCACAGTCTCAGCAGCCAGCGCATTGAACCTTCGCACGGCCAGCGCGCTCGGCCGAGACGTCGTGGTGAATGACGCGGTCTATTCCGGCGGCGGCAGCGCCCGGCGGCGATCGCGGCGCAGCGCGGCGGTCGCGCTGGGCAGCGCCGGCAGTCCGGACTGCCGCGCGTGCCGGACGCCGATCGCGACGGTCGCGGCGCTCGCCGCGGCCCACACGAAGAACGCCGCCGCGTGGGAGATCCCGAGCAGGACGAGCGCGGCGAGGAACCCGCCGAACAGCGGCCCGAACAACCAGCCCTCCGCGCGCGGCGGCGGCGGCTCCAGCGCGGTGCGCCTGGGCGCTGGCACGGTGCCACAGGCCGGGCACGGCGCCGCCGGCGCCAGGTCGACCGGCCTGATCGCGCGGCAGCGGGGACACATGCGCTCGCCGGTCACGTGGATCGAGGTTCCCACAGGTCGCGGCGCAATGCCCGTGTTCTGGCTCTCGGCTACCTGGGCCGGCGCGCCGGCAGCTCGAGCCAGAACGCGGTGATGCCGCCCGCGCAGTCGACGCCGACCGCGCCGCCGTGGCCGAGCGCCACCGATCGGACGATCGCCAGGCCGAGGCCGGAGCCGCCCGATGCGGCGCGGGTCGAGTAGAACCGGTCCCAGACCCGCGCGCGGGCGGCCGCGGACCGCGCGGGCGGCCGGCATCTCAGTGCGAACGCTCCGGCGGCGCGGCGTATTCGCCGCCTGCCCACAAGGGGGACCCTCGCCGCAAGGTGATTCCGGTCCTTGCTTCGCTGCGGACGGAATCGATCACTCCGGCTCGGGTCCTTCGATCGCCGCCTGGTACGCGAACAGGTCGCCCAGGCCCTCGACCCGCGCCACCAGCTCGCGGACCATCAACCAGCCCGCGATGCAGCGGCGGCGCAGCGGCCGTGCAGGCGGTGTCGAGTCCTCGTGGAGATCCTGCGCAGACGCAGCGGCGGGCGCTGCCCGCGTGCGCGCAACCCGCGATCGCGGCGCGCCGGCCTGGAGGCGCCCCCGCGCGGTGCAGGAGGCGCCGACCGGTGCGGGATCGCCATTCGCGGGGTGCCGTGGAGATCCCGGGCGGGGTGCGCTACCGTCTCCTCACGGTGCGTTCCGTGCTCTGGTCCGGGATCGCGGCGCTCGCGGCGAGCGCCGCGGGCCTGCTCGCTGCCGCGGCGGTGCGCGCCGACGCCGTGCCGCCCGCGTTGACCCGCGAGTTCCAGGCCGGCGTCGACGCCTACCGGCTCGCCAAGTACGACGATGCCCGCGCGCACCTCGAGAAGGCCGAGGCGATCGACCCCCGGCTCCCCGGCCCGCATCGCTTCCTCGCCGCGGTCGCCCAGGCCCAGCGCCGGTGGGCGGACTGCATCGCCGAGGCCCGCCGCGCCCTGCAGCTCAACCCGCAATCGCACGAGCTCGCCGACACCCGGCGGCTCCACGACAGCTGCCGCGCGTCCGACGGCCGGTCGGCCTACCGCGGCGAGCTCGGCGACGCCGCCGCGATCGCGGTCACCGCCAACGTGTCGGGCGCGACGGTCCGGATCGCCGGCCTGCGCTACGGCGGCACCCCGGTCGCGCCCCGCCTGATCAAGCCCGGCACGCTGCGCGTCGACATCGAGAAGTCGGGCTGGAAGCCGGCCCACGTCACGATCGACGCGCTCCCTGCGATCGTCACCGACCTCGCCGTCGAGCTGGAGCCGCTCGCACCGCCCGCCGTCCCCGCGGCGCCGTAGCGCGCGGCGCGCTTTGGCGGCCATGACCGTCCAGGCGAGTCCCGGCTCGCCAGCGCTCGGGCTGCGTTCAGCGGGCCAGGAGCTCGGCGCGCGTGGATGCGGACAGCACGCGCTCGATCCAGACCTCGATCTGGGCGGCGGATGCCGCCTGCAGCCGCTGCTCGGGGCTCGGCGGGAACCTCGGCATCGGTCTCGACGGCGCAGTGGCCTTCGAGCGCGGCGCGCACCATCTGCTTGCCGAACTGGTCGTAGCGGTTCCGCATCGCCACGCCGGACCATGGCACCGGGGCACCGCCGAGGAGCCGCCGGCCGGTCGAATTGACGGGTCCGGTGCGAAATCGCGATGAACCGTCAGCGCGCTCGAAGAAGCCCGCAGGATCCGAGGTTTGCCACCCGGGCCCGCCGCGCCGAGGCGAGCTTCGGCCGATCCGGAGGTCGCGAGCTTTGATATGGTGTGCGCGCTGGCCGGGGAGTGCGGCGGCGGACCACCATGCACGACGTCGTCCGATCGAGAAGCTGCGAGGGCCCGCGATGACGCGCGATCTTCGCGCGGCGTCGCGTGAACCGAGCGGGCCGACGACGCTGTCCAGCCTGGCGCACAGCGGGTCGGTCGCGGCGCCGCGGTCGCGGCTCGGCCTGATCGTCGGCGCATCGGCGATCGTCGTGGGCGGTGCGATCGGCAGCGCACTGGCGCTGCGCACGGCGCCGGCGAGCGCGGGCGCAGCGCCGGCGAGCCGCACGCCATCCGCCGCCGCCCTGCGCGCGGGCACGCAGACCGCCGCCGTCGGCCCCGGTGCGACGTCCTCGACACCGGCAGGCCCCGGCGCGCCCGCGTCCGCGGCCGCTGCCCCGGCCGCCGGGAGTGCACCATCCGCCGCCGTGCCGCACGTGGGCATGCAGCCGGTGGCCGCCGCCCCTGGCGCCGCGTCCTCGCCAGCCCCTGGCGCGCCGACATCGGCTGCCGGCGCCCCACCCGCCGTGCGTCCGTCGCCGTCGCCCGAGGTGCGCGCCGCACTGGCGGCGCAGATCAAGGACACGCTGCGGCGGTTCGTCGCCTGGTCGCACGCACACCCGGGGGCGCGCTGCCCCGACGCCGCCGCGCTCGGTGCCGCGCTCGACCCCTGGGGCCAGCCGCTGCGGATCGTGTGCAGCGATCAGCCGGCCGACCAGGTCGCCGGCGTCCTGTCGTACGGCCCCGACGGCGAGCCCGGCACCCGCGATGACGTCGTGTCGTGGGCGCTCGGCGCCGACGTGACGGACCTCGCGCGCGGGCCGCGGTGGAGCGCGAGCCGCGGCATGGCCGCCGCGGCGGGCACCGGCCGGCATGGCGGCGGGCGCCCCGGACCGCGGACCAACCCGGCCACCCCGCCGCTCGCCGCCGGCGCCGCACCGCCGGCCACCGTGCACGTACCTCCCAGGCCAGCCGCCGCCGGCGCTGGCTCCAACGACACCGACAGTGACGGGATCCCCGACCGCCGCTAACCCACGAGGCCACTGGTCATGACGTATCGCCCCATCGTTGCACTGTCCATCGCGCTCGGCGCGCTGGCGCTGCCCGCCGCCGCCCAGGCCCAGTCCGGCGGCGCCCAGGCCGAGACGCTGTTCCGCCAGGGCAAGGACCTCATGGCCAAGGGCAAGATCGTCGAGGCGTGCGCCGCGTTCGACGCCAGCCAGAAGCTCGACCCGACGATCGCGACGCTGCTCAACCAGGCGGCGTGCCGCGAGAAGAACGCGCAGCTGGCCACCGCGTGGGGGCTGTTCCTGGAGGCCGAGCGCCAGACCCGGACCGCGACCGACGCGGCGACCCAGCAGCTGCACCAGGTCGCCGCGACCAAGGCGGCCAAGCTCGAGCCGCGGCTATCGACGCTCACCGTCACCGTCACCGACCCGAACCGGGTCCCCGGCCTCCAGGTGCTGCGCGGCGGCGAGCCGGTCGACCCGGGGGCCTGGAACCGCGCGCTGCCGGTCGACGGCGGGACCTACCAGATCACCGCCCGGGCGCCCGGCAATGCCGAGTGGTCGGCCACGATCACCGTCGGCAACGAGCACGACGCCAGGACGATCGAGATCCCCAGGCTCAAGGCCGCCGCGCTGGAGGAGCTGCCGGTCCACACGGCCGACGGCGAAGCTGCGCCGGCCCCCCCGCGCGCCCGCTCGAAGACCGTCCCGCTGGTGATCGGCGGGGCGGCGGTCGCGCTGGCCGGCGGGGCGCTCGGCTTCGAGCTGTGGGCGCGCTCGACGAACTCGCAGAGCGTCGACGAAAAGACCAGCAATGACCGGCGGATCTCGCTGTGGCACTCGGCCAACAACAAGCGCTTCGTCGCCGAGGGCCTCGGCGTGGCCAGCCTGGCCGCGGCCGGGGTCGCCGTCTGGCTCACCCTGCGCCCCGCCGCGGAGGCGCCGGATGCCCGCACGGCGCGCGTCGAGCTCGCGCCGATGGTCGCGCGCGAGGCCGCCGGGCTGGTCGTCGTCGGCGGCTTCTGACGATCCGCGGTCGCCGGCTCGGCCGGCCCGCTCACCCCGTCACGGCCCGTGCGGTTCGCCACGTGGGCGTCGCGATTGTCGAGCGTTGCCGGCGAGATCACCGCGATCCGTCGGGGTGGTTCGCCCCGGGCGCCCGCGGTGCCCTCGCGTGCGCCGGTGGGACAGCCGCGGATCGCGCACGCCAACCAGTAGCTTTGGGGTTCGGCGCGATCTACCATTTTCCTTCGCAAGGGGGACCGCGCGACGTGCGTCGACCTACACGAGGAACAGTTGCCGCAGCAGCGCTGACGCTGGCCGGCTGTGTCAACGGCTTTCAGGGCGCGAACGTGCAGCTGGATCTGTCGCCAGCCACGCCGGTCCAGGCCGGCGTGCTCGCGATGCGCGACCCGGCCGAGCTGCCGGCGGCGTCGCACTTCACGCTGTACGCGATCCAGGAGGAGACGCTGCCGGACAGCACGGTCCAGGACCACCTGTTCGAGGTCGTCCGGTTCGAGGTCCACCACATCGTCGACCCGTCGTCGCCGTGCTTCATCGACGTCGGCGACCACGTGCCGTACCCCGGGATCCACGTCACGCAGTTCGCCAACCGGATCCAGCAGGACACCATGATCCCGGATCCGACGCACCCGCCGCCCGGGGCGACCCCGCAGCAGCTCGAGCTGGTGGTGACGGCGCTGGCGCGGATGGCGAAGATCAAGGCGATCATCGGCCCCGGTGGCCTGGTCGCGGTGACCTCCGCGTCGACCACGGCGTACCCCGCGATGGCGACCGACTGCATGGGGCCGCCGGACCAGATCCCGCCGCCGCAGTGCATCGACACCGCGTCCAACCAGCGCCGGCTCCAGCTATGCCAGGCGACCTGGAAGCAGGACGCGCGGCTATGGGAGGGCACCGACCGCGTGCTCACCGCGCCGCTCAACGGCACGACGTTCGGCCTGCTGCTCAACCCGATGACCCCTGCCGGGACGCCGGTCGGCGGCGCCCAGATCTTCGTCGATAGCGAGCTGGTCAGGGTCGATGCGTACGCGATCTACGTCCAGGCCGACGTGCCGCCCGCGGGCATGGAGGGGCCCGGCACCCAGCTGTACTTCGGCCGGCCGACCATGCCGACGCGGGGCGTGTTCCACGTTCACCTGGTCAACCCGAACAACGCGGCGCTCACCGCCGAGATGGCGGTGTTCGCCGATCTCGCACAGGACGACGTCCACTTCTAGGAGCGCGCATGTACCCACGGAGCGTCCTTCTCGCGCTGCTCGCTGCCCTCGCCCCGGGCTGCAAGACCGTCGATTGCGGCGAGGGCACGACCGAGCGCAACGGGCTCTGCGTCGCGCCAAGCCAGACCGTGAGCGCCGCCAGGTGCGGGATGCTCACCGAGCTGCACGGCGACACCTGCGTCCCGAAGTTCCCGCCCACGACGTGCGATCCGATGACCACCGCCGAGGAGCTCGACCCGGGCACGGGGGTGACGACCTGCGTCGGGACCGGGGGGGGAGGCTGCTCGGCCCGGCTCGCCTGCCCGGTGGGAACCGGCGGCAAGCAGACGATCTGCGGGCAGATCTTCGATTTCGAGACCGGGCAGGCGTTCGCGGCGCCGAGCGCCACCGGGGCCCAGTGCGGCACCGGCGTGACCTCCGGGCCGTGCGCGCTCGGGTTCAACGTCTACGACGGCGGCGCGTTCCCAACACTGCTGACCACGGGGTCGGTGTATATCGACGACTGCGGTCGGTTCCGGATCCCGGACGTGGGTCAGCCGGGTCCTCCGGGGCTGATCGTGCTCGGCGTCGATGACGCCGCGCAACCGGGCCCGATGGGTCTCGCGAACCCGGCGGGGGTGGCCACCGCGGCGATCCCGAACGGCGCGAGCCGGGACGTGGAGGCGTTTGTCGTGAAGCCGGCGACGATCGCAGGGTGGAGCGGCCCGTCGCTCGTGACGGGGATCTTCGCGATGGTGTTCCACGGCAAGCTCATGGGGCCCGAGCTCGCATCCGGGGTCACCGCGACCCGCAACGGTGTACCGACGGACACCGCGCACACGTTCTACTTCGGAGCGGCGGCAACGAATCGAACGACGGTGGATGGGGCCGCGCGCGCGACCGGCATGAACGGCACCGCGCTGTACACCATCACGAGCGCGATGCCGACCGACATGTACTCCGGTACCGGTGCGCTGCCTTCCGGATGCAACTGGGAAGCGCATCTCGCGGCAGCGATCCCTGGCGTGGTCTTCATCCAGAACTTCCGTCCGACCGGCTCGACGTGTCCACCTTGAAGTACCTGCCCCTGCTGGCCGTGCTCGCGGCGCACCCCGCGGCGGCCGATCCGACGAGCGGCGTCGACGGCGCGCTGTTCCGCAGCGCGTACGACGCCGGCGGCGTGTTCAGCCTCGAGGGTGCGCGGCTGCTGCCGAAGCGCGACCTGTCGTTCACGATGCTGCTCAGCTACGCGCGCGCGCCGCTGGTGCTCGCCGTGCCGGGGATCGGCGATGCCGGCCGCGACCGGGTCCTCAACTACCTGGTCACGATCGACATGGCGTTCGCCATGTCGCTGAGCGACGGGGTCGCGATCGGGATCGACGCCGCCGGCTACCGCACCGCGACCGGCAGCGGCTACGGCGTGCGCGGCCGCTACGCCGCCATGGGGCAGATCGCGAAGTCGTCGACCGGCCTGATCTCGCTGCGGCCGCTGTCGAACCTCGACCCGTCGGCGCCGCCGGGCAGCTCGGGCTACCTCGGTGACGAGCTCGCCGGCCCGCTCGATGCGCGGTTCGGGCTCAAGCTCGCGCTGGTCCAGCGCCCGCTGTGGGCGCTGACCGCGGTCGGCTCGGTGATCCTGCCGTTCGGCGACGACCAGATGCTGCTCGGCGACGCCAACCTGGTGTTCGAGCCCCGGCTCGCGTTCGAGTGGCGGCGCGACCGGGTCCACGCGACGCGGCTGGTCGCCAACCTCGGCGCGCGGATCCGCGAGCGCACGGTGCTGCAGGCCTACGACCCGATGACCACCGGCCAGACCCCGGGCGACGCCAGGGCGTTGCTCGATGTCGGCAGCGAGCTGGTGTCGGGGGTCGGCGGCGTGTACGAGCTGACGCCGCGGCTGTCGGCGTCCGGCGAGCTCGTGGCGTTCACCCCGCTGCCCGACGGGCTGTCGTGGGGCGACTGCCGGCTGTACAGCGGTGCGCGCTGCACGTCGCTCCAGCCGAGCGACTACGTCGCCGGCGCTCACCACGGCGACCTCGCGGCCCAGGTCACCGGCGGCGTGATGGTGCGGGTGACGCCCGACGTCACCGCCAACCTGATGGTCGGCACCAGCCTGACCGGCGCGCGCGGCGATCAGATCCGGGTCACGACCGGCATCGTGTGGTCGCCGCAGCCCGCCGGCGGCGGCATGTCGGCCGGCCGGGCCGACCGCGACGGCGACGGCATCCCCGACGCGATCGATCAGTGCCCGGACGAGCCGGAGGACAAGGACGGGTTCCAGGACGAGGACGGCTGCCCGGATCCGGACAACGACAAGGACGGCATCCCCGACGCGATCGACAAGTGCCCGGACGAGCCGGAGGACAAGGACGGGTTCCAGGACGAGGACGGCTGCCCCGACGACGACAACGACGGCGACGGGATCCCCGACGCGGTCGACAAGTGTCCGAACGACCCCGAGACCGTCAACGGCTTCGAGGACGAGGACGGCTGTCCCGACGTTCGCGGCACGAGCGGGCCCGAGGAGCGTGCCGACCGGATCGACCTCAAGGGCGTGCAGGTGACGTTCGCGCGCGGCGCGCTCACCGCACCCTCTCGCCAGCTGCTGGCCCAGGTCGCGACGCTGATCAAGAACCGGCGGCTCGCGATCCGGATCGAGGTCCACGTCGCGCTCGGCACCCGGTCGGCCAGCGCCGGGCAGATCGCGGCGCAGAAGCGGCGCGACAAGGCGCTGGCGCAGCAGCGCGCCAAGCTGATCGCAGACTACCTGGTCAGCCAGGGCGTGCCGGCGCAACAGCTCCAGGCGGTCGGCCTCGGCTCGGACCGCCCGCTCGGCACCGCGACGCCGGCCGATCCGGTCAACGAGCGGGTCGACTTCATCAAGGCGCAGCAAGGGGGATCGCCATGACACTGCGCAGCGCGGCGGCGGCGCTGATCGCGCTCGCGCTCGCGGGCGCCCCGGCGATCGCACAACCCGGCGGCAGTACGCCGACCGACGTCGAGGTCCCGGCGGTGGTGCTCGAGCCGCAGAGCGAGACCCAGGGGCCGGGGGCCGACGAGGCACTCGACCTCGCCAACATCGTGCAGAGCGCCGCCAAGGGCGTGACCACGGTGCAGGAGGCGCCGGCGATCGTCACCGTGGTCACGGCCGACGAGATCCGCGATCGCCAGTTCCAGGACCTGGCGCAGCTCGCCGACACCGTGCCGGGCTGGCAGCGCGGGAACTCGTACCACTCGACGTTCCCCGGCACGCTGGTGCGCGGTCAGGTCCAGGCCGTGCAGTTCCTGCACGACGGCGTGTCGCTGTTCGACCCGTTCGTCAACGTGGCGAGCGTCAGCCGGGTCCAGCCGATGGAGCTGGTCAAGCGGGTCGAGATGATCACCGGCCCGGGCGGCGTGCTGTGGGGCTCGAACTCGCTGCTCGGCATCCTCAACGTGATCACCAAGGACGCCGAGGACGTCGACGGCGTCGAGGTCGGCGGCCAGGTCGGCGACGGCGGCGGCGATCGCCTGATGGCGCGCGCCTACGCGATGGCGGGCGCGCCCAACCTGGCCGGCGGCAAGCTCAAGGCGTTCGTCCACGCCAGCGTGCAGACCTGGCAGGGCCCGGCGTTCGACATGCCGCTGCTGCTGTTCCACAGCGCGCTGCCCCAGCCCAACTCGCCCAACCGCTACGGCCCGCTGACCACGAGCGATCAGGCGCGGTCGATGATCACGACGCTCGACGGCAAGCTGACCTACGACAAGCTGCAGCTGCGGGTCTACGTCCCGTTCGGCCGCGAGTACAAGCCGATGGGGCTGTCGGGCGAGCCGGTGCGCCAGACCCTGCCCGAGGATCCGATGTGCCCGGTCGGATCGACCGCGGCGAACTGCACCGACCCCAACCGGCTCAGCCGGTTGAACCGCGAGGACGTCTACGATCGCTACGCGGTCGCCGAGTACCGCACGCGGTTCGCGCACGACAAGGCGGGACTCGCGGTGCGCGGCTACGTGCAGCAGTTCGTCCGCGGGTTCGAGCCGCTGCAGATCCTGTCGGCGAGCTCGGCGCTCCAGGGCGGCCTGTCGTTCAAGGCCGACCTGACCAGCTACCGCACCGGCGGGGCGTTCGACGGCGATGTCGAGCTGACACCGAAGATCCGCGTGCTGTACGGCGCCGAGGCGTTCCACGAGTGGAAGCCCGACCGCAGCAACGGTTCGCTGCAGGGCACCGGCACGCCGTTCACGCTGGTCTCACCGGCGCCCGGCCTGGTCCCGCTGCCGTGCCCGCGCGACGGGATGGGCCAGCCGATCGCCGGTTGCCCCCTGACGTTCGCATTCCCGGCCGATCGCACGGTGCTCGGCGCCTACGTCGATCCGCAGTACCGGCCGAACAAGCAGCTGATCTTCGACCTCGGCGGCCGCGTCCAGGTCGCGCCGGCCTCGCTGGGCAGCCTGCACTACGGCCTCAACACCGAGATCGCCGCGACCGTGGTGTGGAGCTTCATCCCCAGCTGGCACCTCAAGGTCAACTACGCCCAGGGCTTCCGGCCCCCGGTGTTCAACAACACCACGTCCAATGGTGAAGCTGTACAGATCGGCGGTAACCCCAACCTGAGCGTCGAGCGGTCGGAGGCGACCCAGGCCGAGATCAACGCGCGTATCTTCAAGGGCGAGCGCCAGATCCGCGAGCTGTCGTTCCGGATCGACGGCAGCTACACCCGGCTCAACGACTTGATCCAGGTCACATCGGGCAACTACTCCAACTCCGGCGACCGCGGCCTGGCCTCGCTGGAGTTCCTCGGCAAGCTCTACCTCCAGGGCGGCCACCGGATCGAGTTCGGTTACACGTACCTACGCGGCGACACCAGCGACAAGGGCCGGCTGCGCGCGCTGCCGGAGAACTGGTTCTCGCTGGCGGGAGTGTGGTCGCTGATCGGCAACCAGCTGACCGCGACGTCGACGCTCAAGATCACCGGCGCCGCCGAGGACCCCAACCGCCTGGTGGAGTACCGCGGCGCAACCGTTGCGGCGCCGGTCACCGTCCTCGCGACCGATCTGGTGATGGACCGGCTGCCGCCGACCGCCGAGCTGTCCCTGGGCCTGTCGTACGCGCCGACACCCAAGCTGGCGGTCCGGGTCATGGCCTACAACGCATTGTTTGGCCACACCTACCAGCCCGACGTGTACTTCGACTACGAGCCGCACCTCGAGTACCTTCCCAATCCCTACGAGGGCTTCCGAGCGTACCTGTCGGCCACTTATCAGTACTAGCCGCCGCGTCAGGCGCGCCCGGCCCTGAGTTCGATCGGGAGGGGGCCTTCCCATGACCCCCTTTGGGGATGGCCCGGCAAAGCCGGGCAGATCATTCACGACTGGCGACCGCGCGTCGCGTCGCGCGGGTTATCATGCCGCGGCGAGGGCGGTTGGCCCGAGCACGGGGAATCTTGTCGAAACGACGTGTGCTCGCGATCTCCACCGATCTCGACCAGCTCCGCCGCATCGTCGTCACGCTCGAACGCGCCGGGGCGGAGGTCGACGCGGCGCGAAGCGCCGAGGCGATCGCGGCCGAGGTGATCCCGCATCGCTACGTGTTCTTCTCCGCGACCAACGGCGAGATCGGTGGGCTCGACGCCCTGGTGCCCAAGCTGCGTGAGCGCGCCCACGTCACCGTCGTGACGCCGCGCGCCGAGCTGTCCGAGCTGACCAGCTACCTGCGCGACGACCGGATCAACCACGTGGTCGTGGGGGAGGAGCTGGAGAGCGGCGTGTTCGTCACCGCCCAGAAGCTCCTGACCGGCGACATCTTCGGGATCGAGAAGTACCTGCCGGCGGGGACCCCGGTGCACTACGTCCGGCTGCACGACTTCATCGGCCGCAGCCGGGCGATCGACACCGTGCTGAGCTACGCCGAGGACGTCCGGATGCGCCGGCAGGTCCGGACCGCGATCGCCGCGGTGTGCGAGGAGCTGCTGATGAACGCGCTGTACGACGCCCCGGTCGATGCCGCCGGGCGGCCGATCTTCGCCGACGTCGACCCGCACGACCGCAAGGACACGCACTCGCCGCGGCCGGTGTCGATCCGCTACGCGGCGACCGATCACGGCTTCGCGGTCGCGGTGCGCGATCGGTTCGGCCGGCTCGCGAAGAACACGGTCCTGTCGTACATCGAGAAGTGCATCCGGTCGCCGGTCCAGATCGATCGCAAGACCTACGGCGCGGGCCTCGGGCTCTACCTGGTCGCCAACGCGGCGGCGAGCTACGTGGTCAACGTCGCCTACGGGATCGCGACCGAGGTGGTGTGCACGTTCGATCGCGGCGCCAAGTCGCCGCTCCGGCTCGTCGGCATGTTCGTCCACCCGGGGGGCGCCGAGATGTTGAAGCGCGGACCGACGCCCGAAACCGCAGCGGGGATGAGGCGCAGTGGCTGAGCGTCAGTTCGGACCGTACAAGCTCGTCCGCCAGATCGCAGTCGGCGGCATGGCCGAGATCCACCTCGCCAAGGCCGCGGAAATCGCCGGGTTCGAGAAATACGTCGCGCTCAAGATGATCCACCCCAACTTCGCGGAGGACGACCAGTTCATCCAGATGCTCGTCGACGAGGCGAAGATCGCGGTCCACCTGACCCACGGCAACATCGCCCAGACCTTCGACCTCGGCCGGGTCGGCGAGACGTACTACATCACGATGGAGTACGTCGACGGCGCCGATCTCTACAAGATCCTGCGGCGCGCCTCGGAGCAAGACCTCGAGATGCCGCTCGACGTGTGCGCGTTCATCGGCAAGGAGGTCGGGTCGGCGCTCGATCACGCGCACCGCAAGCGCGATCACGCCGGCAAGCCGCTCGGCATCGTCCACCGCGACGTGTCGCCCCAGAACGTGCTGGTGTCGTACTCCGGTGAGGTCAAGCTGGTCGACTTCGGCATCGCCAAGGCGACGATGAAGGTCCGCCAGACCGCGGTCGGCGTGATCAAGGGCAAGTACTACTACATGAGCCCCGAGCAAGCGTGGGGCGATCCGATCGACCACCGCTCGGACATCTTCTCCGCCGGGATCGTGCTGTACGAGATGATCACCGGACAGATGATGTATCTCGAGGAGGATCTCCACAAGCTGCTCGAGATGGCGCGCAAGGCCGAGATCCCGCCGCCGAGCAAGCTGCGCAAGGGCGTGCCGCCGCAGCTCGAGCGGATCGTGATGCACGCGCTCGCCAAGCTGCCGGGGGAGCGCTACCAGAGCGCCGGCGATCTCGCGACCGACCTCGAGCGCTTCCTGCACGCCTACTCGCCGGTGTTCACCGCGCCGAAGCTGTCCACGCTGGTCCGTCAGGTGGTCGGCGATCCGATCCAGGTGCCCGACGACCCTGGGTTCGTGAGCATCGAGTTCCGCGACGGCGTGATGTCGACCCATCCGCTCGACGACTCCGAGGTCGCGCACGCGATCGACGCCGAGGATCTGCGCGACGAGAACAGCGTGCTGTTCCGGGTCTCCGAGCTCGACCGGCGCCGGATCGAGGGCGAGGCGCAGTCGGCGGGGCAGCCGGCGGGGCAGCCGCCGGGGCAGCGATCGAGCGCAGCGAGACGGGGAGTGGGGACCTCGACGGCACCGCCGGCGGGGCAGGGAGCAGAGCCCCCCGTGGGAGCGAGCGCACCGAGGCGGGGAGCAAAGGTCCCGGTGGGATCGACGGCGCCGCCCGCGCGGCCGAGCACGCCGCCGCCGGTGCCCGCGGCGGTCCGGCCGTCCGTGCCGCGCGTGACCCGCGCGACCGATCCGCTGCCTGCGCTACCCGGCGCGCCGCGGCCGTCGGCCAGGCCGGCGGCGAGCACACCCTCTTCCGGTGCTCCTGGCGCTGCCCCCGGTGGGACTGCCGCGCCCCGCGCCCCGGCCCGGACGCCGCCGGCCGGCCGGCCACGGCAGGCGCACGAGGAGACCCGCCAGCTCGACCAGCCCGCACCGCCCGATCCGTTGCGCGACGACTCGGGCCTGCTCACGCCCGAGGGCCAGAAGCTGAGCTGGATCGACGCCGACCGCAACGCCACCGCCGACGATCTCGACAACATCGGCGAGCGCACGGTGGTCACCGGCGCGCCCGGCATGCCCGGCGTCCCCCGGCTCGGCTTCATGATGGACGTCGCGGGCGACGACACCGAAGGCCAGATCGAGGCCACGCTGGTCACCGCGGCGCCGACCGGGTTCGGTCTGGACGCGGGGCAGGACTCGACCGCCGCGCCGGGCCGGCCCCCGGAGACTGCTGACGGGAGCGACGACGGCGACGCCGGCAACGATGACGAGGACGGCCCGACGCTGTCCCGCGACTTCTCGCGCGACCACCCGACCAGGCCGGCCCGGCCGGCGATCAAGGCGCCGCCGCCGGCCGCGCTCGCCGCCAAGATCCACGCGCCCGCGGTCAGCGAGATCCGCAAACCGCGGCCGTCGCGCCGCACGCCGCCGGGCGGAACGCCCGCGGCCTCGGCCAGCGTGCTGCAGGCGATCGTGGCATCGAAGTCGAGCGAGCCGATGCCGGTCCCGCGCCAGGCGCCCGCGGCGCCGCCGGCGCCCGCGATGTCGGCGACGGTCGCGATGCCGCCCGCCGGGATGGGCCCGGCCGGCGTGGCGCAGCCCGGCATGGCGCAGGGAACGGCGCCGCAGATTGGATCCGCGGCGATGGCGGGACCCGCGATGGTTCCGCGCCTTCACACGCCGCCCCACCCGTACGCCGCGCCGCCGTTCCCGGTCGGGACACCGGGCGCCCAGCAGTCCTACAACCACGATGCTTCGGGCCTGCCGCTCGGGATCCCGACGCCGCCCGGGGTGACCTTGCCGGCCACATCGGCTCCGTACCAGGTCCCGTCGATGCCGGGGATGCACCCCGGCTACGCGGCGCAGCCGCTCGCGACCCAGATCTCGCCGGCCGGCTATCCCCAGCTGGCTTCGAACGCGCTGTACCCGAACGCGGTGCACCCCAACGCGCTGTATGGCCTGCAGGCGCCGCCCCAGCCGGCGTCGCTGACCGGGCAGCTGCGGTGGAGCGAGGTCGACGAGATCCCGTCGCAGTACAAGATCGGCGCGGCGCGCCGGCGATGGTTCACGTACATCGTCTCGGGGTTGATCGCGGTGTCGGTCGCGGCCGGCGTCACGTTCCTGATCATCCGGCTCACCCGCGATGTGCCGCCGCCCACCGGCTCGGTCCACGTCGTGTCGGTGCCGGCCGGCGCGGACGTCAGCTTCGACGGCACGCTGCTCGGCGATCGCACGCCGGTGATGATCGACGTCGTGACGGTCGGGACCCGCCACAAGATCGTGGTCTCGCTGCGCCACTACCAGCCGTACGCCGAGGAGGTCGCGATCCCCAGGACCGGCGGCACGGTCCAGGTGATGGCGCAGCTGACGTCGCAGACCGGCAAGATCGTGATCGACTCGACGCCGCGCGGTGCGCAGATCTGGATCAACGGCCAGCCGCGCGGGACGACGCCCACCACGCTGTCCCGCATCGACATCGACTCCACGTCGTCGATCGAGCTCGTGCACAAGGATTTCGGAAAGTACTCGGTGCCGCTCAAGTGGGATGCCGCCGGCGTGGCCTACGTCGATTATAAATTCTCGCACTGACCTCTCCGGCGCCCGGCGCCGCCGTGATCTGATGTCCCACATGCGAGACATCCCAGCGCCGCGTCCAACCCGAGGCATACCCGAGCCCGGGGATGTGGTTTGCCGTTTGCTTGTTAGCCTGTCACCATGCGGTTTCCACGAGCGTCGTCGGTCCCCGCGGTGCTGTGCACCGTCCTCGTCACCCTGGGTGGATGCAAACACCACGACGGTGGTCAGGACACCGACGCGGCGCCGCCGGCCGACGCCTGCGAGGGCCTCGGCTGCTCGATCGTCAACTGCGGCGCGCAGCCGCCGACCCAGGTGACGGGGACGGTGTATGCGCCGAACGGGACGCTGCCGCTGTACGGCGTCACGGTCTACGTGCCGATCCACGATCCCGGGCCGCTGACCGCGGGCGTGACCTGCGACCGCTGCGGCACCAGCCTGCCCGGCGGCGCCTACACCCAGGCGACCACCGACGAGACCGGCCACTTCACGCTGAACGACGTGCCGGCCGCGCAGAACATCCCGCTGGTGATCCAGGTCGGCAAGTGGCGCAGGCAGCTCGTGCTGCCCCAGGTCGCTGCGTGCCAGGAGACCGCGCTACCCGCGGTGCAGACCACCTTGCCGGGGCGGCACACCGACGGCGACATGCCGCAGATCGCGATCACGACCGGCGACGCCGATGCGCTCGACTGCCTGGTCCGCAAGCTCGGCATCGCCGACAGCGAGATCACGACCGACGCCCAGGGCGGACGGGTCCACCTCTACAACGGCAACGGCGCCAAGCAGTTCGCGACGACATTCGGCGGCGGCAGCGGGGCGTTCTCTAACGCGACCACGCTGTGGGGCAACGTCGACAAGCTGTCGGGCTACGACGTCGTCCTGTTCTCCTGCGAGGGCTCCCAGAACCCGGGCACCAAGTCGCAGGCCGCGATGAACGCGGTGCACGACTACGCCGGCAAGGGCGGCCGCGTGTTCCTGTCGCACTGGCACAACATCTGGATCGGCGGCGACCAGAACGACGCCAGCCACGGCCTGGCCGACTGGAAGACGACCGCGACGTTCGACTTCACCGTGGGTCAGCCGGCCAAGGGCAGCACGCAGCCGACGCTGGTCGACGAGTCGGCGTCCAAGGGCACGGCGTTCGCGAACTGGCTGCTCGCCACCGGCGCGTCGATGGTGCGCGATCAGCTGCCGGTGATCGACGCGCGCTACACCTGCAAGTCGGTCACCCCCGGCAAGGCCGAGCAGTGGGTGTACGTCGATCCCGCGCAACCGTTGCTGCCCGGCGTGACCGGCACGCAGGACATGCTGTTCACGACTCCGCTGGACGTGCCCGACGGCAGCCGGTGCGGCAAGGTCGTGTTCTCCGACATGCACGTGTCGGCGGACTCGAGCTCGAAGTCGGGCACCGCCTACCCGGGTGGGTGCTCGAACACGCCGCTCACCCCGCAGGAGAAGGCGCTCGCGTTCATCTTCTTCGACATCTCGTCGTGCGTCGGCGCGCTGTTCTGAGGTTCGCCGCGGTTCTCGCGGAACACAGAATTTCTGGTTCGCCTCCCCACGCAAGGATCCGACGATATGGCCCGGCGGCGCCGCGGTTCTGCGGTGGCAGCATCGTACATCGTCGCTGCACCAGGCTGTCCCGACCGGGCTCGCCGGGTTGCCGGTCGCCCTGACTGCCCGCCCGCACGCCGGCCGCGGACGCCGGTTCAACCGGAGCATGCAACGAGGGCACAACGATCGCGCGCAGCGCGTGCGGAGATGAGCTAGGTTGGGGCGGATGTTGGACCCGCACCGAAAGATCCAGGCGCTGATCGACAGCTTCGTGGCCGACCTCGGCGAGCTCGCCAAGCAGATCGCGCTCGAACAGCTCAAGATCGCGTTCGGCAGCGTCAAGCTCGCGCCGCTGCCGCCGCCGCCGTCGTCGTCGTCGTCATACGCGTCCTCGGTGTCCTCGGTGTCCTCGGCGGCGGCCGCCCGGCGCAGCCGAGCGCGCCGCGCGCAGCACGAGATCGAGGCGCTGCGCAACAAGCTGTTGACCGTGATCTCCGACAACCCGGGGTGCCGGGCCGAGGATATCAACAGTGCGCTCGGCACGCGGACGCCGCAGATCGCGCAGCCGCTGCGCCGGCTGATCGCCGACCGGCTGGTGCGGACCGAGGGCGCGCGGCGCGGCACGCGGTACTTCGCGGTCGGGGCCACCGACGTCCAGAACGGTCGCCGGCCGGCCGGCGCCGAGGCCGCGGCGAGCGCGGACGAGCCACCGGCCTAGTCCGGGCCGAGCGGAGCCCGACGAGGCGCGCCAGAGGCGCGTCTCGGTGGAACAGCGCAGCGAGGAACGGACGGAAGAT
>JBGQCL010000057.1:0-36938 GCA_041495365.1 Kofleriaceae bacterium | reverse complement strand
TGGGCTTTGCACCCGACGGCACGCCCTACTACACGATGGAGTTCGTGCCCGGGCTCGCGGCCGACCGCGCGCTCGCCCATGGCGACTGGGCGGCGCTCGCCTTCGTGGCCGCGCGCGTCGCGCACGGTCTCGAGGCGCTGCACGCGGCGGGCGTCATCCACGGCGACCTCAAGCCGTCGAACCTGTTCCTGGTCGGCGGCGACGTCGGCAACCTCAAGATCATCGACTTCGGGGTCGCCCGCCGCTCGGCGCGCCTCCAGGCGCTGACCCAGACCGGCGCGCAGGTCGGCACGCCGCAGTACATGGCGCCCGAGCAGGCGCGCGGCGAGCGCGACATCAAGCCCGCGGCCGACGTGTTCTCGCTCGGCTGCATCCTCTACGAGTGCCTCGCCGGCCAGCCGCCGTTCTTCGCCGACCACATCGCGGCGCTGCTCGCCAAGATCCTGTTCGAGGAGGCGCGCCCGCTCGACACCGTGTGCCCGCCGGCACCGCGCGGACTGTGCGACCTGATCGGCCGCATGCTCGCCAAGGAGCCGGCCGCGCGGCCGGGCGACGCGTCGGTGCTGCGCGACGAGCTGAGCGCGCTATCGCCGATCAGCCCCGAGCTCGACGTCGCTCCGACCCGCGCGTCGCGCGCCGTCGCGCCCGCGATCACCGCGCGCGAGCAGTACCTGGTGTCCGTCGTGGTCGCGCGCCCGCTCGACGAGACCAGCGCGCTGTCGCCCACGCTCGATCCGTCCTCGGATCGCGAGGCGCGCAGCCAGCGCGAGATGCTCGAGCCGCTGCTCCGCCAGTTCGGCGTCCGGGTCGAAGGCCTCGCCGACGGTACGCTGGTCGCGACCTCCGCGCTCGCCCAGACCGGCAACGCCGCCGACCTCGCGCTGCAGATCGCGCGCTGCGCGATCCTGATCCACGAGCGCTGGCCGGAGGCGGTGGTCGCGCTCGCGACCGGCCGCGCCCAGGTCGACGTGTTCGGACACATCCCGGTCGGCGAGGCGATCGATCGCGCGGTCCGGCTGACCCGGCGCAACACGCCGACCGTGCACCTCAAGCCCGGCGAGCACGAGCGCGGGGTCGACGGCGTGCTGATCGACGAGGCCAGCGCGCACCTGCTCCGCCCGCGGTTCCTCACCACCACGACCCAGAACGAGATCGTGCTGCAGGGCGAGCGGGTCGGGGTCGACGACACCCGGCTGCTGCTCGGCAAGCCGACCCCATGCGTCGGCCGCGAGCCCGAGCTCGCGCTGCTCGAGCTCCACCTGCAGCGCTGCATCGACGAGTCCCGGGCCCACGCGCTCGTCGTGGTCGCGCCACCCGGGGTCGGCAAGTCGCGGCTCCGCCACGAGTTCCTGCGCCGGATCGAGGCGCGCGACTGCCAGCTCCTGATCGGGCGCGGCGATCCGGTCAGCGCGGGCTCGCCGTACGGCCTGCTCGCCCAGGCGCTGCGCCACCTGTGCGAGATCCAGCTCGGTGACGCCCCCGACGCCGCGCAGGGCAAGCTGCGCGCGCGGGTCGCCGTCCACGTCGCGCCGGCCGACGCCGACCGGGTCACCGAGTTCCTCGGCGAGCTGTGCGGCATCCCGTTCCCCGACGAGGGCCGCACCCTGCTGCGCGCCGCGCGCGCCGATCCCAAGGTGATGAGCGACCAGGTCGGCCGCGCGTTCGTCGATCTGATCGGCGCCGAGTGCGCGGCCCGCCCGCTGCTGCTCGTGCTCGAGGACCTGCACTGGAGCGACGGGCTGACCGTCAAGCTGGTCGAGGCCGCGCTGCGCGAGCTCGAGCTGCCGCTGTTCGTGCTCGCGCTGGCGCGCCCCGACGCCCTCGACATGTTCCCCGGCCTGTGGTCCGACCACCACGACGTGCTGTCGCTGCGCGAGATCACCGCGCGGGCGTGCGAGCGCCTGGTCCGCCAGGTGCTCGGCAAGACCGCGCCCGACGAGCTCGTCACCCGGCTGGTCAAGCGGTCGGCCGGCAACGCGCTGTTTCTCGAGGAGCTGATCCGGGCCGCCGCCGAGGGCAAGGGCGACCGGCTGCCCGAGACCGTGCTCGCGATCCTGCAGACCCGGTTGACCCGGCTCGACGCGCCGACCCGGCGCCTGCTGCGCGCCGGCGCGGTGTTCGGCGCCACGTTCTGGCGCGACGGCGTCGCCGAGCTGTGCGGGCTCGAACGCGCCAGCCCCGAGCTCGACGCAAACCTCGAGGTCGCGGTCACCCAGGAGCTGATCGAGCGCGCCAAGGAGAGCCGGTTCGCCAGCGAGGTCCAGTACGCGTTCCGCCATGCGCTGATGCGCGACGCCGCCTACGGCCTGCTCACCGACCAGGACCGCCGCGAGGGCCACCGCCACGCCGCGCAGTACCTCGAGCGGATCGGCGAGCCCGATCCCGGCGTGCTCGCCGATCACTACCGCGAGGGCGACGATCCGGCCGCCGCCGCGCCGCTGTACTGCCGCGCCGCCGACCAGGCGGTCGCCGGCCACGACCTCGAGACCGCGCTCCGGCGCGTCGAGCTCGGCCTGCGGTGCGGCCCCGAGGGCAAGCTGCTCGGCGCGATGCGCGGCCTGCAGTGCTACGCGCACTTCTGGAACGACCAGTGGGAGACCGCATACCCGTTCGGCAGCGAGGCGCTGGAGCTGCTGCGCCCCGGGTCGTACCGCTGGTGCAAGACGATGGGCACCATGCTCACGATCACCAGCCTGTCCGGCAAGCTCTACCACTTCGGCAGGCTGGTCGAGGCGTTCGCCGCCGTCGAGGTCGACCCGGAGGCCCGCACCGCCTATGTCGAGGCCGGCGCGCTGCTCGCGGTGATGTTCGCCTACCTCGGCCGCCGCACCCAGTCCCGGCTGTTCGTCGAGCGCGTCGAGGCGATCGGTGCGCTGCAGGGCGACGACGACGCCACCGCCGCCGGCTGGGTCCACTTCGCGCGCGTCTACTACTCGCGGCTGCTCGGCGGCGACCCGTGGCACACCCTGGCGATCTCGCGCCAGGGCAGCGACGCGTTCGAACAGGCCGGCTCGACCCGCAACTACGTCTTCCTCAACAACTTCACCGGCATCGTGCAGGCCGAGCTCGGCGATCCCGAGGCCGGCGCGGCGACGATGCGGCGCGTGCTGCTGGTCGCCCAGAAGCTCAACGAGGCGCTCGCGCTGTCGCGCACCGGCGTGTGCCTCGCGTTCATCCTGTGCTTCCACGGCCCGATCGCCGCGTGCGACGAGGCGATCCAGCTCGCCGACCACACGGTCAAGACCCGCGGCATCAACTCGATCTACCTCGGCATCGCGCATGACGTGCTCGGCCACGCCCACTTCCGCAACGGCCGGATCGAGGCCGCCGAGCGCGAGGCGCGCCGCGCGCTCGAGGTCCTGGTCTCGATCCCGGTGCTGCGACTGAGCGCGTCGGCGACGCTGATCCGCGTGCTGCTCGCGACCGGCCGGATCGCCGAGGCCAGGGCGCTGGCGGACGCCGGCCTCACCGAGGCCGAGCGGATCGACGGCATCGGGTTCGCCGAGGTCCGGCTCCGGGTCGCGGCCGCCGAGGCCCGCCACGCGGCCGGTGATGGCGACGGCGCCTGCACCGCCCTGCGCTCGGCGCTCGACCACATCGTGGCGCGGGCCGACCGCATCACCGACCCGGCCTGGCGCGCCAGCTACCTCGGCCGCGTGCCCGACAACCTGCGCGCCCGCGAGCTGGCCGACGCGCTGGGCGTCCCGGGCTATCCGACCAGCATCCCCTGATCGGGTTTCGAATCAGCCTGTTTCGATTCCCATTCATGTGACTGCATTGCGCCCCGAGCTCGAGCGATTGCCGGTCGGCACTGCTTGCACCGGGGTGGCTCGCGGCGAGCAGCATTTGCGCGCCACGGCGAGGCGCAAGCGCTGCGCCGTGGCGCGCAATGCAGGATCGTCGGCGAAAACACGCGAGCTTGTCCGCGGTCGGGCGCCGCGCCGGCGCGCCGCCCTGGCGTGGCACGCAGCTTGTAAACGCCGACTGCAATTCCGTTCCGGAGGCAGCTCATGTCGCGATGCTTGCAGCACTCGCATTCCTTGCGTGCCGGTCTGGTGTTCACCTGCCTGCTGGCAGGCGCACTGTCGGCCTGTAGCGGATCCACCGGACCCGCAGGGCCCGCCGGTCCCTCCGGCGGAGACGGCTCGGCCGGACCCTCTGGCCCCAGCGGCGTCAGTACCGGGACCATCACCGGCACGCTGACCTGGCAGCCGAGCTCGTCGGTGAGCCCGCTCCCCGCCAGCGCGATCACGATCACCGATGTCTCGATCACCGACTCGGTGGTCTCGGTCACCAGCGGTGCGGACGGCACGTTCATGCTGCCCAGCGTCCCGGCCGGCGTCCACTCGCTGACCTTCACCGGCAACGGCTACGCGGCGCTCCAGGTCGACGGCGTCTCGGTGCTCGCGACCAGGACCGCGGTGGTCAACCGGATGCTGACCGCGACCAACCCGATCGTCATCGTCCCCGCCGCCGCCGCCGCGCCGGTCGGCTTCGGCGCGCCGGCGACGCTCGCGGTCACGGTGAGCGGCGGCACGGCGCCCTACGTGTACAAGTGGGTCGTATCGTCCGCCAACCCGACCGCGGTCGCCCTGAGCAGCACCACCGACCCGTCGCCGAGCTTCACCACCGCCTCGCTCGCCGCGATCCTCGCGAGCGGCAAGGCGGTCGGGTTCGGCCAGGTCACCGGGTTCGACACCTCCGGCGCGCTCGCGTACACGCCCGCGCCCCAGGTCGGCTTCCTCGGGATCAGCACGCAGCAGCTCGCCCAGATGACCTACAACTTCACCGTCACGGTCACCGACGCGAAAGGCTTCCTGAAGAGCGCGACCGTCGCGGTCCCGCCGGCCACGCTGGCGCAGGGCAACGGCGTGGTGCCGATCGGCGAGATCGTGATCGCCAACATCCCGGGCAACTCGGCCACCGCCGCGCTCGGCCTGCCGTCCGGCAGCACCGCCGTCCTGCACGACGCCGCCACGCCGAACCCGTGGTTCATCCCCGACGCCAAGGGCAACTACTCGATCACCGCCGGCGGGGTCAGCCTCGCCGCCGGCCCGATCGCGCTCGAGGTCAATGCCAGCGCGTTCACCAGCGCGAACCCCAACTGCACCACCTGTCACTCCATGCTGTCCCCGTACCGCCGGGACGGCGTCGACGCCAAGTTCAAGGACTGGGCGAACTCGGCCCACGGCAATCACTTCTTCAAGCAGATGCACTACGACAACTCTGGCCTGCTGGTGTGGAACACCGACGCCCGCGGCGCACCGGTCCCGGCCGCCACTGCCAACCCGACCGTCAACTGGAGCTCCCCCGGCGCGATGACCACCTTCGAGTTCGGCATGACCGGCGCCGAGGGCACGCACTACAGCGGGTCCTGCATGGGCTGCCACACCACCGGCTACAACGCGCTCGCCGGCAACGGCGGCTTCGACGACACGGCGAAGGCCGCCAGCTGGACGTTCCCGAACCTGTCGAACATGTTCACGCTGGTCGGCGCGACGTCGATGCAGACCGTGGTCAACGGCACCCTCGTCACGACCACGTACGACCAGGTCACCGCGGCCCCGAACCTCACCGCCTGGAATGCGATTCCCAGCAACGTCAAGGCGTTCGCCGGCATGCAGTGCGAGAGCTGCCACGGCCCGCTCGGCGGTCACCCGAGCTTCAAGCTCGACGGCAGCACCGTCGTCAAGCCGGTCGCCGAGTACGCCGTCGACGCGTGCGCGGTGTGCCACGACCGGCCGACCAACCACGACCGCGTCGCGCTGTGGCGGCAGTCCAGGCACGCCAACATGGACGTGGCGCTCGCCGAAGGCGCCGGCGTCAGCTCGACCGGCGCCCCGGCGCCGCGCGCCAGCTGCAACCGCTGCCACTCGGCCCAGGGCTTCGTCCAGTACCTGAACCAGCTGACCGGCAACCTGCGCAAGCCCGACGGCACGCCGATCCCCGGCCCGTTCCCGGGCAACCTGATCGACCCCGGGAGCGCGACGCTCGCCGACGCCAGCGTCGCGTACATGCAGGGCCTCGGCATCACCCCCGACCGCGTCCAGCCGCAGACCTGCCAGGCCTGCCACGATCCCCACACCACCGCGCTGCGCGTCGAGGGCGACACCCCGATGCTGCCGTCGGGCTTCCAGGTCGCCGGCGCCGGCTCGGGCGCGATCTGCTTCGTGTGCCACAACTCGCGCAACGGCGCGCGCGGCGACCAGTTCAACGGCATCTACACCAACAACAGCAACCCGGGCACCCCGGTGTCGGTGACGTCGATCGGCGCGCCGCACGAGGCCGCGCAGGGCGACGTCGTCGCCGGCCGCAACGGGTTCTTCGTCCCGATCTACAACCCGTCGCCGCACCTCGCCGTCAAGGACGCGTGCGTCGGCTGCCACATGAAGAACTTCCCCGCGGGCGTCACCGGGACCAACACCAACCACACCTGGAAGATCGACTCGACGTCGTGCGCCAGCTGCCACGGCGGCGCGAAGGACCCGGTCGACGGCGAGGCCCTGCAGCGCCAGTTCGACCTCGCGGCAGGCGACGTCGCGATCGCGTTGAACACCATCGGCCAGGCGGCCGTGCGCGGGACCTACTACAAGGGCAGCTCCGCGACCGTGCAGCTCCCGGGCGACACCACCGCGGTGTTCGTCACCGGCCGCTCGCCCGGCTTCGTGCTGACGTTCTCGTCGCCGATCGCCGACCCGAACGGCACCGGTACGATCTCCTCGCTGGGCAGCCTCGCCAGCGCCGCCGGCCTCGGCAACTTCTACACCACCGCCGGCGCGACGACCAAGGTGTTCGACGTCCTCAAGGGCACGTTCGCCAAGGCGAACTGGAACTACGAGCTGCTCGCGGTGGACGGCTCGCGCGGCGTGCACAACCCGAGCTTCACGTTCAACGTGCTGTCGGGCACGGTCAACGCGCTGAACAATAGCTCGCTCCCGAAGTAGCAAGCTTCGGGGTGCTCAGCGCGCGGCCGGCGGCTCGGTGACGGTCTCGAACCGCGACACCCCGGCCGCCGCGAACGCCGCCGCGGTAACGCGCGCCTGCCCGCTGAGCATCAGGACCATCCGCGCGGCCTGGAGATCCTGCGCGATCACCGCGCGCGCGGCATCGACCGTGGTCGACGCGATCTCGGCCGACAAGGTCTCGGTCGCGTCGATCGGAAGCTGGCTGGCGACCACTGCCTCGAGCCGGTCGGCCGCGATGCTGGACCGCACCGGATCGCCGAGCGCCCGCACCAGCGCGGCGCGGCGCGCCCGCACGAAGTCCGCGGCGAACCCGGCATCGCCGGTGCGCAGCCCGTCGAGATCGGCCGCGATCTGGCGCACCGCCTCGCCGGCGCGCCCGGCGTCGACCAGGCCATCGACCTCCAGCAGGTCGCCCTCCACGCCGACGCCGTACCTCGCCTCGATGCCGTAGCTCGCGCCGAGCCGCGAGCGGACCTGCTCCACGCGGTCGCGGATCATCTCGGCGACCACCAGGCGCGCCGCGCGCGCCGTCCGCGGCGAGGTCGCTGCGAACCCCAGGTGGACCCCGACCTGTACCGCCCCGGCGTCGACGTCCGCGATCCAGGTCGGACCGGCCGCGGGCTGGCTCGCCGGGATCGGCGCGATCAGCCGCGCGTCGAAGATCGGCTGCTTGGCGTCCGGCCGCATCACGACGCGCAGCCCGTTGGCCAGCCGCCGCTCGACCGGCGCACCGCTGCGCGGGCCGCCCGGCAGCGCGATCGGACGGTTCGCCTCCGCGGGATCGACCGCCGCACGCCACACCGGCAGATCGATGCTCGCGCCCGCGGTGAACGCGGCGTCGCCCGCACGGACATGCGTGCGCGACGGCACGACCCGCACCACCTGGCTGACGCCGCGGCTCAGCCGGCCCGCCCGCGCGCGCAGCAGCGCCGGATCGATGTGCTGCAGCTCGCCCAACTCGCGCATCTGGAACCGGCCGTGCGCCGTGAACTGCAAGAAGTCCGCGCACCAGCGACCGCGCGTGTCGATCGCCTCGAACGCGTCGAGCAGCTCGTTCTGGCGCGCGCTGGCCAGCGCGAGGATCAGGTCGTCGTCACGCGGGCCCGGCAGATCGCGGACCGCCGCAAACATCTTGTCGGCCGCCTCGTCGGCGCGCCCGGCATCGGTCAGGCGGAACACGAACCCCCGCGCCCCGCCGCGATCGCCGCCGAGCTGCGCCAGCCGGACATCGAGGATCCACGGCTCGCGGCGCGCGGCCTGACGGAGCCGCTGCAAGATGATCAGATCGACGAGGTTGTCGTAGATCCATTCCGTGCTGCCCCATGGCGCGGCGGGAAACAGCACCAGCACGTCCGGATCGTCGACCCCCGCCGGCAGGTCGCTGACCTGCCCGGTCCACGCGACCGGCCCCACCGCCGTGGCCGTCCCGGTCGCGCGCCGCGCGATCGCACCGAACCGCGCGGTGATGCCGTGCACCGCCGTGCCCGGGATGCTGCCGCTCACGACCAGGATCGCCTGCGAGGGCGCGTAGTGCGCGTCGATGAACCGGCACACGTCGTCGCGCGTCAGCGCCGCAACGTCGCGACCCCCGAGGCTGTGGCTGTAGGCGTGGCCCGGACCGAACACCGCCTGGTGCAGCGGCTCTTGCACGTCGCCGGGGTCGCGCTCCGCCAGCTCCTCCAGCACGACCGTGCGCTCGCGCGCCACCGCCGTGTCGTCGATCCCCTCGCAGCCGCCCGCCATCCGCGCCGCCTCGATCGCGAGCAGATCATCGAGCCGCGGCGCGAGCGCGACGGCGTTGTAGTGCGTCGAGTCCCATGACGTCGCGGCGTTGTAGCGGAGCGCCACCGCCGCGAGCTGATCGGCCATCTCCGGCCCTCCCGGCGCCGCCCGCCGGGCGAACATCACGTGCTCGACCAGGTGCGCCAGCCCGGTCTTCCCCGGCGGATCGTCGGCCGCACCGACCCGGTAGCGGACCTCCACCGACACCAGGTTCACCCGCTTGTCCGGCATCAGCGCCACCGTGAGCTGGTTGGCCAGCTTCCACGACACGATCCCTGGATCGTAGTCGAGGCTGCGCTGGCTCGGTGTCAGCGATCCGAGCCGCACGCTCGAGCGCGGCGACGAGCACGCCGCCAGCACGCTCACGAGCACCGCGATCGCCGAATACAGACTGCCCCACATCCGCTTCATGCCCACCTCGCTCAGGATGCGCCGACTCTATCGCAAGGCGGGCGCGGATGTCGCTCCGGGCGACGTCACCAGCGCGCGGTGCGGACGTAGTGGCCCGGCGCCCAGAGCCACCGGCCGCGGTTCCACTGCCACTCGCCGCCCACCCAGCGGTACCCGCGCCGCTCGTCGTGGCGCTCGAAGCGCGGCGCCGGACGAGCGCGGTCGCCGCGGTCGTGGTTGGCGCGGTACGCCGGCACCTCGCGGTGATCGCGGACGGTCTCGCCGCGATAGTTATCGGCTGCCGCCACACCGCCGGTCAGCCCAAGGGTCATCAGGGTCGAAACGATGAGAGCTCGCATGACATGCCTCCTGTCGAGAGGTAGAGCAGCCGGCATGCCACGCGCAACCATGTGATATGACGAGCAAGATCGACAACGCCACCTGCGACTCCCGCAGGCGGGCTGCGAACGCCGCAGCCACTGGCATCGGCGAGCTACGCACCCTCCGCGCCCCTGTACCTGCGCCGCGCCCAGCAGCTCCAGGGTCGCCGCGTCCGCCGGGAAGAACGACTCGATCGCTCGGACAGCGTGACCTCGACCGGCGTGCCGAACACCGTCGGCGAGAACAAGTCCGGTGGCGTCCGTGACCTGGGCCTACCTGCCGGAAGTGTCTCGGCCACGAGTGCTCTTCAAGGCACACTTTCGATGCGATGAGCGATCCGAAGTTCGTACCGGTTGGAGGCGGAGCGCTCGCGTTGACCCACCGACCGAAGCAGAGGGACGTGCCTCGCCTGCCGGCATTCGGCGTCACGCATGTGGTGACCCTCCTCGCCGGGCGAGAGGGTGCCCAAGAGATCGGTGAGGCCGTTCGGCATGCTGGTCTGACCTGGATCTGGTGCCCGCTCGATAACGGTCAGCCACCCGACGCGCGGCGTACAGCGGAGCTCCGACCGGTCATCGCCGAGCTGGCCGCGCTCGTCGCCAGTGGTGCCACGATCCTCGTGCACTGCTCCGCCGGCATTCATCGAACCGGCATGTTCGGCTACGCCTTGCTGCGTCAGCTCGGCCTCGAGCCTGCCGCGGCGCACGCGAAGCTCATGGAGCTTCGTGCGGTGACCGGCGAGGGTGTCGGTGCCGACCGCCTGGCGTGGGGCGATGCCGTGTCTCCACCGTGAGGCGAGCGGCGCCCGCGGCGGGCGCCTCACGGAACGCGACGATGTTCTGAATACAAACGGCAGATCGCGATTGTCACCTACGCGGTGAGCGCGTGCCAGCGCTCCAGCTCAGCGCGCGTCGGCTTGAGATCAGCAATCACAAACTGCTCAGCGTCATGGTCGTAGAAGGTCTTGAGGCTGCGCTCGAGGATGCTGCGTGCCAGGATCGACGTCAACAGCGCCTCGCGTGCGTCACTTGCGGCCTTGGTCCGCTCGCGGAACCGCGCCTGCATCCGGTAAAGTTCGGGGGGCGGCTCAGGCGGATCCTCATCGGGATCGGTCTCGAGGAACGCATCGAGCGATGTAGCATTGAAATGCCGGCGCGCGATGTACTCGCGGCCGATCTCGGTGGGCTGCTCGATCCGAACCAGCTTCGCAAGCTCAGGATCTGCGGCGATCCACGCCGCCGCGGCGGTGATCATCCCGGCATACGCGGGTACGAGTGATGGCGGGACCTCACCGTCGAAACGACGGACGATCAGGCGCGGCGCACCCGGAGCAACCGGGACGCAGTACAGCGTGCCGTTTCTGCTGTCGGTGAACTTCATCAAGTGGAGCTCGCGCTCGATGTCGGCAAATTCGCGCATGAGATCATTGCATGTCGATCACGACGATTTTCCAGGAGGGCGCCCTCGAGCGCGGGGATCTCGACGTCCGTGCCCTTGAGACTGCACTGGCTGTCCAGGATCTTCGCGTCGTCCGGGCTGTCCTTGCGCTGGACCGCAGGCCGGCCTTCGTGCGCGCGATGATCGTCACGCGTTCTTGCTCGGCGACCCAACCGAAGATCGCGATCAGCAGCGGGCGCACCGCGCTGCCGGTGTCGAGCCACGTCTCGCGCACGCTGACGACCTGCACGCCGCACCGATCGAGATCGAGGACAGCTTGAAGGTTGCCGACCATGCTCCGGCCGAAGCGGTCGAGCGCCCACACCACGAGCACGTCGAACGCGCCTTGGTGCGCGTCGCGCACCATCCGGTCGAACACCGGCCGTACCCTCGCAGCGCTCGCCTTCTCCTCGTACTCGGCGACGAGCTCGAGCCCGCGCATCGCGACCACGCGCTCGATGTCCGGCCGCTGGTTCTCCGTGTGCCGCTCGCCCTTGCTCACGCGCAGGTAGATGGCGGCCCGGTTCCCCACGCTCGTGGGCGTATCACGACACGGCCGGCGACTGTGATAGCGTGGCCCGCTCAACCGGGCCCCGAGCGGGCCACGACAGGGAGGCGGAGCATATGCAGAGAGTCACTTTGGTGCGGGTAGGCGTCCTGGCGGTGTTGGTGGCGGGGATCGGCGTCGCATGGGCGAGCGGCAACTGGAGCGATGCGCGGAGCAAGGCGGACGAGTTCAAGTCGCGGCAGCAGGACCTGCGCAAGCTCGACCCTGAAGAGACACGGCGGATCGTCACGGCGATCTGCGAGGCCGACGAGGACGCGCGCAAGGACGCCGGTCGCGACGCTTCCGATCGCGTCGCCCGTGAGGTCAACGACAAGATGTCGGAGCTCGAGCGGATACGCAACGATGCGAACAAGCTGCTCGACGACGTGATCAACGACGACAACCTGAAGGACAACCGCGACGATGCGAAGCGGCTCAAGGACGACGTGGTGGCGCGGTGGGACTCGATCGAACGCATGTCGCGGTCGCTGCGTGGAGCGAACCACCCGGTGGTCGCGTTCATACTCGAGCAGGGACAGCGAGCGCACAAGGACCGGCAGTCCGATTGCCACGCCAGCGAGGTGACGCTTCCGAGCGGACGAGCTGACTGTATCATGGCGACCGGCGATACGTGCCTGGTGATCGAGCTCAAGCCGAAGAACTCGCGCGCGATCTCGAAGGGTACGAGCCAAGCACGCAGTTATCGCGACGACCTCAACAACGAGTTGAAGAAGCCGAGCTCGGACGTGATCAAGAAGCTGATCGACACCAAGAGCGACTTCAGCAAGTGCAAGAGCTTCGAATTCCGCGTCGACTGTTACACGTTGTGTCCAGACATCAACGAGGACAATGAATTTCGAGACACGCGAGCCGACTGGCGGAAGGACTGCTCGTGACACCAACGCTGGCAATTCGGATCGAGCACGGCGTTCGACTCACCAAAAGCCCGGCCGCTGCGCGAAGCCTCGCCGCGATCTTGATCCGTCCCTGCTTCGCTGAGCTCGCCCGCCTGAGCGGTCGGAACAAGGACCGCTGGAGCCGCCATCGGAAACCCGATGCTGATGCGATCGTCACGTACTTGCTGGATGCGAGCCTGGATGCCGTTGCGTTCGACACCCCCCGAAGTGGTGATCTTGTTGCCTCCGCCGAGATTGATAACGGCAGCCGCGTACGCGAGATGTCGGCGCCGGAGACGAGGCACTCGATCGTGATCGCATTGCCGCTGGTTGCTGTTGAGCTCGACACGGTCATCCACAGCATTTGCGAGCTCGCCGCCGTTGTGCACGCAGCAGCGGGCTTTGTCGCCCTCGAGCCGGTCTATGGCTTGGCTCACCGTGTCGCGGTCGGGGGCTCGCGGCCGAAGGAGCGCCCGGGGCTCAGCCAGCAGCGGTTCCGCGAGCGACGCGGTCGCGGGCGCTACGAGGACCGGCTCGCCACCGAGCTCACCGGCGTCGAGTGGGGCACCTTCCTCGGCCCGGGCCACCTGGCGCGGCTCGACCTGGGGGCGCTCCGGGCGTCCGGTGCATTCGCGCTCGTCACCGAGGTCACGCCGCAGCTGGCGTACCTGCAGGTCAGCGAGGACCCGACCGATGATCTGACGGAGGGGTTCGAGGCGAAGCTGCAGGCGGCGCGGCGTGCCCTGGCGCCGGTGCTGATGGACGTGTCGGCGATCTCGCTCGAGTAGAAAGCTCGTGCGCTGTCCGGCACCAGGTGCCCCCCGCGGTGCGGGTTTTTACGGTAGCCGGGTCTCGCCGGCGGTCCTTACCGTAAAAAGCCGCACGGCTGGGGCCAGCACCCCGAGTTGTACGTCCTCGAACCCCGACAACTTCCTCGTGCGAACGTCTACGTTGCGAGATTTACACAACTCGCGTTCGTTGTCCGCGAGGTGGGCGGGGGGACACCTCCCCACGCGATGCGCCGCCAGGCTCGCTACCCCTTGAACGTCGAGCGGCCGACGTCGCCGAACGGCTCGTCGCGCTCGCGCACCGCCTGCTTGAAACCGGCCTCCTCTGCCCGCTGCTGGAACGCGTAGCCCTCGGCGGTGTGGCGGGTGATGCCGTCGAACAGCGCGCCGAGCACCTGGGTGGTGCGCATGCCCTGGGCCTCGGCGGTCTGGTTGACCAGCAGCTTCATCATGATCAGCTGGTTGACCGGCATCTGCGCGATCCGGGCGAGCAGGGCCTCGAACCGCGCGTCGAGCTCGGCGGCCGGAGCGCATTCGATCGCAAGGCCCCACTGGACGGCCTCGGCGCCGGACAGGCAGTCGCCGGTGAACAGCAGGCGCTTGGCCTTCTCGATGCCGATCCGCAGCGCCCACATCGCGGTGGTCGGCGAGCCCCAGACCCGGGCCGGCGGATAGCCGATCTTGGCCTTGTCCTCGATGACGAGCAGGTCCGAGCACAGCGCGAGATCGGTGCCGCCGGCGACGCAGAACCCGTGGACCTTGCACACGACCGGCTTGTCGCTGTGGAACAGGCTCATGAAGCCGCGGACGTTGCGGCTCATCATCGCGTAGTCGATCGTCGGGTCCCAGGTCTGGCCGGGGACGTGGTTGGTCGCGAGCACCTCGGGGTCGTACGGCGAGCCCTTGGGGTAGTTCGTGTGCTCGGCGCCGAACCGCATCATGTCCTCGGCGCCGATCCGCAGGTCGTAGCCGCCGCAGAACCCGGCGCCGGCGCCGGCCAGGGCGATCACGTGGACCGCCGGGTCGAGGTTGGCGCGCTCGACGCATTCCGCGAGCTCGCGCGGGGTCTCGAACGTCAGCGCGTTCGAACGCTCGGGCCGGTTGAGCGTGATCCGGGCGATCTTGCCGGTCACGGCGTAGGTCATCGTGGTGAGCTGCATCGGCCGCTCCTAGCACATCCGCCCGGCGTCCGCCCGAGGGCTGGCTACCGGACCGAGCGGTAGCCGCCCACCACGCCGCGTCTGGACAGCACGAGCTGCCACAGCTGGCAGCTGATCCGCGACTTGAAGCTGGCGCCGAACAGCTGGAGGAAGTACGTCCACATCCGGGTGAACCGCGGGTCATGGGGGTACTTGTCCGACGCGACGTAGCGCTGGAAGTTGGCGTGCCAGGCCATGAAGGTCGGGAAGTAATCATGGCCAAAGTTGTGCCAGTCCTCGACGACGAACACGCCCTCCAGCGCGCGGCCGAGGTTGGTCGGCGACGGCAGGACGCCGTTGGGGAAGATGTACTTGTTGAGGTAGCCGTCGCCGGTCATCCGGCTGACCCCGGTGCCGATGGTGTGGAGCAGGAACAGGCCGCCGTCGGGCAGCGCCGCCGCGGCGAGCTCGAGGTAGCGCCGGTAGTTCTTCACGCCGACGTGCTCGAACATGCCGACCGAGACGATCTTGTCGAACCGGCCGAGGCTGGGCAGCTCGCGGTAGTCGAGCAGGCGGATGTCGATCGGCAGGCCGGCGCACAGCTTCTGGGCGTGGGCGTGCTGCTCGCGGGCGATCGTGATGCCGACGACGTGGACGCCGTAGTGCTCCGCGGCGTGGCGGGCGAGCGTGCCGAACCCGCAGCCGATGTCGAGCAGGCGCTCGCCGGGCTGGAGCATGAGCTTCTTGCAGATCAGGTCGAACTTGGCGCGCTGGGCGGAATCGAGGTCGGTGGCCTCGCGCCAGTAGCCGCACGAGTACGCCATGGTCGGACCGAGCATGTGCTCGAACAGCTCGTTGCCGAGGTCGTAGTGCGCGATGTTGTGGTAGGCGTTGGCCGGCCGCTGCATGTTGAGCACGCGGGCCTTGACGCTCTCGACCACCAGGCGCGGCGACAGCCGGACCTTGTGGTGGAGCTCGGCGCGGATCAGCTGGACGATCATCTCGGCGAGCGCATCGCACTCCCACCAGTCATCGATATAGGCCTCGCCCAGGCCGAGCGAGCCGTCGGCCAGCACCCGCGGGTAGAACCGGCGGTCCTTGACCCGGATGTCGTGGGGGGCGCTCCCGCCGATCGCGATGCCGGCCTGGTCGAACAGATCGCGGATGATCTTCTCCGCCTGGCTGAAATCCTCGTGCTTCACGCGCGCGAAGATTACGCCTTGGATATGGTCTATACCAGAGAGGAAACATGTCAGACCGCGAGCTCAGGATCGCGATTCGCCGGGATCTGCCGGGGCATTTGTTCCGCCCGCGGCCGTGGCGTGCGCTGTGGGCGGTGCCGATGGTCGCCGTGATCGCCGGCGGAACGTGGGCGGTGATCGCGCTGCCGCTGCCGCTGGCACTGGCGATCCCGCTGTCGCTCGTCGTCGGCAACACCTACGCGAGCCTGCTCCACTTCGCGCACGAGGTCGGCCACGGCGCGACGGTGCGGCAGCGCTGGCTGCAGGACGTGATCCTCGCGCTCGGGCTCGCGCCGTACTGGGTCGAGCCGGCGTTCTGGCGGGCCTGGCACAACCGCGCCCACCACGGCCACACCAACGCGCCCGACGCCGACCCGGACTCGGTCGGCACGGTCGCCGCCTACCAGCGGGCCGGGGAGTGGCACAAGCGGCTGCTGCTCGCGCTGTCGCCGGGGCCCGGCCACTGGATGAGCGCGCTGTACCTGTTCTTCACGTTCAACGTGCACGGCCAGGTCGTGCTGTGGAGCAAGTCCCGCCACCAACCCGGGTTCGACCGGCTGCGCCGCGGCCGTGCCGGGCTGTACAGCGCGGTGGTCGCCGGCGGCTACATCGCGCTGGCGGTGGCGTCGGGCTAGCGCGGCGCGATCCTCGGCGTGGTCGTGCCGACGATGATCGCCAACCTCGGCGTCATGGCGTACATCGTGACCAACCACATGCTGCGGCCGCTGTCGACCGCGCGCGACAGCCTGACCACGTCGATGAGCGTGACCGCGCACCCGATCCTCGACCGGCTGCACTTCCACTTCAGCCACCACATCGAGCACCACCTGTTCCCGACGATGGCGTCGGACAGCTACCCGCAGGTCCGCGCGTGGCTGCAGGGAAGGCTCGGCGACCGCTACTTCGCGCCGCCGTTCGGTGCAGCCCTGGTCGCGATCTTCCGGACGCCGCGGCTGTACGCGGACCCGGTCACGCTGGTCGACCCGGAGCGCGGGACGCGCCGCGCGCTGATCGACGTCGAGCGCGAGCTGCGCGGCGCGCGCGCCGCGCGCGACCCCGCGGCGATCAGCTGACCGTGATCAGGTTGTTCGCCATCGCCACGTTGTAGACCCGCAGCGGGCGGACCGCCGGCCCGCGCAGCACGCTGCCATCGGCCGCGAACTGCGAGCCGTGGCACGGGCAGTCGAGCACCTTCTGCCCTGCGACGTAGTCCATCGAGCATCCCGCATGGGTGCAGATCGCCGACAGCGCGACGACCTGGGTGTCCGAGATCCGGACGACCACGATCGTGTCGCCGGCCATGTCGACCAGCATCGCACCGCCCGCCGCGGTGAGCGGCTTGTTCTCGGCGCTGGTGAGATCGATGCACTCGCCGGTCCCGCAGCTGGAGCTGGTCGCGGTCGACAGGGAGGATCCCTGCTGGCCGCAGCCCGCGGCGACGACGAGCGTCCCGATCGCAGCGACGCCGAGTCCCTGGAGCAGCTCTCGCCGCGAGCAGCCGCCACATCCAGGAGCCATCGGCAAGCGTTCTGTCTTCATGTGCTGTCTACCTCGAAGGTGTGTGGCCCGTGAGACTGCGATCCTTCGCCGCGCGTTGCATCCTCACGGAATATTGTGTGTGTGTGCACGAATTGCGCCGAGGTTCGCCGAGCAAGCCCCCACGATGAACGCAAGGCATGCGCCATCGGCGCTTGGCCGCGACCGCATTCGCGCGGTGATCGCGCGTCGCGTCGCGCGGTGATCTGCTTTGCCAGCGAGGCACTGGCGCGCGCCGCGCGATGCCGGATGTGCGGAGCGCGTCGCACCCCGTGCCAGTCCGGCACGCGTACGGTTCATGCGCAACGCGGTGAGGGCGCGAGCGACTCGAACGATCCGGCGCCGCGAGGTGGCCGGCGCGCCCGCGTGGCCCCCACACGTCGATCGACGTCGATCGCTGCCGACCGATGCCGGTCGATGCCGATCGACGCCGCTACGCGTGGATGTCGAAGGTCTTCGGCGTCTCGCGCAGGAAGATGGCGCCGACCACGACCGTGATCAACGCGACGATGATCGGGTACCACAGGCCGCGGTAGATATCGCCCGAGGCCGCGACCAGCGCGGTGAACAGCAGCGGCAGCATGCCGCCGAACCAGCCGTTGCCGATGTGATACGGCAGTGACATCGATGTGTAGCGTATCTTGGTCGGGAACAGCTCGACGAGATAGGCGGCGATCGGCCCGTAGACCATGGTCACGTAGATCACCATGATGATGAGGATCAGGATCACCATGAAGTAGTTGACCTGGTCTGGATTGGCCGCGCTGGGGTAGCCCTTGGCCTTCAGGGTATCGGCAGCTGCCTTCTCGCTGCCGGCCTTGGCGTCGCCGGCCCACCCCTCGATCTGGGCATCGCCGATCGAGACCACCACCGGCTTGCCTGCGACCGCCGGGATCTGGTCGAACGAGATGCCGCGGCTCGTCAGGTAGTCCTTGGCATTGTCGCATGCGCTGAACTTGGTCCACGGCCCCCGGAAGATGTGGATCTCGCAGTTGGCCTCGTCGGCGGCCACGGTCACCTGGGTCTTCTCCTGGAAGGTCTCCAGCGCCGGATTGGTGTAGTGCGTCAAGCCCTTGAACAGCGGGACATAGGTGAGCGCGGCGATCAGGCAGCCCGCCAGGATGATCTTGAGGCGCCCGACGCGATCGGACAGGCGCCCGAAGAAGAGGAAGAACGGCGTCCCGATGATGAGCGACGCGGCGATCAGCGGATAGACCTCCAGGGCATCGAGCTTCAGCGTGTTCTGGAGGAAGAACAGCGCCTGGAACTGCCCCGTGTACCACACCACGCCCTGACCGGCCGTCGCCCCGAGCAGCGCGAGTAGTACGTACTTGTTGTTGGGATAGCGCAGGAAGCTGTCGCGCAGCGGACGCTTCGACCCGCGCTTGTTCCAGTCCATGGACAGTTGGGTGAGCTGGGCACGCGCGGCCTTGAGCTCGGCCTCGAGGGTCACGACCTCGCCAGGGCGCTCTTTGAGGCTAGCTTCCAGCGTCGTGACACTGGACTTGGCGTCGTCGATGTCCTTGTCCATCGACTCGAGATCCTTCTTCATGCGCCGGAACACCGGCGACTCCTGCAGCCTGAGCCGGATGTAGACCGAGAACACGAGCAGGACCAGCGACAGGATGAACGGGATGCGCCAGCCCCAGCTCGCGAAGGTGTCCTTCTCCATGGTCTTGCGGCAGATCCAGATGACGGCGAGCGCGAGCAGGAGGCCGACCGTCGCGGTGGTCTGGATCCAGCTCGTGGCCCTGCCGCGCTTGTCGGTCGGCGCATGCTCGGCGACGTAGGTGGCCGCACCGCCGTACTCGCCGCCGAGCGCGAGGCCCTGGGTCAGCCGGAGCAGGGTGAGGATCGTGGGCGCCGCCCAGCCGATGGTCTTGAACGTCGGCAGCAGGCCGACCAGGAACGTCGACGCGCCCATCACGGTGATCGTGATCAGGAAGGTGTACTTGCGGCCGACCAGATCGCCGATCCGCCCGAACACGATCGCACCGAACGGGCGGACCAGGAAGCCGGCCGCGTACGTGACGAACGCCGACAGCAAGGCGGCCGTGGGATTGCCCGACGGGAAGAACAGCGTCGCGAAGAACGGCGCCAGGACCGCGTAGAGGTAGAAGTCGTACCACTCGAAGACGGTGCCGAGCGACGAAGCGAAGATGACCCGCCGCTCCTCGGCTTTCGAGACGATCTCACCAGTCCGTGGTGTCGAGGCTGCAGCTTCGGAAGTCGTCATCCAGTTGCTCCTTGCGGAGTGACACAGAGAGTTACGCCGTCGGGAACCACCGATCCCCGACGACAGGAATGCGCAGAGCCGCTTCGACCAGTAACCGGCCTGGCCATGGAATGCAACAATGATGTTCGCTACGCCGCCGGGATCGCGCAGTGCGCCGGAGAGGTCGCTCGGCGATCGCACGCGGGACGCGGCGTGCCTGAACATGCGGTCGGGGGCTTGGTCGCGCCGCGCGCACCACCGCGCCGCGCCCGGCCAGCGCGGCCCGCGCCCGACTCCGCCATGGCGAGCCCGCGACGGCCGCGAGACCGTCCGGCGACGCCCGTCCCGGGCGACGCGCGCGGGTGGCGGCCTCGCGCAGGCCGGCCATCGCGCCGCGTTGCGTCCGGCGCGTCCTCCCGGAGAGCCGGCCCGGGAGCCGGCCCGGGAGCCGGCCCGGGAGCCGGCCCGGGAGCCGCGATGTGCACATTGTGCGTACATCGCGGTGGCGCCGTTCTCGACGCGTTGCGCCATCGCCTTGCCGTCTGTTCAGGGCCGCTCCGCGATTGCGTTTCTCGGGACCCCGCAATCCGTTCGCCCGGACCGAAGCGCTGCGCAGGGTTTGCGAGCGGGCCCCGAGCGCCTGCGCAATGTCCCGACGAGGCGACCGAAACCACCGACGGCACGGGCCTCGCAACGCTCGCGAGCATGCGGTTTCATTTCGACGAGCCGGTCGTCGGCTACATGACGCGCGACGTGGAAGTCGGTCGCGTCGACACCCCGGTGGAGCAGATCGCGCGCACGCTCGAGGCGCGCGGGATCTCCGGCGTGCCGATCCTCGACGGTCGCGGCCACCTGGTCGGGGTCGTGACGCGGACCGATCTGATCCAGCTCGGCGTGCTCCAGACCGGGCGGCGGCCGACCGGTGCCGCGATGACGCTGCCGCACCGGCGCGCCAGCGAGGTGATGACCCACGGCGCGGTCGAGGTCAACTCGTCGACCTCGCTGCGCCACGCCGGACGGGTCATGATCGACAACGACATCCACCGCGTGTTCGTGACCGAGGCCGGCCAGCTCGCCGGCGTGCTCTGCGCGGTCGACCTCACGGCGGCGGTGCGCGATGCCAGGATCGAGACCCCGGTCTCCCAGGTGATGACCTCGCCGATCGTGACGATCGACATCCAGCAGCCGCTGAGCGCCGCGCTCGACATGCTCGACCGGTTCCACGTCACCGGCCTGATCGTCACCGAGGACGGCCAGCCGGTCGGGATGTTCACGCAGGCCAACGCGCTGGCCAGCCGCGACCAGCCGCGGTCGGCGTCGATCGAGGCCACGTACGACGCCGCGGTGATCTGCCTGCCCGCCGACATGAAGCTGTACCGGGTCGCGGCGCACGTCGCGGATCTGCGCGCGCGCCGCGTCGTGGTCTGCAAGGTGCGCGAGCCGGTCGGGATCGTCAGCGCGACCGACTTCGCACGCGTCGTCGCGCTGTCGTGAGCCGCCGGGCGCAGCGCGCGTCCGCGCGCGCGGCGCGGCGCGCGACGGAAGAACACCGAGAGATGCGGCGTGCCACGCGGCACACCGGTCCGCGCCGCCACGCCGTCGCGCCGGGCGAACACCGCGTCGCGCGAGCCGCCGGCGGCCGATCGGCGAGGGGCCGTGCGAGATCGCGTGCGCCGGGCGCATACGCGATCGCCGGTACGGGCGCTGGCGGCTCGCGGCATGTCGCTTGCTGAGATCTCGCAGCATGCAAGGTTCGCTCGTCGGTCTGTCCGAGGTCCGACACCGCCCGGGATGGCGGCACTGGCTGGAGCTCACGGCCGACGCGCCGCCGTTCCTCGGCCCGGAGTTCTTCGCGCTCGCCGCGCCGCTGTCCGACGGCACCGATCCGGTCGTGGCGTCGGCGTGGGACGGTGAGACCCTGGTCGGCGCGCTGCCGCTGGTGCGCGACCACCACGCCCTGCGCGGCCTGCGCTGCGACCACACCCCGGGCTACGACTACTGCGGCAGCCCGGAAGGAGTCGACGCGATCTGGCAGGCGCTGCGCCGCGATCCGAGCTGGTCCGAGCTCGCGCTGATCCGGATCCCGGCGAGCTCGCCGCTCGCGACCCGGCTGCCGTCGCTGGCCACCGCCGACGGCTGTCCGTCGACCCTGCGCCGCGAGCCGGCGCACCTGTACTTCCCGCTGCCTGGGTTCGAGCACCGGCTGTCGCCGAAGTTCCGCAGCAACCTCCAGCGCTGCGAGCGCAAGGCCGGCGGCGTCGAGCTCGAGCGGATCGCCGTCCCCGACCGGGCGGCGTTCGACGACGCGCTCGCGATCGAGGCGATGGCGTGGAAGGGGGCGGCCGGCACCGCGATCGAGGCCGACCCGCGCGCCGAGCACCTGTACCGTGCGCTGGCCCGGCTGGCCGGCCGGCGCGGCCGCGGCGCGCTGTACTTCCTGCGCGCCGCCGGCCGCCGGATCGCCACGCTGGTCGCGGTCGAGGACCGCCGCACGCTGTACGCGCTCAAGATCGGCTACGACCCGGGCGCGTACAACCTGAGCCCCGGCCACCTGCTGGTCTGGAAGGTCGCCGCGGACGCCGAGGCCCGCGGCCTGCAGGACTTCGACTTCGTCGGCCGCAACGATGACTGGAAGCGCAAGTGGACCGATCGCGGGCGCGAGCAGGTCACGATCGTGGTGTATCGCGACACCGCGCGCGGCCTGGCGCACTACGCGATGTCGGTGCTGGTGCGGCCGCACCTGCCCGAGACCCTGCGCGACGGGCTGCGCAGCCCGCTGCCGCGCACCTGCCAGCGCGCCGACCTCATCGGCGCCCATACCCTGGTCGGCCGGGTCCGTGGCCGGCTCGATCGCGGGCTCGGCATCAAGTCCGGCATCACGCGCCTGATCAAGCCGCCGCCGGTGCGCGACCCGCTCGGCCGGCCGTCGGCGTTCGCTCCGGACTCGTGGGTCCGGGTCAAGTCCGCCGAGGAGCTGCGCGCGACGCTCGACGACCAGGATCGCACGCGCGGCCTGCTGTTCACCGAGACGCAGTGGCAGACCGCCGGCAAGGTGTTCCGCACCGCGCGCCACGTCCGCCGGCTGCGCGACGATCACGGCCGGTTCCGCCCGGTGTCGCGCACCGTGCTGCTCGACGGCGTCGACTGCGCCGGCGGCGAGCCGACGCCCACCGGCTGCGGCCGGCACTGCCCGATGATGTACCGCGACGAGTGGCTGGAGGCCGCCTCGGCGCCGCCACGCGCCTCCGGCCACACTCACCCGGTCCGCCACGCCCGGGTCCGCGATCTCGACGAGATCCTCGCCGGGCTCGACCTGCGCGGCCGGCGCGACGGCCTGACCTTCATGCCCGAGATGAAGGCGTACGCCGGCAAGCGGTTCGCGATCGCGAACCAGCTCACCACGGTGTTCGAGTACGACCGCTGGATCGCGACCCGGGCGCCGATCTACATCCTCGACGGCCTGCACTGCAGCGGCGCGGTGCTGGGCGACCGCGGGCCGTGCGACCGCGGCTGCGCGCTGATGTGGCACGAGGACTGGCTGCACATCGAGCCCGAGCCGCACGCCTGACGCGACCGCCCGGCCGTCACGACGACAGATAGCCGGGCAGCCGGACCGCGCGCGCCTCGATCCGCGGCGTGCGCGATCGCCCGGCGAGCCCGCTCGGCCGTGGCGCGGCGGCTGCGCCGTGCGCGGCCGCCCGCGCGCGTCGGGCGTCAGGCCGGCGACCAGTCGGCGACCGCGTCGCGCTGCGTCGCGATCTGCGAGCCGTCGCCGAGCCGGGACAGGTCCGGGCGCTCGATCACGACGCCGGCGAGCGCCGGGCCGCCGCGCGCCCCGAACAGCTTGCAGTCGACGAACGTCGCGCCGCCGAGCGCGCGGCCGCGCCAGTGGGTGTCGCGCAGGTCGCAGCGCACGAACCGCGCGCCGGCCAGGGTCGCGACGTGGGGCGAGCGCACGATCGCCAGGTCTGCACCGCGCAGGTCGCAGTCGGTGACCACCGCGCGGTCGAGCCGGGCGTCGATCAGGTTCGCGCGGGCCAGCGCGCAGTGCGCCAGCGCGGCGCGGTGCCAGCTCGTTCCCGCCAGGCCGGCGCGCGACAGATCGCAGTGCGCGAGCCGCGCGTCGACGAGCACCGCCATGGCGAGCGCGGCGCGATCGAGGCGGCAGCGCTGCCACCGGCTGCCGGTCGCGTCGGCCGCGGTGCAGGTGGCGCGCCGCAGGCTGACCTCGGTCAGCACCGCACCGCGCAGCGAGATCCGCGCGAGGTCGAGGTCGTCGAGGTCGAGGTCGACCAGCGCCGCATGGTCGGCGCGGATCGCGGCGACCGGCGGGGCGCACCGCGCCGAGCTCCGATCGACCAGGCGGGCGATCTCGCGCAGCGAGCGCGGCGGCTCGTCGGCCAGCCAGCGCTGCGCGCGGTTGGCGACCCGGTCGAGCTGGTGGGCCAGCCCGGCGAGGCGTGTGCGGGACGCGGTCCGCGCGCCGTCCTGCGCGAGGATCAAGGGGCGCGCGGCGCCGATCGCCCAGCGCAGCCGCGCCGAGGCGACCGCCGCCGCGTCGTCGTCGAGCGCGCAGGTCGCGATCGCGAGCGCCAGGGTCTCGCGGCGCGCGACCGCGAGCAGCGCCTCGACCGCCGCGTCGCGATCACAGGAACCGGCGGACGTCATCACGGGAGTCCTGCGCCGGCCGCGTGCGCCTGTCGCCGGCGAGGCACCGCACGCGAGGCGAATCGACCGGTCCTGGCGATGCTCGTTGCAACCGGTCCCCGATGACGACTGGCGAGCATGTATATCCATCAGCTCCTTCATCAGGGCCCCATACCCTCCCATAGCTCTGAAGGCTCGGGTGGCCGGATCCCGCCGCATCGCGCGGCACACAGGTTCGATCCCCACGACGGACAGAAGCTCGATCAAGAGGTGTCGATCAAGAGGTTGGGGCCTTGCCTCAGGCGCGCCAGCGTCCGGTGGACGTCGACCTGGGCCCGGGTCGACCTCGATGTCCTCGCAAGGACGTTCCCGGCTTTGATCGACACCTGCAGGCGACCGGGCCGCCGCAGCCTTCCCCCGCTGTGATCTCGGTGGGCATCGCTACCGATCCGGCGAACCGGCGTACGAGCGCGTGGGTTCCCGGCAGACAGCGGGAGCCCGCCGCCGTATATACCGGCCATGCTGCGGCGTTCCTCGATCAGGGGCCGCGGCGCCGGTCGCGGCGCCGCCGTGCTCCTCGTCGTGATCCTCGCGGCCGCGCTGGTGATCCGGCGCCGCGGTCCCGCGCCCCCCGCGCGGCCAGCGCCGCCCGCGCCCGCCGAAGTGCGGCGCACCGGCGAGCCGCCCGCCGCGCCGCCGAGCCCGCGGCCAGCGCCGGGCGCCCGGATCGAGCCCCCCGCGGCGCTGCCCGGCTCGCTCGAAGGCAGCGAGCCCGACGGCGAGATCCGCGCGGACGACGCCGGCCACCTCGTCGTCGATCTCGAGCTGCGCCGGCTGTTCGACCACTTCCTGATCGCCACGGGCGAGGAGCCGGTCGCCGCGATCCGCGCCCGCATCGTCGCGGTGCTGCATGCCCGGCTGCCGGCCACCGCCGAGGCCGAGGCGATCGCGATCCTCGATCGCTACCTCACCTATCGCGACGCCGCGCGCCAGCTGTCGCCGCCGGCCGACCCCCGGGCCGGGCTCGGCCAGCTCCACGACCTGCGCGCCCGGCTGTTCGCCCCCGAGGTCGCCCGCGCGTTCTTTGCCGACGAGGAGGCCGCGACCTACGCCGCACTCGACCGGCGCGACGCGCTGCTCGATCCCGGGCTGCCGCCGGCCGAGCGCGGGCGCCGGATCGCCGAGATCGACGCCCGGCTGCCGGCCGCGGTGCGCGAGGCGCGGGCCGCGGCGACCGCGCCGATCGACGAGCTGAACCGCGAGCAGGCGATGCGCGCCGCGGGCGCCGGCGACGACCCGATCGCGGCCGCGCGCGCTGCTGTGTTCGGCCCCGAGGCCGCCGCGCGGCTCGCCGAGCTCGACCGCTCGCGCGCCGCGTGGGACGCCCGGCTCGCCCGGTTCCGCGCGGCGCGCGCCCAGCTGCTCGCCGATCCCGGGATCGACGACGCCGAGCGCAGCCGCCGGATCGCGGAGCTGCTCGCGAGCTCGTTCACAGCCGAGGAGCGGGTCCGGGTCGAGGCGCTCGATCGGAGCGCGGCGGAGCGCGCCGGCCGCTGAACCCGGACTCGACGATCGCACCACATTTGTTACAGTGAGCGCGCGATGCGCAACAAGCTCAAGGTCGGCGTCCTCGGCGCGACCGGCATGGTCGGCCAGAGGTTCGTCTCGCTGCTCGACGGCCACCCGTGGTTCGATCTCACCGCCGTCGCGGCGAGCGCGAGCTCGGCGGGCAAGTCGTACGCCGACGCGGTCGCGGGTCGCTGGACGCTGCTGGCGCCGGTGCCGGCGGCCGCGGCCGGCCTGCGCGTCGGCAACGCCTCCGACATCCGCGCGATCGCCGACCAGGTCGACTTCGTGTTCTGCGCCGTCGACATGCCCAGGGACGCCACCGCCAGGCTCGAGGAGGACTACGCCCGGGCCGAGATCCCGGTGGTGTCCAACAACTCGGCCCATCGCTGGACCGCGGACGTCCCGATGATGATCCCCGAGCTCAACGCGGACCACGCGGCGGTCATCGAGGCCCAGCGCCGCCGGCTCGGCACCCGGCGCGGCTTCATCACGATCAAGCCCAACTGCTCGCTCCAGAGCTACGTCCCGGCGATCCATCCGCTGCTCGGCTTCGGGCCGACGAAGATCATCGTGTCCACGTACCAGGCGCTGTCCGGCGCCGGCAAGACGTTCGAGTCCTGGCCCGAGATGGTCGACAACGTGATCCCGTTCATCGGCGGCGAGGAGGAGAAGTCCGAGACCGAGCCGCTCAAGATCTGGGGCACGCTGTCCGGCGGCAAGATCGAGAAGGCCACCGGCCCGGTGATCAGCGCGCAGTGCTACCGCGTGCCGGTCAGCGACGGCCACATGGCCGCGGTGTCGGTCGCGTTCGAGCGCAAGCCGGCGCGCGACCAGATCCTGTCGGCGTGGAAGGAGTTCGCCGGCCGGCCGCAGCAGCTCGCGCTGCCGAGCGCGCCGCGCCCGTTCCTGCACTACTTCGAGGACAACGACCGGCCGCAGACCCGGCTCGATCGCGACGCTGGCCGCGGCCAGGCGATCACGCTCGGCCGGCTGCGCCCCGATCCGATCTTCGACTGGCGGTTCGTCGGGCTGTCGCACAACACCGTGCGCGGCGCGGCCGGCGGCAGCGTGCTGACCGCCGAGCTGCTCGCCAGCGACGGCTACCTCGCGGCCAGGTAGCGCCTATCCGGCTGATCAAGAGCGTGGAGGAGTCGCTCGGCGGGCCGATGAGCGAGGACGAGCAGCGCGCCGAGCAGAACATGACGATGGCTTGATGAGCTCGCAGGCGCCCCGGGTGGGCGCCCAGCCAGATCGATGGGATGACCCGACGTGGGCGCAGTTCCTGCAGCCTGACGGACAAGCGGTGCAAATTCTGCAGGAGGCGCCCTCCTCGCGCATGCCGCGCTGGAGGAGCGGGCGTGATCGCTGACATCACACCTCTTGGAATGCGCGTTGCTCTTGTCCCAGGCCGTGAGGTTCGCGCGGAGACGCATCTCGTCGTCGTTATCGGCGACGAAGTCCTCGACTCCATCACCTCACCCGGAGGACACCATGACGGACACCAGACAGGAGCAGGAAGCGCCTTCCCGCCGCTGGGCATGGAGGCTCGGCAGCCTCGCCGGCATCTCGATCTACGTCCACGCGACGTTCGTGCTGCTCCTGGTGTGGATCGCGCTGAGCCATGTCAGCGCCGGTCACGATCTGGTGACGGCAGGCCAGGGACTCTTGCTGATCGGCAGCGTGTTCGGCGTGGTCGTGCTGCACGAGCTCGGCCACGCATTGGTCGCGCGGCAGTTCGGCATCGCGACGCGCGACATCACGCTCTATCCCATCGGTGGCATCGCGCGGCTCGAGCGCATGCCGGAGCGGCCCGGCCAGGAGCTGCTCGTCGCGGTCGCCGGGCCTGCGGTCAACGGGGTGCTCGCGCTGGTGCTCTACCTCGGCTTGCGGGTCGCCGACCTGGGCGGCGGCGATCCGCTGACGATCGGCGGTTCGCTCGTGGTGCAGCTCCTGTGGATCAACGTCTCGCTCGCCCTGTTCAACCTCGTGCCGGCGTTCCCGATGGATGGCGGACGCATCCTGCGCGCGGTGCTGGCGTTCCGCATGGACCGCGCCCGGGCCACGGCAGTGGCGGCCCGGGTCGGCCGTGGCATCGCCGTCGTGATGGGGCTCGCCGGCCTGATGTGGAACCCGATGCTCGCGGTCATCGCGCTGTTCGTCTGGATGAGCGCAGGCCAGGAGGCGGGGCTGGAACAGGCGAAGACGACCCTGCGCGGCGTTGCCGTTGCCGATGCGATGGTGGCCGAGTTCCAGACGCTGGCGCCCGACACCTCCCTCGGTTCCGCCGCATCCCGGCTCGCAACCAGCTTTCAGCACGACTTCCCGGTCGTCGACGCGGGCCGCGTGATCGGCATGCTCACGCGCAACGACGTGCTGCGCGGGCTCGCGACGCACCGTCCCGAGGCGCCCATCCGCGAGCTCATGCACGTGCACTTCCCGATGGCAGGCGCGCGCGAAGCGCTGGACGAGGTGCTCGGTCGCCTGCCGGCGGACGGCAGCGCCGCGGTCGTGTTCGAGAAGGATCAGCTGGTCGGCCTGCTCGATCTCGAGCACGTCGGTGAGCTGCTCGCCGCGCGTGGTGCCGGGAACGGGGGCGTCGCGTGAAACCAGCACCTTGCCGCCTGCGTGGTCGCTGCGTCTGCATGCCTCACCGCATCGGTTGCCGCCGACGATCAGATCGTGCTGCCGACGCCGTTGCGCGTGGCGGATGCCGTGCGAATCGCGAAGCAGCACCGCGCCGAGGTCGTCGCCGCCCGGGCCCGCGCGCGCGCCGCGGTGGAGCGCCCGGCGATCGTCTCGGCGCTCGATGACCCCGAGGTGTCCCAGCCGGTGCTCAAGCGGGTCGCGCCCGCGTTGGCACCATTGGCAGGGCGCACTCGCAGTGTGATCGAGCCGGTAACCCTGTAACCGAGCCGGTCATGCTCGTGTGGCTTGCGATGTGCTGGATTCAAAGGCGCGCAATCCGTGCACGCCATGCCTCGCGAATGCGCAAGAGCTGCTACGGCTGGCTGCCCTTGCGCGATCCCGCTCAAGGTCGCGTGTGATCACCTCGCGAGCGAGGGGATCCCGGCGCGGGGCATTCGTTGCCATGCCGCCGCACGGTTGCATGGAGCGAGCGACGATGCGCAATCCTCGCAGCCGGGGCGCGCTTTCTCCGCGGGAACGCAATCGTTGCGCGAAGGCATGCCTCCGACCCCGGCATACCCCGTGCTTGGTCGTTGCCGTACACGGACCAGGTCCCCCGCGTGGGCGCACGGCGAGCACCGGATCGTCGGACGTCATCGGAGCACCTCGCTTCGTTGGGCCTCCCTCGGTCCAGCAAGGTCCACCCCGGCGGCCGGCGCGCCGCGCCGCGTAGACGCCGGATCCGGACGAGTCGAAGGCCGTCGACCACAGCACCGGGCCGATGATCGTGATCTCGGCGAGCGGGATGGCGACCGGCGGCCGGATCCTTCACCACCTCCAGCGCTTCTTGCCCGGCGAGCACAACACGGTTCTCCTCGTCGGCTACCAGGCGGCCCGCACGCGCGGCCGATCGCTCGCCGACGGCACCGACGAGCTCAAGATCTTTGGCCAGTACGTCCCAGTCCGCGCCCGCGTGGTCCAGGTGCAAGGGCTGTCGGCGCACGCCGACTACCGCGAGCTGCTGGACTGGCTCGCCGCGAGCAAGCTCTCGCCGCGGAGAGCGTTCGTCACGCACGGCGAGCCCGCAGCCGCGGATGCGTTCCGACGCCGCCTCGCGGACGCGTTCGGATGGAAGGCCGTGGTGCCGGAGACGGTGCGGTGAGCGCCGCGGCCGTGGAGCTGCTCGCCCGCGCGGGCGTGCGCTGGATCGCGAGCGACGCGCGCGTGCTCGCCCAGAGCAGCCGGTGGGGTTATCGCGTCGAGGATCCGGAGGTTGCCTGCCGCGCCTACCGGACCGGCGAGCCCGGGGTCGCGATCCTGTGGACGTTCACGCGCCCCGTCGCGCGAATCGGTCGCGGCGACATCCTGCAGGTCCGGACGAACTGCCCCGGCGTGTTGCGCCGGCACATCGACCGGGCCGCGGTCGACCGGGCCGCTCGTGGTGGCCGGCGGGGTCATGGCCGGCCCGCGGTTCCACGCGATTTCGCTCGGGCCGTTCGCGCCGGACAGCCGGGGCGTGCGCTTCGCGTTTGCTGTCCAGCCATCCGGCGTGTCCCGGTACCGGGCTGTGCTGCCGCGTGGACAGCAGCAGGTGTCGCTCGAGTGATCGCTCGTCACGCACCGGTCGGGTGGTGCGAGCTCGGCGGCTCGGCCTCGGCCGGCGGATGCAGCGGCGGGCACTGCCCCCGCTGCATCATCGCCGCCTGCATGCGCGCCTGATCGCGCAGCGCAGCGAGCTGGGACGGTTCGGTCGGGGTCAGCACGAGCCGCGCGCCGCCGGCGATGTCCTCCACCGACGCGCGAGACGGGACCATGGGCATGCCCCCGCTCCCCATCATCCCGCCCTGCATGCCTCCCGGCATGCCCCCGCTCCCCATCATCCCGCCCTGCATGCCTCCCGGCATGCCCCCGCTCCCCATCATCCCGCCCTGCATGCCCCCGCTCCCCATCATCCCGCCCTGCATGCCGCTGCCCATCATGCCGCCCTGACCGTGCATGCCCGATCCCATCATGCGGTCGTGCATGGCAGCCATGCGCTGGACGCGAGCGCGCAGCGATGCGACGTCGCCGGTGGTCGTGAACTCGAGCGCGACCGCACCCGGGATCTCGACGGCCGCGACCTGCACGCCCGGTCCCGCGGGGCACGCGGGCACGCGCGCCTCGGTCGGCGGTGCGGCCGTCGCGGAGGTCGCGGGCGGTTGCGGCGCTTGTGGCGTCGGGTTGCCCGATGCAGAGCCGCAGCCAGCGGCGAAGATCAAGAGCGACAAGGTTCCGAGAAATCCTGATTGCCTGTTCATCGTATCCTCCGCGATTCGGCGCTGCATCCGAGGTGCCGCCCCGGCCGTGCGACACGTTCTGGAAGCGGCGCAAGGATCGCGCGGCGAACGACGTGCGCCGCACCGACTACGCGACCTTTGCCCCCGAGGCCGTCGCCCGGGCGCGAGGCCGCCCGCGCTGCTGACCGACTGTAGCGGCGCGAGTCACACGGTGATCTTGGCGGTCACAAAGAGACCAACTCGGACCCTCGTACCTCGGATCGGTCGCCCGCGCGGCGATCGCGCGGCGCCACAAGCTTGCGCGGCGCTGCACGCGCCACCCACCTGATCGCGGCCGCGTCCTGTATTCGCCGCGATCACACCGGCTGGCCCCGCAGTTGCTACATCGCAGAGCATGAGTAGCTCTCTCAACCTCGTATGGTGGATCGCGCTGGGGCTGTTGGTCTTCTGGGTCATGCGACGCGTGGGCTGCGGCGGCATGATGAGCCGTGGCCGCAGCCATGGCCACGACCCGGCATCGCGCACCGGTGGAGGCAAGCCGGTCGATCCTGTCTGCGGGATGGAGGTGGATCCGGCGAAGGCTGCGGGCACGAGGGTCTCCGAGGGTGAGACCTACTTCTTCTGCTCCCAGACCTGCGCCGACGCCTTCGATCGGGACGCGGCGATGTACGCCCACCGCGAGCAAAGGTCGCAGCAGCACCGTCACTCGGGCTGCTGCTGACATGGCTCGCACGGCGCCACCACAATCTTCTACCGGATGTGGCGCGGCGACGCGGCGCGCGCGGCGGTCGCCGGCGACGCATCGACCGGCTCCGTCAGCTCTCGATGTGGTCGCGTTCGAGGTCGGCCGGTGTCGCCTCGCCAGCGACCGTGCCCTTGGGGTGCTCGTACCAGCCCGCGGCCGACGCGGGCGTGAGGTGATCGCGGATCTTCAGGATCGTGAACATGCCGCCCATGTCGATCTCGGCGAACGGGCCCTTGCCGCCCATCATCGAGATGCTGTTGCGCGGCCGCTGCATCATCATCATGTCGCCCATCCCGGCCTGGCCCATCGTCATGTATCCCGGCACGAGCGTGGCGATCTGGCGGTCGACGCCGCGCGTGTCGACGCCGATCAGGTTCGGGGCCTCGTGGCCCATCTGGTTCATCGTGTGGTGGGTCATGTGGCAGTGGATCGCCCAGTCGCCGGGCGCGTCGGCGACGAGCTCGATCACGCGCACCGACCCGACTGGCACGAGCACCGTGGTCTCGGGCTGGCGTGCGGGTTTCGGCACCTGGCCGCCGTCGGTCTCGGTGACCTCGAATGCGTAGCCGTGGAGGTGGATCGGGTGATGGTCCATCGGCCCGAGGTTGCCGATCCGGATCCGCACGCGCTCGCCGACCTCGGCGGCCAGCGGCGTCGTGCCCGGGAACGACTTGCCGTTGAACGTCAGCACGTTGAAGTCGTTCATCGCGAGCGGATCGGGGCGCGCGGCGCCGATCGGGATCTTCCATTCGTGGAGCATCAAGGAGAAGTCGCGCACGCGCGTCTCGGGCTCGCGCGGGTGGACGACGATCATGCCGACCATGCCGAGCGCGATCTGCGTCATCTCGTCGAAGTGCGGGTGGTACATGAACGTGCCCGGCCTGGTGAACGTGAACTCGTACTTGAAGGTCTTGCCGGAAGCGATGGGGTCCTGGGTCAGGCCGCCGACGCCGTCCATCCCGTTGGGCACGAGCACGCCGTGCCAGTGCACGGTGGTCGGCTCGGGCAGCTTGTTGGTCACGTAGATCCGCACGCGATCGCCGACCACCGCCTCGATCACCGGCCCGGGCGTCGAGCCGTTGTAGCCCCAGGTCTCGACCTCGAGCCCGGGCGCGAACGGGTGGCGAAACGCCTCGGCGACCAGGTGAAAGACCTTGACGCTGCCGCGCTTCTCGAACGGCAGGGTCGGGACGTCCGGCGCGATCACCGGCGTGTAGTGCTCGCCCGGCGGCGGCTTCGGAGCGACCGCCGCCGCGGGCGGCACGTCGGGCGTCGCCGGCATCGCGTCGGCCATCGGCATGCCCCCCGGCGGCGGCGACCCCGGCATCGGCATTGGCATTGGCATCCCGCCCGGCTGGGCACCGACCCGACGGGCGAGCGCGGCCAGCGCCCCCGCCGTGAGTCCGCGCGTCAGCCAGGCGCGGCGAGAGATCGTCATCGGGATCCTCCATCGGTGAGGGGACGTGCCCGCCGCGCCGCAGCGCCGCGACCGCGGCCATCGCGTCCCAGTAACGCCGCAGGGCGTCCACGTAGCGCCGTCCGGCGTCGACGACGTCGCGTCGCGCGGTCAGCAGCTCGAACGTCGATGCGTTCATGGCGTTGTACTGGAGCAGCGTCTGTTGCAGCACCTTCTGGCGCAGCGGTCGACGCAAACAGGGCAATCCACACGACACGCATGGGCCCTGCGCGTAGCACGATGCGGGCCGAGATGTGCGCGAGCAGATTTCGCGCAGATATGGATGGTTGCGGCTCTCGCGCAGTAACCGTCCCGGTTACACGTTACCGGATCAGCACCACCGCCGGACGCCGGCACGTGTAGAGGTTCGGCTCCGGCCTCAAGGCGATCGAGGCGGTCGCGCGCACGCTGATCTGATCAGCGAAGTGCAGCCCACGATCACCGCGGTCACACCTCACTCCGTCGCGCTCGTTGCGCTCGTCGGCCTCGCCGCGTCAGGCCGCGAGGCTTGTAGACCGCCGCGGCGGCGGGCGCCATCCGGGACGACGTCGCTCCGTCCGAGCTCGCGCTGTACTGCATCCACGCCGTCACGGCGGCTGTGCGCTGCGGTCTCGGGCCACGGTCGCAAGGCTCGTGCAGATCACGCTCGCAGGCGTCCGCCCCGGTGGTCGCACCCTCGAGGGGGCACCGCGCGCACGCGACGAAGCCGCAAGCCAGCGTAAGCCCGCGACGCGGCGGCCGTGCTTCGCCGTGATGGAGCGGGTGACCCTGTAACCGAGCCGGTCACATCCTGCGGCGCTACGGTATCCTATGTTCCCGAACTCGCGAGCCATGCGGCTGGCGCGCGACGTGCTCTCACTGGGTAGCGGTGAGCGCTGTCCGGATCCAAGTCTACGATGAGCTGAGACGCCGGCGCGTCCGCCGGAGGAGGTTCACCCATTGAGCGAGATCGCGATCATCGGAGGCGCACTCGTGCTCACGGTCGTCGTGCTGGTCGCGCGCCGCAAGCGACCGGGCTGTCCGCGCTGCTCGTGATCGAGGCCAGCATGACGGAGCCATCTCCTCGCCTGCGCAACATCACCGGACGCCGCCTGCTGGGGGCATTCGCGGCCGTGCTGCTCCTGTTCGCCGCTGCGCTCGCGGTCGAGCTGTTCACGCTGCGGCGCATCGCCGAGGCCGAGGCCGAGGTTGCGCGACTCGATCACGCCAAGCACGCCGGCCACATGGCCGCGGCGCAGGTGCGCGAGCAGTACATCCACCAGGCGCACACGCTCATCGAGTTCGGGGAGGGCCACCTCGGCCACTACGCGAAGGCCGTCGAGACCGCGCGTCAGACGATCGCGCATCTCGAGTCGGTCGCCGAGGCGCCCGCCGACAAGGCGCTCGCCAGGCAGATCGGCGAGCTCGCCGAGCAGAACGACCGCGACTTCCGTGAGCGCGTCGTGCCGGCGATCCGTGGGGGCGACCGCAGCCACGTCGCCGAGCTCGGCGACCAGCTCGAGTCGGTGGTTGACCGAGTCGTGGAGCTCAATGCCCGGCTCAACGACGAGCTCGAGCGCCGGAGCAACGCCGCCCGCGCGCGCGCCCAGGACCTGCGCGGACAAGCCCGGATTGCAGCGATCGCGTGCTTCGCGCTCGCGATCCTCGTCGCAGCGGGCCTCGGGCTCTGGCTGACGCGCACGATCGTCCGTCGCGTGGACAGCCTGCGGCAGGGTGCGCGCCGGATCGGTTCGGGCGATCTCGACGCACGCATCGAGCTCGCCGGCAACGACGAGTTCGCCGAGCTCGCGGCGTCGTTCAACCAGATGGCCGCGAGCCTCGCGCGCGAGCAGGTCGCGCTGGTGCGCTCGCAGAAGCTCGCCTCGATCGGCCAGGTCGCCGCGGGAGTCGCGCACGAGCTCAACAACCCACTATCGGTGATCCTCGGCTACACCAAGCTGCTGCGCGCCGCTCCGGGGCCACACGCAGACGACCTCGCGATCATCGACAGCGAGGCGCGGCAATGCCAGCGCATCGTCGCCGAGCTGCTCGATCTCGCACGCCCGCACCGGCTCGACGTGCAGCCGGTGGATCTCGCGACGCTCGCGCGCGAAGCCGTCGGTCGGCTCGAGGACGCCGGCGTGCTGCACGACCGCAAGGTCGAGGTCGTCGCGCACGATCTGGTCGTCGTGCCGGCAGACGCCGGACGCATGCGCCAGGTGATCGCCAACATCGTCGTCAACGCGGCCGAGGCCACAGCACCGACCGGCAAGATCACGATCGACGCACGCGCCGAGGCCGGTGCTGCGATCCTGACCATTGCCGATGATGGCCCGGGGATCCCGCCCGACACGCTCGCGCAGGTGTTCGACCCCTTCGTCACCACCAAGCCCCACGGTACGGGCCTCGGGCTCGCGATCGCACACGCGATCGTCGACGCGCACGGCGGCCCGATCTCGATCGCCTCGTCCGCGGAGACCGGAACGTGCGTGTCGCTGCAGCTGCCGATGTCACCGCCGGCGGAGGTGCCCGCGCCATGACGCGCCCCCGCGTCCTCGTGGTCGACGACAAGGACACGATGGTGATGCTCATGTCGCGCATCCTGTCGCCCGAGTTCGACGTCACCACGGCCGCTGATGGCACACGTGCGCTCGGCCTCATCGCGTCCCAGCCGTTCGACGTCGTGATCAGCGATATCCGGATGCCCGGAGCGGACGGCATGGCCGTGCTCCACGAGACACGGCGCGTGCAGCCGGATACCGAGGTGATCCTGATGACGGCGTTCGCCACGGTGCAGGCGGCGGTCGACGCCATGAAGCAGGGCGCCTACGACTACCTGCAGAAGCCGTTCGAGTCCGACGAAGCCCTGCTGGTCGTGCGCCGCGCCGCCGAGCGCAAGCAGCTGCGCACACAGGCGCGAGATCTCGAAGCTGCGCTCGCCAGCGCGCACCGGTTCCAGAACCTGATCGCCGAGAGCCCGCCGATGCACAAGGTGCTCGGCCTCGTGAGGCGCGCCGCGGCGGGTGATGCGACCGTGCTGATCACCGGCGAGAGCGGCGTCGGCAAGGAGGTCGTCGCGCGCGCGGTTCATGGCGCGAGTGCGCGGGCACAGCCGCGCTTCATCGCGATCAACTGCGGCGCCATGCCCGAGCAGCTGTTCGAGGCCGAGCTGTTCGGATACGTGAAGGGCGCGTTCACCGGTGGGACTGCAGATCACCGCGGGCTGTTCGAGCAGGCGAGCGGCGGCACCCTGTTCCTCGACGAGATCGGCGAGCTCCCGCTCGCGATGCAGGTCAAGCTCAACCGAGCGCTCCAGGAGCGGACGATCCGCCGCGTCGGCGATACGGCCGAGCGGCCCGTCGACGTGCGCGTGATCGCCGCGACCAACATTGATCTGCCCGCGGCGATCGCGGCCGGACGCTTCCGCGAGGATCTCTACTATCGGATCAACGTGTTCCCGATCCACGTTCCGCCGCTTCGCGACCGCAAGAGCGACATCCCGCTCCTCGCGGAGCTATTCCTCCAGCGGCACCACAAGAACGGGCAACCCGACGGGTTCACCCCCGATGCGCTCGCCATGCTGATGGATCACGACTGGCCCGGTAACGTGCGCGAGCTGGAGAACCTCGTCCAGCGTGCGCTCGCCGTCAGCGATGGCCCGAAGATCGGCCCCGTCGCATTCGAGCATCTCCGCCCCCCAGCCGGTCACGGCTTCTCCGACCTCCGGCCGGAGACGCTCACGTACCGCGACATGCTCGAGACCGCGCGCGAGCGCGCGACGCGCGATTACCTCGTCGCGCTCATGAAGGACGTCGGCGGCAATGTCACGCAGGCCGCCGAGCGCGCCGGGATCGAACGTGAGAGCATGCACCGGCTGTTGAAGAAGCACGGAGTACGGTCGGACGACTTCAAGCCGAAGGCCGGCTGAACCCGCGGTTGTTACTTCATCGGCGCGCCATCAGGCGGTACGTGCCCTGCGAGATTCGCGCAAAGATCGCCACGTCACACCTTCGCGTTCCGCAACCGCAGCGCGTTGCTGACCACCGACACCGAGCTCGCGCTCATCGCCGCCGCGGTGCCGGTGCCCATCGCGATGCCGACCTGCGCCTGGGCGAGCGCCGGCGCATCGTTGATGCCGTCGCCGGCCATCGCGACGAACCGGCCCTGCGCCTGGAGGCGCTTGACCTCGTCGACCTTCTGATCGGGCAGCACCTCGGCGCGCAACTCGTCGATCCCGAGCTTGCTCGCGACCGCCCTGGGTGCCGCTTGCGAAACGCGATCATCTGCTGGACGAACCGCCAGTAGCCGCGCCATGCATCGCGCC
>JBGQCL010000056.1:0-37768 GCA_041495365.1 Kofleriaceae bacterium | reverse complement strand
CGGCACGCGCGACGCGCGCGCGATCACGACCGGCCTGCACTACGACTTCCGCATCCGCGAGCGCCCGATCGACGTGCTGCGCCCGCTCGGCGCCGACGACGATCAGACCCAGGTCCCGATCTCGACCCGCACCGGCTCGCTCGGCGTGACCTTCGAGTGGGAGCAGCGGGTCGATCGCCAGCACGCGCTGTCGCCGCTCGCGGCCGAGGACGGCTACCGGTTCGACGCCCAGCTGTCGATGGCGAGCACCAGGCTCGGCGGCCAGGACGACTTCGTCAAGGTCTCGGCCGGCGGCTCGCGCTACCTGCCGGTCGGCCAGAGCCTGGTGCTGCGCGCCGACGTCCGGTTCGACGAGGGATTCCCGCTCAACGGCGCGGTCCTGCTCCCCGAGGTCGAGCGGTTCTTCGCCGGCGGCGACGCGAGCGTGCGCGGCTACAACGACGACCGGCTCGCCACCGAGATCGTCCAGGTCAACGTCCCGCCGATCGCCAACGTCCGGCAGATCCGGATCCTGCCCGCCGGCGGCAACATCCGCGTGATGTCCAGCCTCGACGCCCAGGTCCGGATCTGGCGGCTGCTGGCGACCGGCGTGTTCGTCGACGCCGGGATGATCGCCAACGAGTGGCGCGCGGTCACCACCCACGACATCCGGCCCTCGATCGGCATGGCCCTGCTCCGGATCGTCACGCCGTTCGGGGTCGGCGCCGCCGAGTACGCGATCCCGCTGCGCCCCGAGCTCGGCGACGACCCGCGCGGCCGCTGGCACATCAGCTTCGCCGCGCGCGCCCAGTTCTAGGAGTCGGCAAGGCATAGCACCCAGGACAACGCGTACACGCAACGCGGTAGCGCTTCGATGCGGGCTACGGGAGTGTCCCCGCGCGCTTTGCGGGCGGTCCGGCCGGGGCGAACATCCGTACACACCCAGGGGGTCACGATGAACACGCACGCCGTCAAGATCGATCGATCCAAGTCGCTCGCCGAGCAGCCGAAGACCGGACACAACCGCTGGCACGAGGGGATCCCGCCGATCCTGCGGATCCGGCCCGGCGATCAGGTCATCCTCGAGACCCGCGACGCGCTCGACGGGCAGGTCACGGCGAGCTCGACGGTCGACGACGTCGCCCGCGCCAACCTCGGGGTCGCCCACGCGCTGACCGGCCCGGTGTACGTCGAGGGCGCCGAGCCCGGCGACCTGCTCGAGGTCAAGATCCAGGCGATCGAGCCCGAGCGGTTCGGCTTCACCGTGCAGGTGCCGGGCTTCAGCTTCCTGCGCGACCTGTTCCCCGAGCCGCACATCGTGCGCTGGGAGATCCACGGCGGCTTCGCCGAGTCGCGCGACCTGCCCGGCGTGCGGATCCCGGGCGCGCCGTTCATGGGCGTGATGGGAGTCGCCCCGTCGCGCGAGCTGCGCGAGACCCTGCAGGCGCGCGAGGCGGCGCTGGCCGCGCGCGGCGGCATCGCCCTGCCGCCGGACCCCGCCGGCGCGGTGCCCGCGAGCCCCGAGATCGCTCAGCACGCCCTGCGCACGATCCCGCCCCGCGAGATCGCCGGCAACCTCGACATCAAGCAGCTGGTCGCGGGCACCACGCTCTTGATCCCGGTCGCCACCGAGGGCGCGCTGTTCTCGGTCGGCGACGCCCACTTCGCGCAGGGCGACGGCGAGACCTGCGGCACGGCGATCGAGATGTCGGCGACGTTCCACGCCCAGCTGTCGCTGCGCAAGGGCGCCGCCCGCCGGCGCCCGATGTCCAGCGTGCACTTCTACAAGAACGGCCCCGGCCCGGGTGGACGCCGGGAGATGGACCGGTTCTACGCGACGACCGGCCTGTGCGTGCGCGGCGACGGCCGGAACGAGTCGGAGGACGCCACGCTGGCCGCTCGCAACGCCTACCTCGCGATGATCGACTACCTGGTCCACGAGCGCGGCTTCAACCGCCAGCAGGCCTACGCGATCTGCAGCGTCGCGGTCGACCTCACGATCAGCGAGCTCGTCGACGTCCCCAACGTCGTGGTCTCGGCGTTCCTGCCGCTCGACATCTTCACCTGATGAGGAGCCGCCGCATCGTCCGCCGGATGTGATATACGACGGCCCCATGGGACGTGGAGACAATCGCCAGACGCTGAAGATGAAACGCCGGAAGAGCCAGGCCAAGCTCAAGGCCCGGATCCACCGCAAGATCGACATCGCCAAGGCCGCCAAGAAGCCTGCCGTACCGTCGAAGAAGAAGTAAGCTTGGCGGGACCTCCTCCCGCTGGCCGCTGGCCGCTGGCTGACCCGATGACTCCCGCCGAGACTCGCCATGTGATGGCGCAGATCGTGATGCCGGTGCACACGCACGCGGTGGCCGGCGTGAGGCTCGGTGGGATCCTGATGCCGTGGATCGGCCGCCGGCGCGCCGCCGGGCGCCCGGAGTTGCCGTCGTGATCGCCGTCGATCGCTCCGGGTGGGGCCGGCTGCGGGTCACCGGCGGCGACCGGACGCGGTTCCTCCAGGGCCTGACCACGGTCAACGTCGAGGTGCTGACCGACGGGGCGCACGGCTGGGGCGCGATCCTGACCCCCAAGGGCCGCGTGCTGTCGGTGATCGACGTCACCCGCGCCGGCGACGCCTACGTCCTGGCGTGCGAGCCGGGCCTCACCGACAAGACGCGGGCGCTGCTCGAGCGCTACGCGGTGATGGACGACGTGGCGTTCGAGCCGCTCACCGGCCCCGCGCACCAGGCGTGGGACGATCCCGCCGGGGTGTGGGCGGCGCCGATCGTCTCCGGCGAGGGTCTGCTCGCGCAGGGGGGCGCCCGCCCCGACACCGATCCCGAGGTCGAGCGCCTGCGGATCCGCGGCGGCTTCCTGCGCTACGGGGTCGACGTCGACGAGGACCACTTCCCGTTCGAGACCCCGCTGGGCCGGTTCCTCGATTACGGCAAGGGCTGCTACGTGGGCCAGGAGCCGGTGTTCCGGGTCCACGCCCAGGGCAACGCCGCCCGCGCGCTGCGCGGCCTGACCGTCGAGGGCGCTGGGCCGATCGCCGCCGGGACCGCGCTCGCGGCCCCGGCCAAGGGCGCCGTCACGTCGGCGATCGCCGACGGCGACGCGACCCGCGCGCTCGCCTACCTGCACCGCAGCTGCTGGGAGCCCGGCGGCACGGTCGAGGTCGACGGTCGCCGGGCCATCGTGCACGAGCTGCCGTGGTGAGGCCCGCGGCCGGGCTCGCCGGCGCCGCGCTGCTCGCCGGCGCCGCGCTGGCCGGCTGCACGCTGATCACCGACAGCTTCCTGACCAACGACTTCTCGGGCGATCCGTTCCCGACCCAGGTCGACGCCCGCGGTGGCGCGCTGCGGGTCGGCATGCAGCCGCTCGACGGTTCCCCCCCGCACCAGGCCGTGCTCGACCTGCTGTCGCCGGTCACGCTGCTCGATCCGGGCACGACGGCCGATCCGTCGCTGACCACGGTCGACCTGATGCTGCTCGGCAAGAACGTCGACGGCACGCTCACCCTGCCGCGCGCCCGGTTCCCCCAGGCCCAGCTGATCTCGCTGCACCCCTGCGCGATCCCGGACGGCGCCGATCCGCAGCACCTGCCGCCGTGCACGGTCGGCAGCGACGCCGATCCGGAGCCGTTCGACGCCGTGGTCGGCGCGGACGTCCTGGCCGGCGACGCGATCCGGCTGCGGCTCGCCAGCGACGAGATCTTCGTGCTCGCCGACGTCGGCGGCAGCGATCGCGGCCGCACGCTGTCGTGCGAGGCGGTGTTCAACGCGCCGTATCGCGGCGGCGGCACGCTGGTGATCTCGGGCACCGAGCTGCCGTTCGGCAACCGACGGATCACGCTGTCGGCCTGCCTGGGCCAGGACCCGGATCCCGGCCCGATGGCGGACAAGCCCACCCAGCACGGCGCCGACGCGCTGCTCGTGGTCTCGACCAGCATCGGGATCTCGATCCTCGACGAGTCGGCCTACCAGCGCTACCGCGAGGCGGTCCCGGAGGCCAACGCCCCTGCGCTCGACGCGCTGCCGCCCGGGGCGGTGTACCTGCCGTCGGGCCGGGTCAGCGGTCGGCTCGCCGCGATCAACCGGATGGCGCTGGTCGGCGCGTCGATCTCGAACGGCCTGTCGCCGTGCCGGCACATCTACGCGCACCACGTGCTGGCCGACGGGCCGGTGGCCCGGCACCCCGAGCTGACCTGCAGCGACGCCACCGGCATGGACTGCCCGTGCAAGGACGGCAGCTCGTTCTGCGCGGTGCCCGCGGTGGTCGAGCTGACCCCGCCGGCGAGCATCCCGGTCCTCGTCGTGCAAGACGCCGATCCGACCCTGCAGGCCCTGCGCACCGAGCTGCGGCCGGATCAGCCCGAGGTCGATGGCCTGCTCGGCACCGATGCGCTGCGCAGCGCCGAGATCGACGTCGACTACCCGCACGACCGGCTGATCGCGCGGTGCAGCCAGCCGGGCTGCCTGGTGCGACCGCGGCTGACGCTCGAAGGCGATCGCTGCCGGATCAACCAGTGCATCTACGGGCCGGTCGACCCCATCGGTTGCCCGGCTCCTCCCTCGACCGCCGGGGCGGCGCTGCCCGACTAGCCGACCACGCGGTTCCGGCCGCCTTCCTTGGCCGCGAACAGGTTGGAGTCGGCCTGCTTGATGAACTCCAGCGCGTCCTCGATCTCGCCGCGCAGGCTGGCGACCCCGATCGACACCGTGACCGGGATGATCGCGTCCTCGAACTTGAACTCGGCGACCTCGACCAGCTTGCGGATCTTCTCGGCGAACTGCATCGCGTTGTAGCCATCGATCTCGGGCAGCACGATCGCGAACTCTTCACCGCCGTAGCGCGCGAGCACGTCCTCGCGCCGGATCCGGGTCTTGATCACCGACGCCAGGTGCTTGAGCACGTGGTCGCCCGCGAGGTGTCCGAAGCTGTCGTTGACACCCTTGAAGCGGTCGATGTCGAACATGATCAGCGACAGGTCGCGCCGGTAGCGCAGCGCGCGGCCGATCTCGCGCTCCAGCGTCTCGACGAAGTAGCGCCGGTTGAACACCTGGGTCAGCCCGTCGACGGTGGTCAGCCGGTAGATCTCCTCGTGGTACGCGTTCTCGATGTTGTTACCGGACAGGAACTTGAAGATGCAGCGGCCGACCTTGATGAAGTCGCCGTCGCGCAGCACGTACTCGTCGATCATCTCGTCGTTGACGTAGGTGCCGTTGGTCGACCCCATGTCGCGGAGCATGATCGCGTTGCCCGTGTTCATGATCTTGCAGTGGTTGCGGGACACCGCCTCCTGGTCGATCTGGATGTCGGCCTTCGACGACCGGCCGATCACGATCTGGGGCCGGTTCAGATTGAACTTCTTGCCGAGCTCCAGCCCGTAAATCACGACCAGGCACGCCTCCTTGGCCACGGGACGGTCGCTGATCTTCGAGATCGCCGTGACGACGGTCTTGTTCCGGCCGGTGTCGCTCAACCCACCCCGATTTTAACAGAACTCCTCACCGGACGTCCTGTTCGTTCGGGGATCTAGCGCTCCGAATCCGCGCACTCGAGTGTGTCGTCATGGGCGCGCTTGCACAGCAGCGCATCGACGATCCGGTAACCGCCGCGCAGAAACCTGTACGACTGCAACAGCAACCGTCCCCCGTGTAGGTTCCAGTAGCCGCGAACGTCGGCCATCTTGTCGTCCCCGGTCGCCGCCAGCGGCTCCAGGGCTCCGCCCTCGAAGGTCCCGACGTAGCGCGCGCAGTCCGACGAGCCGGTCGGCGGCACGACGAACACGTTCCAGTAGCAGTTGCCCTCCGACGTGCAGAGCGAGCGATCAACCACGATGGCCTCGGCGACGCCGTCCCCGTTGAGATCCCGATCGGCCCGGTCGAGCCGAGGGTGCGGCCCCAGCACGCCATCGCGGCCCGGGCTGGCACACGAGCCGACCTGGACCGACGGGGCCGGGCGTGCCCGGGGCGCGGCCGGTGGCGCGACCCGGTGACATGCGGCCAGCGCAACCCCGGCCACACAGACGCTGGCCCTGAGCCCGGCCCGCAGGCGGCCCGGGGGCTTGGCCCGGAGACCTGCGAATACGATCCACGACCTGCGCATGCGCAATTGCGGCGGGGAACCTACATCGAAATGCCGAAACATTCTTGTGCGGACGGGCAGATGACGTTACATCCAAGGCCGATGCGGCGCTCCCACTACCTGCTGGCCGGCGCCGTGGTCGTCGCCGGCGCTGCGGCACTCGTGGGCAACCGCACAACCACCCCGGCCCTGGTCCGGGGCGAACCCTTCGCCCCCGTGCGCCCGGACCCCGGAGCCGTGGTCGAACCGGGTTCCGCGGCCGATCCCGGGCTGGCCGGCCGCGCGCCGGCCGCCTCGACGATCCCCATCGCCGATCTCCTCGACCTCGATCGCCGCGAGCTCACCGCCGACGGCGCGCGCTACGAAGCCCCGCTCAAGGACGGCCGCCGCGCCGTCCTGACCCTCGACCCGACGCTGCAGGCGCTGGCCGAGAAGCTGCTCTCCGAGGCGCGCGCGCCGCGCGGAGCGATCGTCGCGATGGCGCCGGACGGCCGGATCCTCGCCCTCGCCGGCCGGCGCAGCGAGCCCACGGCCAGGGGCGCCCGCGAGGCCGCCGCGGCGGACCCGGGAACGACCTCGCCCCCGGCGTTCGACTGGCGGCTCGCCACCGACGTGTGGGCGCCGGCCGCCTCGGTGTTCAAGCTGGTCACCGCCAGTGCGCTGGTCGCCGCCGGCGTCGACCCGAGCGACAAGGTGTGCTTCCACGGCGGGCTGCGCTCGGTGCAGGAGTCCAACCTGCGCGACGACAAGCGCGACTCGCGGTGCGAGACCCTGACCTACGGCGTCGCGCACTCCAACAACGCGATCCTCGGCAAGCTCGCGTTCCAGAGGCTCGCGCCCGCCGAGCTGACCCGGTTCGCCCACGACCTCGGCGTCGCCGAGGGCCTCCCCGGCGCCGAGCTTCGCGGCACCGCCGGCGCGATCGACATCCCCGCCGCGCGCGATCTCAGCTTCGCGCAGACCGCGGCCGGGTTCTCCGGCTCGAGCCTGTCGGCGGTCGGCGGTGCGCTGCTCGCCGCGACGTTCGCCGACGACGGCGAGCAGCCGATGCCGTGGCTCGTCACCTCGATCGACGGCGTCGCCGTGCCGCCGCCGGGCAAGCGCCGGGCGGTGACCAGCGAGGTCGCCCGCGCGGTCGGCCGGATGATGCAGGCGACCTGCGAGTTCGGCAGCGCCTCGCGATCGTTCGGGCGGCGCCAGGCGATCCGGGTCGCCGGCAAGACCGGCACGCTGACCCGGACCGAGCCATTCTACATGGAGCACTCGTGGTTCGTGGGATATGCCCCGGCCGAGCAGCCAGAGATCATCGTATCCGTCGTGCTCGGCAACCCGGAGAACTGGCACTTGCGCGGCCACGAGGCGGCCCGGCGGCTGATCGACCGCGCCCTCGATCACAAGCCCCGGCAAGACCCCCGGCACGGCTCGGCGCGCCCCGGCCACGCGCGTGAAAAAGCTCGCACCGGGAAGACCACCTCGACGCGCCGCGTAGGATGGTAACATCCTCGGTCCGTCTTCCGGGAAGGGTACGACCGTCATGATCAGGTTCACTTCGTTCGCGATCGCGGCGCCGCTGGTGCTCGCGCTGTCAGGGGGATTGGCCGGAAGCGCGCACGCGCAGAGCCAGGCAGAGCTCGCCGCCAAGGCCAATGAAGAGGGCAAGGAGCTGATGTACGCGGACAAGTTCGCGGAGGCGGCGAAGAAGTTCCAGGAAGCCGTCGCGCGCGTGCCCGAGGCCAAGTACTTCGTCAACCTGTGCACCGCGCGGCTGCAGGAGGGCAAGCTCGACGAGGCGCTGACCGCGTGCAACGCGGTCGATCTCAACAACCCGAGCCCGGACCAGAAGGACCGCGCGGGCAAGCTGGTCGAGCGGATCCGCCAGGAGGCCGACAAGCAGCACCTGGCGCTCCACCCGGGCGGCGGCGGCGGCGGGAACCCGAACCTCCAGAACAACAACCCCAACCCGAACAACCCGAACGCGCCGACCTACACGCCGACGGTCGGCAAGCCGCTCGAGACCAACCTCGTCACCGAGGGCCGTCCCGACCACCGCTACACGTGGACGTTCGGCGTCGACTTCTTCGGCGGCGGCGGCCGGATCGGCCAGGCCGACTTCTACGGCTCGGCCGCCGCCGGGTTCCGGCTCAAGGGCGACGTCATGCTCGATCAGGTGAACAAGATCGGGGCCCAGGGCTACCTCCAGTTCTCGCGGTTCAGCCAGGGCCGCAACCAGACGTTCGGCGCCGAGAGCCTGGACGTCGCCGACGTCGGCCTCGCGGCGTACAAGCACTTCTGCCTCGGTGGAACTCCCCGCGCGTGCCTCACGCCGCTCGCCGGCATCCAGCTGGCGTTCATGGGGCCGGTCGACGACATGGATTCCGAAGGCAACCAGCTGCTCAACTACGCGGCCGGCGGTGGTCGGTTCGAGCTCGCGTTCACCTACGCGTTCGGCCGGCGCTACGAGCACGCGCTCTCGGTCCTGGGTGGCGTCAACGTGTACACGCCGGTGTTCTCGGGGCCGTCCGCCGGCGATCCGTCCGGCGCGCTCACCGCCGCCGAGCGCGGCCTGGATGCGTGGGGCGCGGCCGGCTACCTCGGCATCGGCTACACGTACCGCTTCAACACGCCGATCGGCAACACGCCGTTCATCATCCTGGAGTAGGTGCGGGCCCGCGCCTCGCTCGGCCTGCGGAACCCCGGCGTTCCCTGATCGCTTCCTCGATCGTTTCCCCGATCGCCTCCTCGGTCGCCACGATCTCCGCGGTCCGCCGTCGCTCGGCGCAACCAGCGCCCTGACTTTGCGTCACCTGCGCCACGTTTGTTTGCCGCACGACGTCATGGGTCGATCGAGATCGGGTATGGTCTCCGCGCTGCAACTTCCAGCCACGAGCAGGAGATCTTATGGCCGGTTCGGATCAGAAGGTGACCGCTAAGCTGGTGCTCCCCGACAGCAAGGAGGCGACGCTGCCGGTGATCGTGGGCACCGAGGACGAGCACGCGATCGACATTCGCAACCTCCGTCAGGAGACCGGCTTCATCACCCTGGACAACGGGTACATGAACACCGGCTCGACGACGAGCGCGATCACGTACCTCGACGGCGAGCAAGGGGTCCTGCGCTACCGCGGCTATCCGATCGAGGAGCTGGCCGAGAAGTCGAACTTCGTCGAGACCTCGTACCTGCTGATCAAGGGCGAGCTGCCGACCGTCGCCGAGCGCGAGAACTTCGGCCGGATGCTGACCCGGCACAGCCTGATCCACGAGGACATGCACCAGTTCTTCGCCGGGTACCCGCCGTCCAGCCACCCGATGGCGGTGCTGTCGGCGATGGTGACCTCGCTGTCGGCGTACTACCCCGACTGCCTCGATCGCCACTCGCCGATGGACTTGCACATCACGCGCCTGCTGTCCAAGCTCCGCACGATCGCGGCGTTCTCGTACAAGAAGAGCATTGGCCAGCCGCTGATCTACCCCAAGAACTCGCTCAACTACTGCGGCAACTTCCTCCACATGATGTACGCGGTGCCGAGCGAGGAGTACGAGGTCTCGCCGGTGCTGGAGAAGGCGCTCAACCAGCTCCTGATCCTGCACGCCGACCACGAGCAGAACTGCTCGACGTCGACGGTGCGCATGGTCGGCAGCTCGGGCGCCAACCTGTACGCCGCGATCGCGGCCGGCATCCTCGCGCTGTGGGGCCCGCTGCACGGCGGGGCCAACCAGGCCGTGATCGAGATGCTCGAGGAGATCCGCGCGTCCGGCGGCGACTTCAAGAGGTTCCTCGACGACGTCAAGAACAAGCGCGACAACCGCCGGCTGATGGGCTTCGGCCACCGCGTGTACAAGAACTACGACCCGCGCGCGAAGATCCTCAAGAAGATGTGCGACGAGGTGCTCGTCCACCTCGGCATCAAGGACCCGCTGCTCGATCTCGCCAAGGGGATGGAGGAGATCGCGCTGCGCGATGACTACTTCGTCTCGAAGAAGCTCTACCCCAACGTCGACTTCTACAGCGGCATCATCTACCGCGCGATGGGGATCCCGACGAACATGTTCACGGTGATGTTCGCGCTCGGCCGCCTGCCGGGCTGGATCGCCCACTGGAAGGAGATGGTCGACGACAAGGAGACCAAGATCGGGCGACCGCGCCAGATCTACACCGGCCAGAAGATCCGGCACTACGTCCCGATCGATCACCGACAGTAGCCCCGTCGGTGACCGGGGCGCCGGTCAGCGGCAGCCGCGCGGCAGCACGTTGTCGCGGTACTGGCCCTCCCAGTTTCCGGGCGGGTCGTACTCGCAGACGTAGATGTCCATCCCCTTGCACTGCGCGTGGCCGCAGCCGACCCGCTTGGTGCCGCGCCACACGACCTGGGTGAAGTGCCCGGTCTCCATGGAGAATCCGCCGTCGGGAAAGCGGTACTGCGCGATCTCGTCGTACCACATCTTCACCACCGAGGCCGGATCGAGCGTGCCCTTGGTCCCCATCGCCAGGTTCTCGCCATACTTACCGCCGCTGTGGTCGAACTGGCAGCCGCGATCGCGCAGCACATGGGCCCAGCGCTGCGCGACCTCGGCCAGCTTGGCCGACCAGGTCAGCGCCGCGGCGCAGTGCCTGGACCGGAACCGGTTGTGCGCGTCGACCCAGGCAGACGCGTCGCCGCGCGGCGCGTCCGGTCCCGCGGCGGCTGGGACGATCCCGCCGGGCGCTTGGCCCGCCGCCCCGCCGGATTCCTCGTCGACCAGGGCCGCGGGCGCGGGGCCGGGGCCGGGGCCGGGCGCCGGTGCGTCCAGCAGCTGCACCCAGGGTTCGCCCGGCGGGCCGCCCGGCGCGCTCGCTGCGACCACGGCGGGCGGGGCCTGGGCCCCGGGCGAGCTCGCCACCAGGCTGCAGGCACAGGTCAGCGCGATTCCGATCCAGATCCGCATGCGCGACTCTCCGTGCGCGGACGGCGCATGGGCTCCAGCATGACATGCCCCGGCGCGGCGTCGGATTGATCCCACGGGGGGCTTTGCCCCCGCCCCGCCGCCCGGCTCGATCGCCCCGGCCGGCCGCCGAGCTCCTTGCATGTCCACCGACATCGCGCGAGATTGCCCACGTGCGCCCCACCGTCGCCGAACCCACCTCCTGCGCGGAGACCAACGGGATCCGCGTCCGTGTCCAATCGCACTACCTCGCCGAGCAATCGTCGCCGCGCGAGGAGCGCTACGCGTTCGCGTACACGATCACGATCTCCAACGAGGGCACCCGCAACGCGCAGCTGCGCACCCGGCACTGGATCATCACCGACGCCCGCGGCACCGTCGAGGAGGTCCGCGGCGACGGCGTGGTCGGCAAGCAGCCGCGGCTGATGCCCGGCCAGAGCTTCCAGTACACCTCGAGCTGTGCGCTCGCCACCTCGGTCGGCACGATGCACGGCACGTATCGGATGTGGCACGACGACGGCACGTACTTCGACGCCGAGATCGCCCCGTTCTCGCTCGCGGTACCGGCCTCCCACCGCGCCGGCACACACGAAGCGAACTGATTGATTTCGGTGAGTTGTGCCTGCGCGTGGCCGGCGCAACAAACCGCAAAGCATTCGCGTAGGCTGTGCGTCCAATCAGCGATGACGCACGCCGAGCGTGAAGCCGCCACCGCGACGGCCCTGGTCGACGCCGCGAAGGCGGGCGATCAGGGTGCGTTCGCGGCGCTGGTGACCCGCTACCGCAAGCGGATCTTCGCGCTCGCGCTCCACATCACCGGCTCGGCGAGCGAGGCCGACGACATCGCGCAGGACGTGTTCCTCAAGGCGTACCGCGCGCTGCCCGAGTTCGAGGGCCGCAGCCAGTTCTTCACCTGGGTCTACCGGATGACGGTCAACCGCTCGCTCAACGTGCGCCGCGACCGCGCGCGCCGCGGCGAGGACATGCTCGAGGACCCGCGCCTGGAGCTCGCCGTCGCGGTCGACGCGCGCTCGGATCCCGGCCGCGCCGCCGAGCTGCGCCAGAGCTACGCCCGCCTGCTGCGCGCGCTCGACTCGCTGCCCGCCGACATGCGGACCACGGTGATCCTGGTCTCGCTGCAGGGCCTGGCCCACGGCGAGGTCGCGGTGGTCCAGAAGATCAGCGAGGGCACCGTCGCGTGGCGGATGCACGAGGCGCGGCGCCGGCTGAACGAGGCGATGATGCCCCGCAAGCTGCTGCGCCGGCGCGAGCTGTCGGCCGAGCTGTCGCGCGTGCTCGTCGAGCACGGCCTGTTCGTGCCGGCGATGCCCAAGACCCGGGCCTGATCCGCGCGCGGCTCTATCCCGCGACCTTGTACACGCCGCCCTTCTCGATCGCCTTGCGGTACGCCGGCCGCGCCTGGATCTTGGCCAGCCACTCGGTCAGCTTGGGGGAGATCGCGCCGCTGGCGCGGGCGACCGCGCCCTCGATCGAGAAGCTCATCTGCACGTCGGCCGCGCTGAACGCGTCGCCGGCGAACCACGCGTGCTTGCCGAGGTGCTCGGCCAGGAACGCCATGTGCGAGGCCAGGTTGGGATCGAGGAACTGCCTGGACACCTGGCCGGCGATCGCACGCGCGATTGGTCTGACCAGAAACGGCGCGTCGGTCCGGATCTTGTTGAACACCAGCTTCATGACCAGCAAGGGCATCAGCGAGCCCTCCGCGTAGTGCATGAAGTAGCGGTAGTCGCGGTACCCGGGCGTGCCCGGCGCCGGGGCCAGCGTGCCCTTGCCGTAGGTCTCGACCAGGTACTCGAGGATCGCTCCGGACTCGGCCAGCGTCGCGTCGCCGTCGGTGATGACCGGCGACTTGCCGAGCGGATGGATCGCGCGCAGCGACGCGGGAGCGAGCAGGGTCTTGGGATCGCGCTCGTACTTCACGATCTCGTACGGCAGCGCGAGCTCTTCGAGCAGCCACAGCACGCGCTGCGACCGTGAGTTGTTGAGGTGGTGGACCGTGATCATGGCCCGATCGCTGTATCATGTCCGCCCATGCGACATCTCCTCTTCGCGGCGCTCGTCGCCGCCGGACCGGGTTGTTCGTTGATCACGGTCCAGCAACAGCCGTTCCCACCGCTCGAGATCCGTGCCGAACGGCCGCCGCCCACGCCGCCGCGCGTGGTGCTGACGGCGTCGAGCGTGGCGATCGGCGAGAAGGTCCAGTTCGCCACCGGCTCGGCCGAGATCCTGCCGGTATCGCACGGCCTGCTCGACGAGGTCGCCAGGCTCCTGACCGACAATCCGCAGATCGAGCTGCTCCAGGTCGAGGGCCACACCGACTCGACCGGCACCGCGGCGCTCAACCGCAGGCTGTCGCAGCAGCGCGCCGAGTCGGTGATGAAGTACCTCGCGTCCAAGGGCGTCGCGGCCGGCCGGATGCAGGCCAAGGGGTTTGGACCCGACAAGCCGATCGCCGACAACGCGAGCGACGACGGCCGGGAGAAGAACCGGCGCGTCGAGTTCAACATCCTCAAGCAGGGCCCCAGGAAGACGGTGGTGCGCGATGAATAGCTCCCTCGCGATCTCGCTCGGCGTGGCGCTGTGCGCCGCGGGCTGCGGCGGCGCCGGCCTGGGCGCCGACACCCGCGCCGACATCTCCGCGCGGATGACCGCGGCGCAGCAGCCGATCGCCGCGTGCTACCACGCCGGGCTGAAGACCAACCGCAAGCTCACCGGCACGATGGTCGTCGCGTTCGCGGCCGCGCCGGACACCGGGCAGTTCACCGATATCCAGGTCACGCGCGACGAGCTCGGCGACCCCGGCGTCCGCCAGTGCGTGATCGAGGCGGTCGGCAAGCTCAAGCTCGCCAGGCCGCAGGCGACCCGGCTGGCGATCAGCTACCCGATCCACTTCGCCCCCAACCCCTGACCATGGCGAAACTGCCGACCCGATCCCCGACCCACGAGGACGTCCCGACCGGTCGGCTGGCGGCGATGGGGCTGGAGCTGGAGGACATCGCCGACGGCGACACCGTCGCCCTGACCGCGCTGATCGAGCTCGCCGAGGACCGCGGCCGGCCGGCCAGCCACTACCTCGCAGCGGTGGCGCTCGCCACCGAGCTCCGGGTCACACCGGGCGCACCGGTCGATCCCACGGGGGGCTTTGCCCCCCGCCCCGCCGGCGGAGCCGGCAGGGTCCCCACCCCCGAGCTCGCTTCGCTCACGGTCCGGGTGTGCGCCGGGACCTGCCAGCGCTGGGGCGCGCTCGACCTGCTCGATCACCTGGCCGGCCAGCTCTCCGGCCCCCGGGCCGGCGGCTCGCCGCGGTTCGCGATCGCCCCGGTCAGCTGCCTCGACCGCTGCGATCACGCGCCGGCGTGCGAGATCCACGGCACGCACGGCCAGCTCGTCGTCGCACCGGCCACGTCCGCCGCGCTCGACGACGCGCTCCGCGAGCTCGCCGGTTAGCTCGGATCAGCGCGCTACCCGACTGCGACCCGTCGCGGGCGCGTCCGGCGCTGTCACATGTGTCGCACCATGTCTCGCGCTGGCCCGCGTTCGCGGTTAGCGCTAGCCTGACCTCCGACGTGCTGCGGCTCGACAAGGTCAACAAGTACTACCGCGTCGGGACGCACAGCCTCCACGTGCTGCGCGACATCGAGCTCGAGGTCGCCGACGGAGAATTCGTCGCGATCATGGGTGCGTCGGGCTCGGGCAAGTCGACCTTGCTCAACATCCTCGGCATCCTCGACGATTACGACGCCGGCGACTACTGGCTGGGCGACACGCTGATCCGCAACCTGACCGAGCGCAAGGCGGCGAACTACCGCAACCGGTTCATCGGCTTCGTGTTCCAGTCGTTCAACCTGCTGCCGTTCAAGACCGCGCTGGAGAACGTCGCGCTGCCGCTCTACTACCAGGGCATCACGCGGCGCAAGCGCAACCAGATCGCGGCGCAGTACCTCGACCGGGTCGGCCTGCGCGACTGGGCCGAGCACACGCCGGCGGAGATGTCCGGCGGCCAGAAGCAGCGGGTCGCGATCGCCCGCGCGCTGATCGGCAAGCCGCGGCTGATCCTCGCCGACGAGCCGACCGGCGCGCTCGACAGCGAGACCTCGCAGCAGATCATGGATCTGCTGTCCGAGATCCACCGTAGCGGGATCACCGTGCTGGTCGTGACCCACGACTCCGACGTCGCCGCGCGCACCCAGCGCATCATCCGGCTCAGGGACGGCAAGGTCATGACCCCGCACGAGATGCACGCCAGCGTCAGCCACCCCGGCCTCCAGGCAGCGACCTAGATGCTCGTCCCGCTGCTCGAAGCGATCGGGATCGGCCTCGGCGCGGTGGTCGCGGTCGGTATCGTGGTCCTGCTCGTGCTGCTCGTGATCGCGCTGCTCAAGATGGCGTGGGTCGCGGTGCTCCAGCGCAGCGACCTGGTCTCGCTCGACCGCTGGGCCGAGGTGCTCGACACGATCCGGCGCAACAAGATGCGCACCGCGCTGACCATGATCAGCGTCGCGTGGGGCATCTTCGTGCTGGTGTTCTTGCTCGGGCTCGGCAAGGGCCTCGACAACGGCCTGCGCCACACCTTCGCGCGCGACGCGACCAACGGGATCTGGGTCGCGGCGGCCAAGACCAGCATCGCGCACGACGGCTACGACGTCGGCCGCAAGATCACGTTCGACAACCGCGACTACGAGCGCGCCAAGACGGCCAAGGTCCCGGAGGCCGGCGGCCAGGGCATCGATCACATCTCCGGCCAGTTCTACGTCCGCGGCGGCCAGTTCGGCGGCGGCGAGATGCTGACCCGGCGCAACGGCAAGGCCAACGCGTTCCAGATCAACGCCGTCCACCCCGACGCGATCTACCTCGCGGCGCAGATGGTCGAGTCCGGCCGGTTCCTCGACCGAGCCGACATCGAGCAGCGCCGCAAGTCGGCGGTGATCGGCCGCGGCGTCCGCGACTACCTGTTCGAGGCCGAGAACCCGATCGGCCAGTGGATCAACGTCGCCGGCGTGCCGTTCCAGGTCGTCGGCGTGTTCAGCGGCGAGGGCGACGCCGAGCAGGAGCGCCAGGTCTATATCCCGGTGTCGACCGCGCAGCTCGCGTTCAACGGCGCCGACCACCTCGGGCTGCTCGAGTTCACGATCGGCGACGCCGACGCCGCGCAGGCCAAGGTCATCACCGACCAGGTCGTCGCCCAGCTCGCCGAGCGCCACCACTTCGATCCCAAGGACCCGCAGGCGGTCCACATCCACAACAACGTCGAGCAGTTCGAGCGGTTCTCGAAGATCTTCTGGATGATCTCGACCTTCGTCGTCGTGATCGGCATGGGCACGCTGCTCGCCGGCGTCGTCGGGGTCTCGAACATCATGATGATCGCGGTCAAGGAGCGCACCAAGGAGATCGGCGTGCGCAAGGCGCTCGGCGCGACCCCGACCTCGATCGTGTTCATGATCATCCAGGAGTCGGTGTTCCTGACCGGGATCGCCGGCCTGCTCGGGTTGTCGGCCGGGGTCGGGCTGCTCGAGGTCGCCGGCCGCCTGATCGAGAGCGACTTCGTGCGCAACCCTGCGATCAACCTCGACGTCGGGATCGCCGCGACGATCGGGCTCATCATCGCCGGCGCGCTCGCCGGTTACTTCCCCGCCCGCGCGGCCGCCCGGGTCAACCCCGTGCACGCCCTGAGGGACCAGTGAGGGACCAGTGAGGGACCAGTGAGGAACCCGTGAGGAACCCGTGAGGAACCCGTAATGTTCGACCTCGACAGCTGGCAAGAGGTCTGGGCGACGCTGCGCTCGAACCGGCTGCGCACGTTCCTCACCGCGCTCGGCGTGTTCTGGGGCATCTTCATGCTGATGGCGATGCTCGGCTTCGGCGCGAGCATGCAAGAGGGCACGCGGCGCCAGATGAAGGGCGTGGCGACCAACGTGATGTGGGTGTGGGGCCAGACCACGACGATCGCCTACGACGGGCTGCCGGTCGGCCGCCAGGTCAAGTTCGATATCTCCGACATCGAGAACCTGCGCCGGGTGTCCGGCATCGAGTGGCTCGCGCCCAGGCTCAGGCTCGGCGGCTGGATGAACGGCTACAACGTCAGCTACGAGGGCAAGACCGGCAGCTATGCGGTGTTTGCCGACTTCCCCGACTTCCGCCACATCCTGTCGTTCGCCTACCAGGCCGGCCGGTTCATCAACGAGCGCGACATCTCCGAGCAGCGCAAGGTCGCCGTCATCGGCCAGGCGGTGCGCGACGAGCTGTTCCCGCCCGAGGTCAACCCGATCGGCAAGTACCTCAAGATCAGCGGCGTGTACTTCGAGATCGTCGGGATCACCAAGACGCTGCGCTCGGGCCAGCAGGGCGATCAGGACGCGCACACCGTGTTCGTGCCGTTCACCACGCTCAAGAGTGCATTCCACATGGGGGACAGGGTCGGGTTCTTCGCGCTGACCGCCGTGCCCGGCACCAACGGCCCCGAGTTCGAGCGCCAGGTCCGCGCCGCGCTCGCCAAGCACCACCGGCTGTCGCCGAACGACCAGCTCGCGATCGGCTCGTTCAACGCGTTCGTGTTCTTCGGCAAGCTCAACAACTTCTTCCTCGTGCTGTCGCTGGTCAGCTGGGTGGTCGGCGGCGCGACCCTGCTCGCCGGCGTGGTCGGCGTCTCGAACATCATGCTGATCACGGTCAAGGAGCGCACCAAGGAGATCGGCGTGCGCAAGGCGCTCGGCGCCACGCCGTTCTCCATCGTCGCGATGGTGATGAAGGAGTCGATCGTGCTGACCGCGGTCGCCGGCCTGCTCGGCGTCGCCGCCGGCACCGGCCTGCTCGCGCTGGCCAGCGCGGCGCTCGAAAACGCCACCAACTCGCCGATGGGGCCGCCGGTGCTCGGCCTTCAGACCGTGCTGACCGCGGTCGCCGTCCTGGTCGCCGCCGGCGGTATCGCCGGCATCATGCCCGCCGCCCACGCCGCGTCCATCAAGCCGATCGAGGCGCTACGCACCGAGTGAGATCATGAAGAAAATCGTATCGATCGCCCTGGGCCTGCTCGTCGTGCTGATCATCGGCGGGTCGTTCGTCTACCTGTACCAGAAGTCGCACGCCAAGCCGGTGCTGTTCCAGACCGAGCAAGCCGAGATCACCGACATCACCAAGAAGACCGTGGCGACCGGCTCGATCGTGCCGCGCCAGGAGGTCGAGGTGAAGCCCAAGGTGACCGGCGTGCTCAGCGAGCTCTACGTCGACCCCGGCAAGGTCGTGAAGATGGGCGACCCGCTGGGCAAGATCTCGATCATCCCCGATGCCATGCAGATCAACCAGGCCGAGTCGCAGCTGCGCACCGCCCAGATCGGGTTCGACAACGCCAAGCGCGAGCTCGAGCGCAACGAGGCACTGTTCAAGCAGGGCGTGGTCGCCGACGCCGAGCTCCAGAAGTTCCGCACCGACTTCGCGATGGCGCGCCAGCAGCTCGACGTCGCCGGCTCGAACCTCCAGCTGGTCCGCGAGGGTGCGACCCGCGCCCAGGGCAAGTCGTCCACCCTGATCGTCACCGCGACCACCGCGGGCATGGTGATCGACGTGCCCGTCAAGGTCGGGTTCTCGGTGATCCAGGCCAACAACTTCAACCCCGGGACGACGGTCGCCGTGATCGCCGACATGGACGACATGATCTTCGACGGCCGGGTCGACGAGGCCGAGGTCGCCAAGATCAAGGAGGGAATGACGCTCGCGATCAAGGTCGGCGCGATCGAGAAGGACCGGCTCGAGGGCAAGCTCGAGTACATCGCGCCCAAGGGCAAGGAGATCGACGGCGCGATCCAGTTCGAGATCAAGGCGGCGGTCAAGCAGAAGGAAGGCGTCCAGATCCGCGCCAACTACAGCGCCAACGCCGACATCGTGCTCGGCGAGAAGAAGCACGTGCTCGCGATCCGCGAGGCGCTGGTCCAGTACGACAAGGACAAGCCGTATGTCGAAGTCGAGGCTGCGCCGCAGACCTTCGTCCAGCGCGACGTCAAGCTCGGGCTGTCCGACGGCATCAAGGTCGAGGTGCTGTCCGGGGTCACGCCGGCCGACCGCGTGAAGATCCCCGACAACGCCGGCCCGGCGGTCCCGGCGGCGGGGTCGGGCTCCGGCGCCGGATCGGGAAGCGCCAGGCCGGCGGCCAAGAAGTAGTACCGGCGCGACGCACGGAGCCGCTCACCGGGATCTGATCGTCGCTCCGGTCGCCGCTCCAGGGTGAGCGGCAGCATGGCCTGGCAGCGAGCATGCTAGCTTGCTCCCGATGCCTCCCGAGCGGACCACGCTGGGCGCGATCGACGCCGGATCGAACGCGATCCGGATGGTCGTCGCCGAGCTGGGACCGAGCGAGCTGATCCGGATCGAGGCCGAGCGCATGCCGGTCCGGCTCGGCCACGGCGCGTTCACCCGGGGCGAGCTCGACGACGCGGTGATCGACCAGGCGGTCGCGGCGTTCGTCCACTTCCGCGAGCGGTTCGACCACCACGGCGTCACGATCTACCGCGCGGTCGGCACCAGCGCCGTGCGCAACGCGAGCAACCGCGACGTCCTGCTCCACCGGCTCTATCACGAGGCCGGGATCGAGCTCGAGGTCATCGACGGCGAGGAGGAGGCCCGGCTGGTCCGCAAGTCGGTGGTCCACTCGCTCGGCCCGACCGGGACTCCGCCGCGCGCGATCCTCGACCTCGGAGGTGGCAGCCTGGAGGTCAACCTGCGCCACGGGACCGGCTGGCGTGGCTATTCGCTGCCGGTCGGCACGGTGCGCCTGATGGAGACGTTCGGGCTCGACGGCGCGATCGCCGAGGCCGAGGCCGGCATGGTGCGGCGCTACACCGCCACGCTGATGCACACCATCGCGCGCGGCGCGACCGGCAACGGGCTAGCGGCGGCGACCGGCGGCAACGCCGAGGCGCTGGCCAAGATCGTCGGCGACGGCAACCCGGTGATGCCGAGCTTCGATCTCGCCGCGCTGGAGAAGGCCCTGCCGTCGATCGTCGGGCTGTCGGTCGAGGACCGGATGGCGCAGTTCGGGGTCAAGCGCGACCGCGCGGAGGTGCTCGCGATCGCCGCGCTGGTGTTCGCCACCGCCGCGCGCCAGCTCGGGATCTCGCGGCTGGTCGCGCCCGGGGTCGGCGTCCGCGAGGCGGTGCTGCTCGAGCTCGCCGAGACCGCGCGCGAGGAGCAGGCCAAGGCCGAGGGCGCGCACGACAAGGCGCTGCTCACCGCGGCCCGCGCGTTCGCCAACCGGGTCGACCACGACACCACGCACGGCGAGCACGTCCGCCAGCTCGCGCGCACGCTGTTCCACCAGCTGCGCGACGTCCACGCCCTGCCCGGCGAGCTCGGCGTCGTGCTCGAGGTCGCGGCGCTGCTCCACGACGTCGGCGAGGTGGTCAACGTGCGCGGCCACCACAAGCACAGCGAGTACATGATCCGGTGGGCGCGGATCCCCGGGCTCGACGACACCTCGCGCGAGATGATCGCGCTGCTCGCCCGCACCCACCGCAAGGACGCCGCGCGCGCCAAGCAGATCATCAACGAGTCGAGCCTGGCCAAGGACCGGCGCGCCCAGGTCCGCCGGCTGAGCGGCCTGCTGCGCATCGCCGACGCACTCGACAGCGAGCACCGCTCGCGGGTCGAGCAGATCGTGTGCACCCGGATGGGCGATGCGATCGTGCTCGACCTGGTGGTCCGCGACGGACCGTCGCGCGACGATGCCCAGCTGCTCCGCAAGTCCGACCTCCTCGTCGAGGAGCTCGGCATGCCGATCAAGATCACCGTGGCGCGTCCGGTCGCGACCTCCGGCATCCCGGGGGCCGAGGCCGCCGGTGGCGGCTCGGTGGTCGCGATCCGCGCGCCGGAGCGGTGATCACATGCCGGCACATGCCGGCGCATCCCGGCGCATCCCGGCGCATCCGGCGCATCCGGCGCATCCGGCGCATCCCGGCGCATCCGGCGCATCCGGCGCATCCCGGCGCATCCCGTCCCATGCCGGCACATCCCGGCATCCGGCGCCTGCCGGCATGCCGGCACGGTGAGGCTCTCTGTGCGGGCAGTTTTCCGCCGCGGTTGCGCGAGGCCGGTCTGATACAACCGCCTCCTGCGGGCCCCGGCGCGCGTTTTTGGCGCCCGAACCCCGCGTTCCCGGCGAGTTTTTGATAACCATGCGGACTCAACGAAAAGAGAGACCCGACATGCGCAATCCCTTCCCTCTGATCGCCGCCGCGCTCGCCCTGGTGGTCGCGGCGCTCGGTGGTTGTCCCAAGAACATGCCGGGCGGCAGCTCGGTCCCCAGCGTGCCCGGCGGCGGCGCGGTCCCCGGCGGCCTCGCCGGCGTGTCCGGTGAGGTCGATCCGAACACCTGCGGCAACTACGCGCTGATGGACGGCGGCGCCAAGCTCAAGGCGTTCCTCCAGGCGACCAAGGACCTGGAGACCACCACCGAGGAGACGGTCAAGGTCGTCAAGCAGAGCTGCGAGATGATCGGCCGCGAGCTAGCGATGTCCGACGCCGACTTCCAGGGCGACACCAAGGCGGTCTGCGCGAAGGTCTACCAGACGCTGCGCGACAACATGAAGGTCGCGTTCAAGGCCCAGGCCGGCCTCCGGATCAAGTACAAGCCGGCGGTGTGCCGGGTCAACATCGAGGCCGAGGCCAAGGCCGCCGCCGAGTGCGAGGGCCACGCGTCGGCCGACGTCGGCGCGAGCTGCACCGGGGCCTGCCACGGCCGCTGCGACGGGACCTGCTCGGGCAAGGCCGGCACCGGCGGCAACAGCGCGCAGTGCGACGGCGAGTGCAAGGGCACCTGCCACGGCGAGTGCGAGGGCCACGCCAAGGTCAACGCGTCCGCCCAGTGCCGCGCCAGCGCCTCGGTCAAGGCCAACGCCGAGATCAAGTGCACCGAGCCGGAGCTCACGGTCGAGGCCAGCGTCAAGGCCGAGCTCGACAAGTCCAAGGCCGAGATGGTGATCCGGGCGCTGAAGAACGGGCTGCCCAAGGCGCTGTCGATCCAGGCCCACCTGGAGCCGCTCAAGGACGCGGTCGCGATCTGGGTCCAGAGCGCCCAGGAGCTCAAGGACATGGGTCCCAAGTTCGTAAATTCGTTCAAGGATCAGGCGATGTGCATCTCCGGCCAGCTCGCCGCTGCAGTCAACATGATCGGCAAGATCAACGCCAACGTGTCAGTCTCGGTCGACGTGTCGGTCCAGGCCAGTGCGACCGCCAGCGGCTCCGCCGGTGCCTGAGGCACGGTGCTCGGCGATCGCGATTCGCACCCCTGGCGCACAGGGACCCTTTGGTGTAGCTAGCCTCCCATGAAGACGCTCACCGAGTTCTCGACGCTTACCCTGCGCAGGGCAGCGGCTGCACGCGCTGCCGCGGGAGACGCCAAGGTGGGCGCACCAGCCGCGGAGCTCGACGATGCGATGGATGCATCCGAGCGCGCCGCGGCGGAGGCACCGGCGGAGAACCCGGCGGTGGCACCGGCGGAGGCACCGGCGGTGGCACCGGCGGAGAACCCGGACGCCCCGTCCGGGGAGGCCGAGGCCGAGGGCCAGGCCGCGAGCGAACCGCCGGCCGCCGACGCGCAGGGCGACGCCAAGCCCGACCCGATCGTCGACGCGGTCGCGACCGCGCTCGGCGTGCAGCCCGACCGCGCGGCGCGGATGATCGAGGCCCTCGACATCGTGGGCAACCGCCTCGACGAGGTCCGCCTGGTGCGCGTGTACCAGGGCGAGGCCGGCCCGCACGGCTCGATCGCGCGCGGCGAGTACCATTACGCGATCGACCGCGTCGCGTCGGCCAGGCGCCGCGGCGGTGACCGCGGCGCGCGCGGCGGTGACCGCGGCGGGCGCGGCGGCGGGCGCGGCGGTGACCGCGGCGGGCCGGGCGGCGACCGGCGCGACAAGCCGCGCGGCCTGGGCAGCCTGAAGTTCGGCGCTCAGAAGGACGCGCCCAAGGACGATGACCGGCCCGGCCGCGGCGAGATGCCGCGCGCCGGCATCGGCTGGCAGCTCACCGCGGCGCCGCGCGACTTCGGCGACGGCCGAGGCCGCGGCGGCCCCGGGCGAGGCCGCGGGCCGGGTGGACCGCGGGGCCCCGAGGGCGACCGCCGCGATCGCCGCGACCGGGGGCCTCGTCATGGCGGGTATGGCGGCCCGGGCGGCCATGGCGGTCCCGGTGGGCATGGTGGTCCGGGCGGTCCGGGCGGTCCAGGAGGCCCCGGACGCGGTCACGAGCCAGCTTTTGGCGGACCGGGCGGACCGGGCGGACCGGGCGGACCGGGCGGACCGGGCGGACCGGGCGGACCGGACGGGCAGCCGTTCCCCCGCGGCCCGCGCGAGCCGCGCCCGCCGCGCGAGCCGCGTCCGCCGCGCGAGGCGCGTCCGCCGCAGCCGCCGCAGCCGCCCCGGCTGGGGCCCGACGGCCAGCCGCTGCCACCCCGGCCGCGCCGCGAGCGCAAGCCGATGGGTCCCGACGCCAACGGCCTGGGCCCCGATGGCATGCCGTGGGACCCGGAGCGCCGCGCCCGGCGCCAGGCCGAGCGGCAGCAGCAGCAGGTGAATCCAGAGCAGGGTGGCGGCGTCGAAGCGGCAGGCGAGTCCGCCCCGGCCGCCCCGCCCCATGCTCCCCCCGCATCTCCGCCTGCCGACATCGTCGAGGCCGCCGAGGAATAGCCGGCGACATTGCCCGGCCTTGGCGGCGATTGGCCCGGCGAAACCCCAGGTGCGGTGATGTGTCCGGGAGTATCATCTGCCTGGAGGTTTCCATGAGCTCCCGCCGCACGATATCTATCCGGAGGGGGCCTTCCCGTCCCCTCTTTCGCGGCAAAGCCGCGAAATTCACCCCTCCGCGCGTCGCGTCGCGCGGGTTATCCATTGCTGTCCTCGTGGCCGCCGTCGCCTGGGGAGGGGTCGCGGCCGCCGACATGTCGCGCAGCGTGATCGCCGCGTTCAAGGGCGATCTGGTAGTCACCAAGAGCGAGCTCCCGGAGGGCAAGACCGACAAGGAGACGATCTCCAGGATCAAGGCCGAGCGGCTCAAGGAGCTGACCGGCGAGGCCAGGGGCGATGTCACCAGCTGGTTGTTCCACTACACCGCGTTCCTGGCCAAGACCGGCGCGAGCGAGCTGACGATGGAGTTCTGGATCGACAAGAAGCTCGCCGCCAACAAGCGGATCAATGGCTTCGATCCCAAGCTCCCGGTGCTGAGCGGCGACCTCCCGATCGACGAGGACGAGGGCCTGACCAAGGGCAAGGCGTACACCGTCAAGCTGGTGACCGAGAAGAACGCGGTGGTCGCGCAGACCTCGCTGGTGATGAAGTAGCTCGATCCACCGCGTCCCGCGGCGGTAGAGTCGCCGCGTGTCGTCCCCGTCCCGCATCGACCCACAGCTGTCACCACCGCGCGTCGACCTGCCGCGCGACTACAACGCCGCGTACGACCTGCTGCAGCGCCACGTCGACGAGGGCCGCGGCGACCGGATCGCGGTGATCGACGACGACGGCCGCCACACCTACCGCGCCGTCGCCGACCGCGCGCTGCGCGCCGCCGGGGCGCTCGCCGCCCTGGGCGTCGTCCCCGAGCAGCGGGTCGCGATGTGCATGCTCGACTCGGTCGACTTCGTCGCGACCTTCCTCGGCGCGATCGCGCTCGGCGCCGTCCCGGTCCCGCTCAACACGCTGCTCACCGCCGACGACTACGCCTACCTGGTGCGCGACATGCGCGCCGCCGCGCTGATCGGCAGCGACGCCCTGCTCGGCAAGCTCGGTCCGGCGATCGCCGCCGCCCGCACCGCCGCCGGCTGCGAGACCGCGCTCGGCGGTGAGCTCGGCGCGCTGCCGTCGTGGCGCCGGATGATCGACCAGGCCCGGCCGCTGGCGGCGTTCGCCGAGACCACCCCCGACGACGTGGCGTTCTGGCTGTACTCGTCGGGCTCGACCGGCCGGTCCAAGGGCGCGATGCACCTGCACGGCAGCCTGATCTGGACCGCGGCGCTGTACGCCCAGCCGATCCTCGGGATCACCGGCGACGATGTCGTGTACTCGGCGGCCAAGCTGTTCTTCGCGTACGGCCTGGGCAACGCGCTGACCTTCCCGCTCTCGGTCGGCGCCACCGCCGTGCTGTCGGCCGAGCGCCCGACCCCGGCCAGCGTGATGCGGGTGATGCGCAGCCACCAGCCGACGATCTTCTGCGGCGTGCCGACGCTGTTCGCCGCGCTGCTCGCCGACCCGGCGCTGTCGCCGGACACGGCGTCGCGCCGGCTGCGGATCTCGACCTCGGCGGGCGAGGCCCTGCCCCGCCACATCGGCGAGCGCTGGCGCGAGCGGATGGGGAGCGACATCCTCGACGGCATCGGCTCGACCGAGATGCTCCACATCTTCCTCAGCAACCGGCCGGGCGACATCCACTACGGCACGACCGGCCGGCCGGTGCCGGGCTACGATGTCGAGCTCCGCGGCGACGACGATCGACCGATCCCTGAACATGGCGCTGGCTCCGGGCCCGTCGAGGGCGCGCTGTGGGTGCGCGGGCCGACCAGCTGCACCGGCTACTGGAACGACCGCGCGCGCAGCCTCGCGGCGTTCCACGGGCCGTGGACGCGCACCGGCGACCGCTACAGCCGCGCCGCCGACGGCACCTGGACCTACGGAGGCCGCGCCGACGACATGCTCAAGGTCGGCGGGATCTGGGTGTCGCCGTTCGAGGTCGAGTCCGCGCTCGCCACCCACCCCGCGGTGCTCGAGGCCGCGGTGGTCGGCGCCGAGGACGCCGACGGCCTGACCAAGCCCAAGGCGTTCGTCGTGCTGCGCGATCCGGCCGCCGGGGGCCCCGGCCTCGCCGACGAGCTCAAGACCTTCGTCAAGACCCACCTCGCGCCGTTCAAGTACCCGCGGTGGGTCGAGGTCGTCGGCGACCTGCCCAAGACCGCGACCGGCAAGATCCAGCGCTTCAAGCTGCGCGGCGCACGGCCGTAGCCGCCCGCGACCCAGCGGCTGGCTTCAGCGCGAGCGACGATCACGCGGTACACTACGCATGCTGCAACCGCAAGGCTGGTTCCATGGCACGAGCGCTGAAGTTCCACGCCGTCGTTTCCGGGAAGACGTTGTCCCTGCCGGACCTCAGTGCGTTCGAGGGCAAGCGGGTGGAGGTCATCGTCCTCGAGGAAGAAGCGCCAGTCGAGATCGCAGCCCCATCGCGAGGACAGCGCCCGCTCGGGCTGTTGCGCGGACAGTTCGTCGTTCCCGATGACTTCGATGCGCCGCTGCCACCCGAGATCCAGCGGTACTTCGACGGCGACGCTGACAAGCCGTGAAGCTCCTCGTAGATACGCACATCTGGTTGTGGATGCTCACGACACCGGAGCGGATGAACCAGGCGGCTCGCGAGGCGATGGACTGACCCCGAGATTGTGCAGCGGCTGCTGCACAAAGTGCCGGGGTTCCGTATCTGGCCGCCACTCGACAAGGTCAAGGACGCTGCCGTGACTCCACCGAGGGTGATGCACTGCGAGCTTGGAATGCCCATGGGCCAGCGAGCATCGGGAGGCTGGTCTAACGGTTCGTGTCGCCAGTTTGGTGCCCCGCGCAGTGACGCCATGACGGCAACCCGTCCGCATCACGCCCGCTGCACGTGCGCGCACATGTTCACGAGCGGCTGGTCTAGGCTGAGACGCCGTGGACACGAAGCAACAGGAGGACTCGGCGCGCCGGCTCGCGGGGAAACATCGGGGCGCCGCGGCGCACCTCCGCGTGGTGTACGGCCGGTCTGATGCGGTGGTCCACGAGCTCTCACCGGGTGGAACGAGCATCGGTCGTGAGGGCGCAGAGGTCCGGATGGACGACGATCTGGTCTCGCGACGCCACGTCCGGCTGGTGCATGGCGCCGCGGGGTGGCGCGTCGAGGATCTCGGAAGCCGCAATGGCGGCTACGTCGATGGCAAGGGCTTCGCCTCGCAGGAGCGGGTCGTCCTCGGGGACGGTGCGCTGATCCGGCTGGGCGACAGCTTGTTCGTGTTCCGGCAGGCACCGCCACCGGAAGCGGACATCGACCCGGACAACGCCGCGTTCCCGGGGGTCTCGCCAGGTGCGCGCGAGGTCAGGCGGCGGATCGCCCTGCTCGCCGAAGCCTCGGGTCACGTGCTGGTGCTCGGTGAGACCGGCACCGGCAAGGAGCGGGTCGCGCGAGCGGTCGCCGGAGCGCGTCAGCCGTTCGTGGCTCAGAACTGCGGTGAGCTGACCCCCGAGCTAGCCCGCTCGGAGCTGTTCGGCCATGTCCAGGGGGCGTTCAGCGGTGCGGGCCACGCGAAGGCCGGTCTCGTGGAAGCCGCCGGGGATGGTGCGTTGTTTCTCGACGAGATCGGCGAGCTGGCCCTCGACGTGCAAGCGGATCTCCTGAGGTTCCTCGAGGACAGCACGTTCCGCCCGGTCGGCGGCCAGAGGACCCTGCGCAGCGGCGCGCGCGTGGTGGCGGCGACCAACGTCGACCTCGACCGTGCGGTGGCGAGCGGCCGGTTTCGCCGCGATCTGCTGGCGCGGTTGCGAGCGAGCAATGCGCCCCTCGAGCTGCCGGCACTCCGCGACCGGCGCGAGGACATTCCTGGATGGGCCCAGCGGTTTGCGCGCGAGGCTGGGGTGTCAGCCGAGGCGCTGTGGACGGCGGGAGCACTGGAGTGCCTGATGCTGTATCCGTGGCCAGACAACCTCCGCGAGCTGCGCGGTGTCGTGCGCGATCTGGTCGCCGACGCCGCCCCGCTACCCTGGCCGACGGAGCGGCTGCCGGCGCGGCTCCATGAGCACCGCGCGGCGCTGCGTGCGCCGGGCGAGACGACGCCGGTCAAGCCGCGGGTGCAGGTCGTGCCGACGCGCGAGGAGATCGAGCTGGCGCTCGACGAGACCGGCGGCAGGATGGCGGTCGCCGCCAAGCGGCTGGGGATCGAGCGCACCAAGCTGTACCGGCTGTGCGAGAACCTTGGCATCGAATTTGATGACCATCGGGTCACAACTCAATCCGAGGAAAGCTGATGGTGTCGAAACATCGAGATGACCTGAGAGAACTCCGACGGCAGATGCGGGCAACGAGGACCTTGATCACGATCCTCGCCGAGCCGCCGCCGGGATGGTGCGGGCCTCCGCTGAACGACGATGGCAACCAGGCGATCGAACTGGCCAGAACGCTGGTGTTGCCGAAGGCGGACATCCAGATGCGCGCCTCCGTGACGGATACGTACATGGGGCCGGCGGGCCAGATCCGATGCGGACTGCGCGATCGATTCGAGGACATCCAAATTTGCAACGAGAATGCAGACCTGGGTCCGTGCATCATCCAGATCCTCGGACATGCAAGACCAGGTCAGCTCGCCCTCGGCTACTACTGGAACAACCTTTACCAGGGAAAGCCAGATAGCGAATACTACCTGCTCGACGGCAATCCACTCGGCTACTGGCTGCTCGGACTCTGGGAGCTACCGAGCGAGTGCGAGATCTGGTTGCTCGGATGCGGCGTCGGTCAGGTTTCTCGCTATGACAACCGGGGTGACGGTTCCGCGCTGCTCTACGACCTTTCGCACATGTTACAGCGCCCGGTCAAGGCGGCTTCGGTCGAGGTGCATGTTCCAACCGACTTCGACAACGGCCTGTACACGGGGCGCCTCCTCGAAGCGGACAAGCTCGAGGAGAACGCAGAGATTCTCCGCGCGGAGCTCGCGACCAGCCGCGATGTGCTGTCGCTGGCCGCGACACCGCCGCAGGTGACGTTCGTGACGGGGATCGCGACGCTCGCGCTGCGCCCCGAGGCTTCCCGGAAGTTGCGGATTCCGGTGGCCGATCTCGGATTGAGCTTTCACCATGAGGTCGTGAACCCCGATGCGACCCTGCCCCTCGCCGATCTCGAGGTCGCCGTCACGTTTGACGGTCACACCGAGCTACCAGGGGAGATCTTCGGCAATGGCCTGTACTTGCGCGTCAGGCCCGCGCACGGACATGGGTCGATGAGAATCTTCGCGCGCGGTTTGCATCTGTTCGATGACTCGAACCTCAGGCAGCGAGTGCTGCGCCACCTCCGTGGCCTGGTTCCCTGACCGACGGACCAGCCCGGCGCGGAGCGCTTCCTGGCCGGCCCGCGGAGAGCACGGACCGCCGCGCACACAGCCCTTCGACCCTCTGGCGGTCGGTTACCCTCGATCGAGGTCCGTTGCTCGCTCGCCGTCACAGGCTACAGAACTTAGATTTGGCACCTGGAAAGAAGCCGAGACCGTTGCAGCTCAAGGTCAACGCGGTCGGAGCCGACGTGAAGTCGACAGCCAGTGGGCGAGGAGCAAAGCTCTCGTTCAAGATGTCGATCCCCGTCTTCGACACGCCGCTCGTATCTTCCACCAAGAACGTGCCTGCGACCGCGATCTTCGTGATGGAGGCTGGCCACGGTTCGCCATCGTCGGGCAGCTTGACAGACAGATTGTCGAACACGAGACTTCGCGATGACGTGCCGCCGTGTACTGTGTGCCGGCTGCCGTCACTGCCAGTCAATGTAATACCGGTCCAAGGGATCTTCCCATCCACCAGTGTTATCCCGACCGGCGTGCAATCGGGCCACTTGGGTGGAAACAGGTCTGCGCTTGGGGTGATTCCTAGCTGGGGGGCCGTCGCGGGCATGACCAAGACAAGCGCATTCGCCTGCGCCGGCCGACTGCTCGGCAACGATTGCCATGAATCTGGAAGATCGCTTGGCAAGTGGCGCCACAGGTCCGGAACACCGCCAGGCTTCAGAGCGGCGTCCAGCGCATCGCGATTGAAATCGACCTGTTTGGTGGCAGTCGCGACCGAGATCCAGTTCGCGCCCTGGGTAGATTGCCAGACCATGGCGCGAAAGGAGACATAGCAGGTGCTGGTGGTGCTCGTTGGTGGTACGAGACAGTCGATGTACTTCGCCCACTCAACCTTCGTCGCGCCAGCGGCCGGCTTCGCGCAGGACGTATTCACCGGCTGTTTGTCCCCGGCGGCGTTAAGCTTGACCGGCACGGGCCTATCTCCTCCGGAGTTCGGCTCCGTCTTGGGCCCTCCGCAGCCGGTCCAGATCATCGTGCCAAGGGCGATACAGCATACAACACCGGCCCTAGCGCTGGCGATGGCGCTACCTTGTCTGACTACCGAGAATCGTGACATCGGAACCCCTTGTGCGTTGTCGAATCGTTGTGAGTGCTCGAGGCACGCCGCGAACCGGTGCGCCTTGCGATGCTTGTCAGCTTGTCTCGCTGCCTTTGTTGCACGACCTGCGCCATCCAGAAAGCGTGCGGATCGGCGGATCGTCCCGGGATCGACCTATTGCCCCGCAAGGGCGTCATGGCCCGCAGCCACACAACGAAGGCCGATGGAGTAATTGAACGAGCGAGGATCCTTGGCATTGCGATACAACGCGGTCGTATGCTCGAGCTCGAGTGGCGAGTCGGCGCCGCCACCCCGCACGACGTACAGCGGATTGGCGGTTGCGTCGGTCTGTCCAGCGCGGCTGATCCATTCCTGGACATTGCCGGCGAGGTTGAGGACCCCGTAGGGACTGGCGCCACAGGGCAGCGCATCGACCGGGGCGACCCAGCGGAAGCCGTCCGAGGTGCCCGCCAGGTTGACGCACTCGGGCCTGAACTGGCCGAGCCAGGGGTACAGCCGCCGTGGAGCGGAGTTCGGCGCACCATCCAGCGTCTTGCCGCCGCGCAGGGCCTTGACCCACTGATGGTCCCCCGGCAGGTGTTTCCCCAGGTAGGCGCAGTAGGCCTCGGCCTGATAGGCATCGATCTCGGTGACGGGATAGCGCGGATCGCCGTCGTGGGCGTGGACCGTGTCGTCGCTGTAGATCGGCGCCGGGTACCCCGTGACGGACTCCATGCGCGCGAACGGGGCATACGCGCCGTTGGACACCTCGGTGCGGTCGATCGCGAATCCGGGGAGCGAGACGACCTGCTCCGATTCGGTGTAGTCGGGATCGCCGTACTTCTGCGCCGGTGGATCGCCCGGACCGCCGTAGATGAACGGGCCAGCCGGGATCTCGATCAGGTCCGCCTGGGTCGCCTGGCAGGTCGGAACCTCGAGTTCGAAGCGCTCGACGGTGTCCGAACGCGCATAGCCAGGCATAACCTGGATCCGGATCCAGGACGGCGGGCAGTGTTCGCCGGTCCGGCCACGGCCATCGAGGCGCAGAAACGCGACGCCGCCGGGCGCGCGTAGCTGCAGGGTGCGCTTGCCGAGGCGGATCTCGTCGCGCTCCACGACCACGAGATCCTCCGGGAACGGGTCGCCGGGCTCGTGCGGATGCGTGGGGCTGGCGGCGTGGAGCCGCCAGGTCAAGGCCGGGAGTTGCTCGATCGAGACCCGCTGTGGAGCGCCCTCGACGAGGTCGAACGGTGCAAGGACCAGATCGACGACACCGGCATTGGCGCGGATGAACTGTTCACGCGCCAGGTAGCGGGCGATGACGGTGAAGGCGATCAGGGCCACGGCGCTCGCAGCTGCGAGGGCCATGCCAAGCCGGATCCGGCGGCGGCGGCGTAAGGAGCGGTGACGATCCGTGCCGGCGGTCAGGAACGCCTGGACACCGGCGGGGATCGCCAGCGCGAGCTGCGCAGCGCGGTGGCGCGCGGTGGCGATGTCGGCGGCCGACCAGGTCTCCTCGCCGCGTCGGCCGCGGCGCTCCCACAGCGACGTGGCGTCCCAGAGCTCGTCGAGCAGGCGACGCTCGTCACGCGTCTCCTCGAGCCAGCGCGCGAGCTGGCCCCAGGTCTGGATCAGCGATTCGTGCGCGATCTCGACGATCGCGCCGTCGCCGCCACCGTGCATGCGCTGGACGAGCAGGCGGGCGTCCACGAGGTGGTCGACCACGGGATCGGCGGCCGGGCCGATCGTTGCGATGAGCTGGTCGCGGGGGACGGAGCGCCGGGTGGTTCCCGCAACCAGGTGGAGCAGGACCTGGCGGGCGATGGGCCGCTCGGTCGAGGCCAACGCGGAGAGTGCGCGCTCGGCGTGCTGGGCCAGTGCACCCGCAAGTCCGCCCATGGCCTGGTACGTGGCGCGAAGCAGCCGGCGAGCCGCGGTGTCGCGCCCATCCCAGAGCGTGCGACAGGCGAGCTGAAGCAGCGGGAGATTGGCGGTCTCGGCGTGGCCGACCTCCCGGAGCAGATCGTCGACGATGGTCGGGTCGTCAAGGTCGTAGCCGCTGCGGGCGAGAGGACCGACGATCGTCCGTCGCAGCTCCTCGTCGCCGAGCTTCTGGAGCACGAACAGGGCGCGAACGCGCGGGACCCGGCCCAGGAAGTCGTCGCGCATGGTGACGACGACGCGCACCGGGTCGAGCGGATCATCGGCGCAGGTCAGGACCATGGTGAGGAACTGCGCGCGCTCGTGCTCGGAATCGCACTGGGTGAAGGCCTCCTCGAGCTGGTCGACGGCGAGCAGGACGCGGCAGTTGCCGCCGGCGGCGAGGGCGGCGAGACGCACCGCGAGCTGCCCCGGCTGGCCCAGCAGGATGGCGCGGAGCGCGTCGGCCTCGGCCCGGCGCCGGGCCAGGGGGGCGTGATCGGCGCCGGCCTCGGCTGCGACCACGGCCCGCGCAACCGCGGAGATCGGATCGCGGCCGGGGCGTACCGCCACGATGACCCAGCGCTCGCGCCGGCGCAGGCGCGGGATCACGCCGGCCTGAAGGAACGAGGACTTGCCAGAGCCCGACGGACCGACGATCGGCAAGACCGGAGCCACTCGCAGACGCTCGACGAGCTCGTCGATCTCGCGGTCACGGCCGAAGAACGAGGTAGCGTGGTGCTCGTCGAATGCAGCGAGGCCGGGATAAGGCGCGACGTCTCCGAGGCTCTCGGCGCGCCCGGTGAGGATGTCATCGAGCGTGCGAGCCCAGGTTGCGGCGGACGGCCTGCTGGCTGGTCTGTGGACGAGCGAGCGGGTGATGAGATCGACGACCGGTCCAGGCAAGCCGGGTGCCAGCGTGAGGGGGATCGGCTGCTCCGGATCGCGCGCGACCGCATGGCGCTCGGCGGGATGCTCGCCGAGCGGATGGACGCCGGTGAGGAGCTGAGCGCAGACGATGGCGAGGGCCCAGATGTCGGTGCGATCGGTGAGCGGCGCTGCGGCCCATTGCTCGGGAGCCATCCAGTCGGCGGTGCCGCTGCTGGTGTCGCTGTCGTCGTCGCCGGTCCGTGCGATGCCAAAGTCGACGACGCGCACCCGACCGTCTCGCCCGAGCATCACGTTGCTCGGCTTCACGTCGCAGTGGAGCACGCTCGGCTCGGCGGCGTGCGCGTGGGCGAGCGCCTCGGCGATGGCGCGCGTGTAGCGAAGCGCATCGTCGGCCTCGATCCGGCCGGCGCGCATGCGGTCGCGCAGCGTGTCGCCATCGATATATTCCAGCGCCAGGTAGAGGCCGCGCTCGTACTCGCCGAACTCGTAGAGCTGGACGATGTTGGGGTGGTTGAGCCGGGCGATCGCGCGGGCCTCGGAGAGGAACCGATCGGGGTGACGCCCGCCGACGACGATCTTGAGCGCCACCGAGCGGCCGATCACGATGTGGCGCGCCAGAAACACACGGCCCATCCCGCCCTGACCCAGCAGGCGGCGGACCTGGTAGCGGCCGATGATCTGGCCCACGACGACGTCGCTCCCGGGACCACCGGCGCTCCGCGGCGGCGCGGTGCCGATCGCGTCATAGGTCACCGTGACCGGGGCTCTTGCCTCGACCTGCGGCCCCTCGAGATCTTCCACACCAGCCATGCGCCGGCCGCCATCTTGGATCATCGAGCGGCTGGCGTGCTTCAGGAATCGCAGTGTGCAGTGCACGTGCGCGCACGTCGATGCACGGCAGGATGCCGCCGGGCCCGGTGCGCCGCGGCCGCCTACATGTAGGATACTGCGTGGTGCGGTGACGGTCGCGGCGGCTCTGCGCCATTCATGCGCCGGATCAACAACCGCAGTTCTGGAGTTGCTCCAGCAGCCGACTGATCCGGCGGATCAGCGCGGCCTTGTCGGCGGTCGGCGCGTGGTGGAGTTGCTCCTGCATACGCTCGAGGCTGGCTTGCAGCCCTTCGCAGTCGCAGGTGGAGGTCACGGCAGTGCTCCGCTTCGTCCGAGCCGAGCGCGGTGCCGGCCTGCAGTCCTCGAGACACCAGCCGTACGCGTTGTGGCATGCCCAGCGGTCGGATTCATCGCGCGCGTTGTCGATGCAGTTCTGGAAGCTGTCCAGGCAACCCTTCGCACAATCGCCCAGCCGGTAGGGCGTGACCGCGGCGCGCAGCACGTGGCGCACGTGGTCGGCGGCCGGCACCTGGGCGCCCGGCTTGATGTGAACGCGGAACACCCGGCGCATCGTCCCGCAGCACGCGACCATCTGCTCGGTCGGTTCGACCTCGACATCCTGCTTGCGAAGCCGGATCGCGTGGCCGCAATCGCAGCGGCCTCCGAGGTACGGCGTGATCTCGACGAGATCGCTGTCGCCTTCCACGGGCGCGATCGTGGCCAGGAGCGAGGCGGCGAGGCGCTCCTGGTCGCGAAGATGTTGATCGATGGTAGTCACCGGCGTCGTCGGAGTCGTCATGGTTCCAGCCTCCTGTTGTCAGTACTCGTAGAGCTCGGTCGTGATGCGCAGCTCGGCCAGCGCGCCGAACGAAGTCCGGTCCTTCCCGTCGTCGCCATAGGTCAGGACCGATACGAATGGCGAGATTCCCAGCCTGACATTGGTCAGGCCCTTCTGCTTCGGGAAGTAGTAGACCCACAGCTCGCCCTCGATCCGGCCGCTGTCCCCGGTGAACGGAGAAAGCCCGCGATCGCGTCCGGAGAACGCGTGGCTCACCGACGGTCCGAGCAGGACCTGCGAGCTCGGCCACAGCGCGAACGGCAACGAGAACCGCGCGACGAGCGCCGGCGTGGCGTCAGGGGGCGCGATCGAGATCGTGCGGGTCACCAGGCCTGCCACGCCTGGAAGCGCCGGTCCGACGACGCCGACCGCGCCACTGGCCGCATACGTCCGGTCGTAGGTCAGCGCGAGCTGGGGGGCCCACTTCTCGTTGTGCCGCGCATGGACCCAGATCGCATGGGCGGTTCCCGACAGGGACCAGTGCGACTCCGTCGACTGGTCAAAGCCCGCACCCGGGAAATAGCCAAACTCCGCGTGCCCGACCGACAGCGCGAGGCCGTAGCGCGCCCACGACAGGTCGGCATCGTCGTTTCCTGTGGGTTCGCGACGAGCCTTGACCAGCAGGTCACCGCCGAAATTGAGCCGCCAGTCCGAGGTGTTCTTGTCGATCCGCACAACGGTGCCGCTACCAAACGGCGTCGTCACCGTGGCGAAGACCCGCCCGACCTCACGTGGGACCGGCTCGACCGCTGGCGTGTCGCCGTCGGTCTTGGTCGGTTGTGCGCCATCGTCGTGCTTCGGCTGGCCGATCGTGAGCTCGATACCAGCCTCGATGGCCTCCTTGCCATTGGTCACCGTTGCAGTGAGCCGCGGCGACAGTGCGAGAGCCGCGCTGTCATCGGCGTGCGCCGTTGCGCACACCGCGACGAGCGCCATCCCCAGTGCGCTAGACAGTCTTCTTGAACACATCGATCCCTCCCTCGAGCGCATGATCTGCATCCGTGATGACAGCGCCGTCGATGGCGATCTTCACGTGATAGACAGACGTCCCTATTCCGTCGACCTCGACAGTGATCGGCGTCGGGGCCGACGGGATCTTCCCGCTCCATGTTGCGGTCGGTGCCTGGTCGATGACCAGGCTGTGGTTCACCCAGACCACGCACTCGTCGATCGCGCCCGCCGCCGCGCTCACTTCGATCTCAAGATTTCTCGGCATGACTCGGGCGAAAAGCACGCGATGTGCCACGTGAGCTGCACATTCCTCACGACGGCGACGCGCGGTTGCGCTGCTGCGCGCTCCACTTGAACATGTTCATCTGTGTGCAATCCGCGGCGTGCACAGCGGATCTCCCGCCGCGGCGGCGCGGCACAGCGCAGCGCGCCGGCTGGCATGCTCGTCGCGAAGTGCCGCCCTCAGTGCCAGAACCCGATGCTGAACCCGAGGTTGCGGTAGCGATCGGCGACATCGCCGGTCAGCGAGATCCGGCCGCGCCGCTCGCCGAACAGCTGGAACGCCAGCACGCGCAGGTCGAGGCCGAACGTCGCGTGGGCCCGGCCGCCGACGCCGTCTAACCGACCCGGCTCCCAGTACGAGCCGCCGCGCAGCCGCAGCCGGCCGGGCAGGTACTCGAGCGCCGCCCCGCCGCGCACCCCGACCACGGTGTGGCGCCCCGACGGCTGGAGCTCGTGCATGCCGAACGCCTCGACGCCCGCGCCGCTCGCGGTCGCGCCGGTGACCACCACGTCCGCGGCCAGCGTGAGCGACCGCTCGTCGCGGAACGGCGTCTGGACCTGCTGGTTCCACGCGGTCGCGGCCCAGCGATACGCGCCGCCGGCGACCAGCCGTGCGGGGGCGCGCGCGCGGGCCGGCAGGATGTAGCCCATGCAGTCCGCCGGATCGCAGCGATCGGCCGCGAGCTCGCCGCCGTCGATCCCGCCGTCGAGCGCGGTCGCGAGCCGGAAGCTCTCGCCGTGCGGCAGCCAGGTCGCGCCGGCGACCAGCCCTCGTCCGGTGATCGTGAACAGCGCTGGGCCCGACGGCGGAACGATCTGGAACCCCGCGACCTGGAGCCCGCCGCCGACCGCGAGATCGATCTGCGGGATCCACCGCGCGAGGACGAAACGAACCCGCAACGCGTTGGCGGTGAGCGACGAGCCGACCACCGGCGCTTGCTGGACCACCGAGGTCGCCGCGGCGCCCCAGTTGCCGATCCGTCCGCCGAAGCCGCCGGTGATCAGCGAAGCGCCGCCCGACGCGACCTGGCCGTTGTTGTCGTAGTCCGACGAGTACTGCCCGGTCAGGAAGTCGAGGTGGTAATCGAGGCTCCAGCGATCGTTGTCGGTGGTCGGCCGCACCGCCATCGCGGACGGGTTCATCACCACGCCGGCGGTGCCGAGCACGACCGCCGCGCCCGCGCCGCCCATGCCGACCATGTCGGTGTTGCCGATCGCGACCCCGTCATACAGATCGATCGCGTAGGCGCGGCTGGTGATCGGCGGGTACGACTGCGCGCGCGCCGGGCGCACCGCCGCGAGCGTGAGCACGATCACGACGACGCCGAGCCGGATCACGCCGGCATCATACCTCAGGCGGTGCGCTGGACCGCCTCGACGACGGCGGCCGGCGTGATCCCGAGCTTCTCCAGCACGACCTCGCCCGGCGCCGACGCGCCGTAGCGATCGATGCCGATCGCGACCCCGCGGTCGCCGATCAGCTCGCGCCAGCCGAACGTGATGCCGGCCTCGACCGAGACCCGGCGATGCTGCGCCGGCGGCAGCACGGCGTCGCGGTACGACTGGGGCTGGGCCGCGAACAGCTCCCAGCACGGCATCGACACCACGCGGGCCGACACGCCGAGCCGGGACAGCTCGTTGCGCGCCACCAGCGCGACCGGAACCTCCGAGCCCGTGGCGATGAGGATCGCGTCGCTGCCGTCGGCGAGCACGTAGCCGCCGCGCTCGGCGCCCGGCGCGCCGGGCTGGGTGACGATCGGCAGGTCCTGGCGCGACAGGATCAGCGCGGTCGGCCCATGGGTCTTGGCGAGCGCATAGCGCCAGCCCGCGACGGCCTCGTTGGCGTCGCACGGCCGGAACACGCACAGGTTGAGGATCGCGCGCAGCGCCATCACGTGCTCGACCGGCTGGTGGG
>JBGQCL010000055.1:0-37811 GCA_041495365.1 Kofleriaceae bacterium | reverse complement strand
GGGTCTGCGAGATCCTGTCGCCGACGACGCGCCGTCACGACATGCTCCGCAAGCAACCCTACTACGCCAGGGTCGGCGTGCCGTACATGTGGCTGGTCGATATCGAGGCGCGCGTGCTGACCGTCCCCCGGCTGGAGTCCTCCGACTGGCGCCTGATCGGCACGTACAGCGACGAGACCGAGGCGCGGATCGCGCCGTTCGACGCGGTCCCGCTCAACGTTTCGAGCTGGTGGCCGCCGGCCGCGCCTGCAGGCTCGACGTGACCTTCCTGGCAGCGTTGCTTCGTGAACCGACCGCGCGCGAGCTCGCTCACGGATGGCGCGCCAGCCAGGCGTCGAAGCCAGCGCGCTCCGGACCGGCCAGCTCGGGCAGCTGGGCGTAGGTCTCCTTGATCTGGTCGACCAGGCGCTGGATCCGCCCCGGCTCCGCGGGCTGACCCGACAATGCGCGCACGAGCTCGAAGCGCGCCCAGGCCAGCTCCCACGGATCGGCGTGGGTCCGCTCGCCGACGGCGACCGCCCGCTCGAGCATCGTGACGAGGGCGCGTGCGTCCGCCGCCGCACCCGCGGCGGATGCCTCTTGCACCTGCTGGCGGGCGAGGCCCAGCAGGGTGATCGGCAGGGCCGGATGGGCGGTCTGCCCGGTGCGCTCGATGATCTCGAGCGCCTGCTGGAACAGCGGCCGCGACCGGGCGAGCTCGCCCCGGCGCAGCAGGACGAAGCCGAGGTAATCGAGCGCGGTCGCCTTGATCGGGCTGTCCGGGGAAGCGCGATCGATGAGCGATCGCGCGCGCTCCAGCGCCGCCTCCGCCTCGCGCTCCTGCCCGACGAGGTACTGCATCACTCCGACGTCGAGGGTGAACAGGGCGACGTCGGGGTTGCTGTCGACACGGCGGGCCGGCGCCATCGCAACCCGAGGCGGCGCGTCCGCGGCGACGACCCGCTGGTTCCTGCTCGGTCGTCGCGGGAAGCTGCTACGATGCACGCGGGAGGTGCCGCCATGGCGTCAGAATCCTCTGGACCGCCCAGGCTCGACAAGATCCCGTCGCCGCACTGGCTGGGCTCACGGCTCCGACGATGGTCGACGCGCATCGTGTTCGGGATGGTGCTGGCGATGTCGGCGCTGGCCGGCTTCGCGTTCCTGACCCGCGGGACGATCAGCCCGCCGGCGCCGGCCGTCGGCTCGGTGCAACTCGAGTCGGTGCCCACCGGCGCGGACGTCTCGTTCGACGGTACCCAGCTCGGCCAGCGCACGCCGCTGACGATCGACGGCGCGCCGGTCGGGACGCGCCACAAGATCGTGATCTCGATGCACCACTACCAGCCGTACGCCGAGGAGATCGCGATCCCCAGGACCGGCAGCCCGGTCCAGGTGATGGCGCACCTGACGTCGCAGACCGGCAAGATCGTGATCGACTCCACGCCGGCCGGCGCGCAGATCTGGATCAACGGCGAGCCGCGCGGGACAACCCCGACGACGCTGACCGGCGTCGACATCGACTCCACGTCGGCGATCGAGCTCCTCCACAAGGACTTCGGAAGGCGCGCGGTCTCGCTCAAATGGGATGCCGCCGGCACGGCGCACGTCGACTACCGGTTCGAGCAGTAAGCCGCTTCCGGCGCGGTCGCGCGCGGCATCCACCGCCGCGGAAGAATGTGACCGCTGGAGGTCGCACCGGTGTATCCTCGCGGCCCACAAGGCCCGAAACAGTCATCGGGCGATCGCCGGAGGACTCGCATGAGCTGTGTAAAGAGAAGCTGTCTGCTGGCGCTCGGCATCGTGTGTCTCCTGCCCGTCACGGGCTGGGCCGACGAGGAGCACACGCCAGACGACGCCAGCGCCGTGGTCCAGAAGTACCTCGCTGCCAGGGTCAAGAAGGAGGGCGTGTTCCGGTTCAAGGACGCGCAAGCGGACGCGCAGCTGGATCTCGTGCAGGACGAGATCCGGGTGGCGCGCGGCATCCACGGCTACGGCTTCTTCGTCTGCGTGCAGTTCCACGCCAAGGCCGACGCCAAGAAGCCGTACGACATCGACTTCTGGCTCAAGGAAGACTCGCTCGACATCGTCGATGTCCGCATCCACAGGGCGCCCAGGCGCGACGGCGACAAGTGGACGCTGGTCACGCGCAACCCGCTGCTGTGGTGGTGGATCCCGGCCTCCGAGCACCCGGGCGATTTCGAGGAGAAGCGCGGCTGGCAGATCGAGGCGGCGATCAACGGATACATCGCCAAGCAGGCCAAGGACGGCGTGTTCACGCTCAAGGACGACAAGACCGGCGAGCAGCGCCCGCTGAACTTCGTCGAGATCCATCGGCCGATGCGAAAGATGGACGGCAAGGGCTACTTCGCGTGCACCGACTTTCGCGAGAACCGCAGCTCGAACAAGTACTACGACATCGACTTCTGGCTCGTCGACAAGAAGGGCACGCTCGAGGTCACCGAGGTGCGCATCCACAAGGAGCCCAAGCAGGAGGACGGCCAGTGGGTCCAGGTACCCAGGTACAACTTCGAGAAGGGCAAGGCGAAAGACATTCCATAGGCAGGCGTCCTTCCGGACCGGGACCGCGAGGGATCATCTATCCACCCTCGACACACTGCACAGCCTGGATGACCCCGATGAGGACCACGACTTGGCTGCGCACCAGCTCATTCGCCGAGAGGACTACCCGGAGAACGGCCTACGGATCGGGTATGACGCGTTTGGCTCAGCGCTGGTCCTGATCCTCGCGGGAGCTCACCGCGGCGAGCTTTGGATGCTCGACCAAGTCGACTCGCGGCCGACTGGCTCGAACCCGCGCGTCGAGTGGTTCGATCGGCGCGACGTGTGGAAGCTCGCCGACACCTTTGCGGAGTTCATGGCGAGTCTAAAGCCGCTTGATGCTGCGTCTTGATCGCCGCGCTCATCTCAGGCGGCGCGGCCCGTAGTCACCAGGCCGCTGCACGCACAACGTCGTGACCCGAACGACCGAGCCGCAGGGCCGTCCGGGCGCTTACTTACCAGGCCGCCGCGCGCTCCCAGGCCGCCAGGCGCTCACCAGGCCACCCGGACGTCACCAGGGGCCGCCGGGCGCTCGTGGTCGCCCGGGCGCTGGCGGTCGCCGGGCGCTGGCGGTCGCCGGGCGCTGGCCGGCGACGATCCGCACGGCCGGTCGCGCTCGAGCGCGGCCGGACCTTCGGCTGGACTCGCCCGATCGGTCTCGCCTTGCCGCGCCATGGGGTGCAGCGTTTCGGAGCAGGCCCCTGTGCGATCGTTCAGGCGCTCACGCGCGAGCGCGAGCCGCAACGTCTGCGCAGGCACTGGGCCCCCCTCCGAATCCCCTGCGCGTTTCTGTCTTCACCACGCCGGGTTGCTGCATCCGCAGGCGGAGTCCACGACGGCCTGAAACGTGCTTGTGGCGGATTCCGAAGGGGCAAGACGATGCAGGCACCAAGACTGAAGTCGGGATTCGGTTCGCCGTGGTTCCGTGCCGCGGTGTTGCTGGGCAGCGTGGGCTGGGGGTGCGGCCGAGCCGAGGACTCGATCTTCGATCCTTCCTTCGATCCGTCCGCGACGAGCTCGGCCCCCGGAGTGGACCAGCCGCAGGGCTACGCGAGGGACTCGGTCATCGTGCGCTTCCGGGCAGCTCCCTCTGCGCCGTTCGCACGCACGATCGCCACGCGGGTGAAGGGCGCCATCGAGGACAGGAACAACGACGGTATCGATGATCGGCTCGGGCACATCGCGAATGGCAAGCTTGCGGTCGTCCACCTCGACAGCCAGGTGGACGTGGGCGCTGCGCTCGACGAGCTCCGCAAGGACCCGAACATCCTCTACGCCGAACCCAACTATATTTTCCGGACCGCAACGGCACCCAACGACGCGCGCTTTCCCGAGCTGTACGGCCTCCACAACACCGGCCAGACCGGCGGAACCCCGGACGCAGATATCGACGCGCTCGAGGCATGGGACCGCACGGTTGGCAGCGCCCGGATCGTGATCGGCGTGCTCGACACCGGGATCGACTATCGCCACGAGGATCTGGCAGCCAACATGTGGGTCAACCCGCGCGAGATCCCGGACAACGGGATCGACGACGACGGGAACGGGGTGATCGACGACGTGCACGGGTTCGATGCGATCACCGGGAACGGCGATCCGTTCGACGACAACCATCACGGCACGCACACCGCCGGCACCATCGGAGCCGTCGGAAACAACGGTATTGGTGTCGTGGGGGTGAACTGGCATACCCAGATCATGGCGCTCAAGTTCATGAACTACGACGGCTGGGGCACGACCGCAGACGCCATCCGGGCGATCGACTATGCTGTGGCGCAGAAGCTCGCAGGTGTGAATCTACGCGTTCTGTCCAGCAGCTGGGGTGGGGACGGCTTCAGCCAGGCGCTGCTCGACGCGATCGTCTCCGCCGGCGAGGCCGATATCCTGTTCGTCGCCGCGGCCGGCAACAGCGCGGCCGACACCGATGCATTCCCTTACTATCCATCGGCGTACGAGGCCCCGAACCTGGTGTCGGTCGCCGCCACCGACCAGGCCGACCGACTCGCGTCGTTCTCGAACTTCGGCGCCACGACGGTCGACCTCGGCGCGCCGGGCACGAATATTCTGTCGACCGTGCCGAACAACGACTATCAGTTTCTGGACGGAACCTCGATGGCGACCCCGCACGTGGCCGGCGTCGCTGCCCTGGCCCTTTCGATCAACGACACGCTCACGGTCGACGAGCTCAAGGAGCTCCTGCTGACCTCCGGCGATCCGATCCCGACGCTGAACGGCACCACGTTCAGCGGTCGCCGCCTCAATGCCGCGGCGGCCGTCGCCCGGGCGGGACAGCCCGTCCCGCGGTTCGCCACGAGCGTCGTCCCGTCGAGGAGGGTCATCGCGCAAAGATCGAGCGCGGCGTACGGCATCGATGTCCGCTCCGTGCTCGGCTTCTCCGGACGTGTCGCGCTCACCGTGAGCTCGGAGCCGCCGATCGATGCGGCCCTGTCCATCACCCCGGCCGTGACTGCGCCGGGCGCCGGCACGCTGACCGTCGCCACCTCGCAGCACACCGCGCTCGGGTCCTACAAGCTCACCATCACGGGCAGGAGCGGTGCGCTGGTCGCCTCGCGCACCGTCGCGCTCCGCATCCTGGCCCCCGGCACGCTGTTCGAGCTCAACGTGACGCCGGCCAGCCAGGTCACCCAGCAGACGTTCGGCGCGACGCTCCAGGTCGCACTCCAGGGGGTCGGCGATTTCCAGGGCGAGGTCGGCCTGAGCTTCACCTCGCAGCCGCCATTTCCCGGAACCGCCTACTTCGAGCCCGGGGCGGTGGCCGCTCCCGGGACCTCGACGCTGCACATCGACAACAATTGCACGACCCAGCCGGGCGACTACGTCTTCACCATCTCCGGAACCGCCGGACGAGCGACGGCAAGCGCGACCGCCACCATGAGGCTCGATCGGTTCGGCACCTTCGCCATGACCGCTCCCAGCATCGATACCCCGATCGCGATCCCGGACGCCAGTGCGACCGGCATCACCAGCACGATCGAGATCGTCGAGGATGTCCCGATCGACGACCTGTCCGTGACCGTGAACATCACGCACACGCGCATCGGCGATCTCGTCGTGGAGCTGATCGGCCCCGGCGGCACACCGGTCATCCTCCACGATCGCACGGGAGGCGATGGCGATGATCTGCATCAAACCTATACCGTTCGGGACTTCACCGGTGTGAGCTCGAACGGTCCGTGGCGGCTCCGGGTGTCCGATCGTGCAACGCGCGAGGTCGGCAGTCTCGACAGCTGGCAGCTCGACCTGGGCTGGCAGCCCGACTCGTTCCCGCCCTTCGCGAACTTCGATTTCTCCGTGGACGGCGTGACGGTCGACTTCACCGACACCAGCTCGGGGACCGGGTGCGGAGGTGGCGCTCCGATCGTCTCGCGTTCCTGGGACTTCGGCGATGGTGCGACCTCGACGGGGCCCGCGGCGAACGTGCGGCACACCTATGCAGCTCCCGGGGACCATGTCGTCACGCTGACCGTGACCGACGCCAGCGGCTTGACCGATTCGATGCAGCAGACCGTCACGGTCACCCGGCCCCCACCCGTCCTCTCGGTCGTGAGGGTCGTCCGCGACCGGACGCACCACACGATCCAGGTCGACCTGCGCTGGTGGGGCGCGAAGGGGAATCGGGTCGAGCTCCATCGCAACCAGGCACTGGTGAGCAGACCATGGAACGATGGGAACTACCGTGACGTGTTCAGAGCGCGGCAGCCTACCTATCGCTGGTACGTCTGCGACCAGGCTGGCCTGTGCTCGAACGAGGTGAGCGTCGACTTCGGTCCGGACCTGGCGGACGATCAGGTGACGATGACGACCGCGATGGGCGGCACGCAGATCGTGGAGAGCATCGCCGTCGTGGACGAGAGGTAGGCGGCGGCGGCACCGGGCCGGTCGAGACGCTCTACAAACCGCTCGTCGATGCCAGGATGTTGTACGACACTGCAGGAGAGGTACCCGTTTGACCAGGCCCGATGGAGATCGCATCCCCGATGTCGCGGCACGCGTGCTCGAGCGCGTGCGTTCGGCCGCCGATCCGCGGGCGGCGGTGGACGTGTTCGGCTCGAGCATCTACGCGCCCGCCCACGCCGATGATGTCGACGTGCTGGTGTCCGGCGACGATCCGGCGCGGCTCGCGGCCGAGCTGGGGCTCGAGCTGCTCCCGACGCTGCCGCCGCGCCTCCACGGCGTGCTCGAGGGTACCCGCGTCGATGTCACGGTCGTGACCGGCGATGACGATCTCGGGCGGAGGATGCGCTCGGGGCCGCGCGACGCGGCGATGCTGGCGGCGCAGCTGCGAGATCATGGCCGGGACGACGTGTTCCAGGCAGCGTGGCCGCACGTGCGCCGGTTCGTGCAGACCCGCGCCCTCGGCCGCAACGGGCTCGGCTGGTTTGGTAGCTTCGGCTGGGCGTTGCTGCTCGCGGTGCCGCTCATCCACGATCGCGAGCTCTGCGAGGTGCCGGTCGGCGCCGCGCTTCCCACCTGGCTGCGCTGGCTGTCACGGCTGTCGCTCGGCGCGCGGATCGGATTCGACGCGATCCGCCAGGGCGATCCCGAGCCGTTGTACGTCGCCGCGCCGGCACCGCCACCCCGGGATGTCGCGCGCCTGACCCGGCGCGCGGCGGCCGTGCTGTTCGCCGAGGCCCGGTCGGCGGTTCGCGCGATCGGTGATGCCGTGAGCGATGCGGAGGCGATCGATCGGATCGCCGACGTCGCCGACGATCCACCGAGTGGCACGACCCTGGTCGTCGCCGGAAGCAACGACCACACGCGCGGACGCTACGACGGCGTGGCGCGCGGCCTGTTGCGCGATCTCGAGGCGCTCGGGGCGATTCGCTCCTGGGGCCGCTTCGATGTCGCGGCCGACGGCGGCTGGCAGCACCGGATCACGGTGCCCAAGCATCGCGCACAGCCGGCGCGCGATCTCGTCACGAGCTGGCTCGCGCTGAACCGCATCGACGCATCGCTCGAGTGACTCGGTGTCGTCACCGTTTCGTAACACAGCTTACGCGGCGCACTCCTTCCTCGCACGATCGCTTGCCAGAGCCGCCCCGGTCGCCTACCCTCGGGCCGCCTTCGAAACGAGGGTTTCTATACTCATGCGCTCGACGATGCGGCAGCGGAAACCATTCGTAGCCGAGAGAGCTTATCTCCAGTGTGCCGCCAATGGATAGCAAGAACCTGCCATATCCACTGGTGAGCAGCAACCCCGCCCCGAACGGGCCGGGTGACGACGCGCGCTGGGCACGGGCGGACAAGGACGGCGTCGGAATGGCGCTGTCGTTGTCCAGTCAGGTCTGGTATACTCTCGCTGGCGGCGTCATCACGGAGCTGTATTACCCGAACGTGGACACGCCTCAGGTCCGCGACCTGCAATTTCTGGTGACCGACGGCGCCACGTTCTTTCATGACCCCAAGGTGGACTACGACCGGCAGTGCGAGCCGATCGCCGGGACCCTCGGGTATCGGCTCACCAATACCGCCGTTGGAGCACCGTACTCGCTCGTCCACGATGTGATCGCGGAGCCGGGCTCGCCGTGTGTCCTCGTCCGCACCCGTCTCCAGGGCGACCCGAACCTGTTGAAACGGCTGCACGTCTATGCGCTTCTGGCGCCGCATCTCGAGGGAGCCGGAATGGGCAATAGCGGCTTCGTCGCGAAGCTGCGGCAAGGGCCGGTGCTGGTGGCGCACCGCGGGAGCACGTGGCTGGCCATGGGCGCAGACTGCGGGTTCCGCATGACCGGCTGCGGGTTCGTGGGGCAGAACGACGGCTGGCAGGACATCATCGGAAACCGGCGGCGTCCGGTCTGGACCTACGATTCGGCGCTGGATGGCAATATCGCGCTCACGGCCGAGATCGACCTCGCCGGGCGCACCGAGTTCGTCCTCGCGGTCGCCTTCAGCGCGGGAGACGACACGACGCCCAGAGGCGTCCTCGTGACCGTGCTGGAGGCGCTCAGCCTGCCGTTCGAGGCGCCTCCGGGTGCGCCGGCCGGCTCCTACAGCCACCTCGGGGCCTTCCAGCAGGGATGGCAGCGCTTCGCACAGACCGCCGCGGCCCCGCGTCCGGGCGCGACGCGCGACAACGGGCGGCTCTACGATCTGAGCCGCAGAGTCCTCGTGGCGCACGAGGACAAGTTCTACAACGGCGCGCTGGTGGCCTCGCTGAGCATCCCGTGGGGCGAGGTCAACGGAGACAGCGGAGCCGGCTACCACATGGTCTGGCCTCGGGACATGTGCCAGAGCGCAACCGCCTTGCTGGCAGCCGGAGAGAACGACCTCCCGCTGCGCGGGCTGATGTTCCTGTCGGTGATGCAGCAGCCCGATGGAGGATGGCGCCAGAACTTCTACATCACGGGCCGGGAGCACTGGAATGGTGTCCAGCTGGATGAATATTCCTTCCCGATCCTCCTCGCCTACCAGCTTCATGTCTCGGGCGCGCTGGAATCCTTCGATCCCCGGCCGATGGTGCTGGCGGCGGCCGGAGCCCTGATTGCCGCCGGACCCGCCACGGGTCAGGACCGCTGGGAGGAGGTTGGCGGTTATTCCCCGTCCACGCTGGCGGCCAACATCGCCTCGCTGGTGTGCGCCTCGTTGTTCGCGCAGCAGCGGCCGGAAGACGCGGCAACCGCCAGCTTCCTCCTCGAGTATGCGGATTTTCTCGAGTCGCAAGTCGAGGCCTGGACGGTCACCACCCGGGGTGAGCTGCTTCCGGGCGTTCCGCGGCACTACATCCGGATCCTCCCCCCGGCCGACGCCCCATGGGCGCCGGATCACAGCCCCGACAGCGCGCTGATCGCGATCGCCAACCTCCCTGGCGGGTCTCGGCAATTCCCCGCCCGGAATATCGTGGACGCCGGTTTCCTCGAGCTGGTGCGTTACGGAATCCGGGCGCCCGATGACCCGCTGATCCGGGCCTCGCTCCAGGTCGTCGACGCCTCGCTCAAGGATGACCTGCCGCAGGGACCTTGCTGGCGGCGGTATACGCACGATGGCTATGGACAGAAGGACAACGGCGATCCGTTCGACGGCGCCGGTGTGGGCTGCCCCTGGCCGCTCCTGACCGGGGAGCGCGCTCACTACGAGCTCGCCGCCGGCCAGGACGTCTCGCACTTCGTCGCAGCCTTCGAGGCGTTTGCGGGACAGCACGGCCTGCTCGCCGAACAGCTGTGGAACGCGCCCGATGTGGGGTCGGGCAACACCAGGCTGACGCGCGGCGGGCCCACAGGCTCATCGATGCCGCTCGCGTGGGCGCACTCCGAGTACATCAAGCTGGTGCGGTCGGTCTCCGATGGCGCCGTCTTCGATCGGATCCCGCTCGTGGCGCAGCGGTACCTGACTCCGCACGCGGCGAGCCCGCTGGAGGTGTGGAACTGGAACCGGCGGATCCCGGCCATTCTCCGCGGCAAGACGCTGAGGATCCAGTCGCGCGATCGGTTCACGATCCGCTGGTCTCCCGACGGTTGGGCCTCCGTGCGGGAGACCCAGTCCACGACCACGGCCGTCGGGATCGATTTCGCGGACATCGTCACGGATCAGAATACCCAGGGCCCACTCCTGTTCACCTTCTACTGGCCCAACGCCTCCAGATGGGAAGGCGTCGACTACCAGGTGAGCCTTGGCTGACAGCGCGCTCGCCCCCTCCGACGTCGAGATACCGCACGTCGCTGCGCCGCAAGTGGCCAGCCGCTACGGCTTGATCGCGAACACGATGACCTTGTCGTCGGTCGCGACCACGAGCTGCTCGCGCAGCACAACCTCGTGTTCTACGTCCGCCTGATGGCCGCGATGCGCGCGCACATCCGCGCCGACACGTTCGCGGCGTTCCACCGCGAACAGCGCGAGCTGCTCGCACGTGCCGATCCAGACCATCCGCCGGGACCGCGGCCGCGCGTCAAGCGACGCAAGCCCCGGGTGTAGCGAGCCCGGACTCGAGCTGCCCAGCACGCCCGAGATCCAGTGGCCGCCCCGAAGCCTCGACGGCGCGGCACGATCAACCGCGCATGCAGCAGCGTCGCGACTGGTGCGTCGCTTCATGGGTGGTGTTGCTTGGCATTTCGTTCATCGAGGAACTTGCCGACGAGGTTGCCTTCCTCGCTGCCGTCGGCCCGGACGATCACCCAGTCGACGATGTCGCGCTCGGAGAGCGTGTAGGAGTCGCCCGCTTTGTACCCGGCCACGCCGCGGACGTCGCTGTCGATGCGCCCCGTGACCTGGTCGCCCTTGATTGCGGTGATGGTGACGAAGACCGCCTCCTCGCGTCCCGGGCCGCGCAGCTTGGTCACGACGGCGAAACGGTGTCCAGGAGGCAGGCCAGCGAGATAGCGCTTCTTCGCGTCGAGGTACGACTTCCGGGCCTGTTCGACGTAGGGCGCGATCGCTCGCTCCAGCTCGTCCCGCTCCGCGCTGGTCGAGGCCTGGACCGGCTCGTCCTTGGGGGCGTTCGAACCTGCGCGCGGCGGCTCGGCAGTAGGTGGCGGGGCTGGCGCGACCGGCGGCGCTGGCGCGACCGGCGGGATCGGTGCGCCCGCCGGAGGCGTCGCGACCGCCGACGCCGGTGCGCCCTGTTGCTTGGTCGCGTCCGGCTTTCCACATCCCGCGAGGACAAGTCCAACCAGTACATACCGCGTCAGCATGTCGCCATCATAGCCGAACTGCTCGTCGACGTGCGCGGCGCGGTCGAAGCTGGCGGTGAGCGAATGTCGATCCCGAAACAACGAGTAAGCTGGCGCAATACCGGGCGACAATTAGATCCCCATGCTGGCTACCCTGCATATCCAGGCAGGAGCACTCCGGACTGGCGGCATGCCGCAGTGCGCTGATGGATGCCCGGGTCGGACAGCACGTCGCACACCTTTACGCGATGGAGATGTAGCGGGCGCTCGCGGCGATGCGCGCACGGACCCGGCGCTCGATGGCGTAGCTGAGCGCGGCGTACACGAACGTCATCGCAATGGCGAGCCGCGCGAGGTCGTCGATGCCGGTGAGCGAGCGGTCCGGGTGCTCGCTCAGGATCTGCGCGCCCAGCGTCGCACCGATCGCCGAGCCGACCGACAACACCGCGGACTGTGCCGACAAGAAGCGCGCCCGCTCCTGCGGGCCGGGGATGCGCGACAACAGTGCCCGCATCGGGACGAACCGGAAGCCCGCCGAGATCGTGAGGCCAACGAAGACCACGAGCACGGGGATCGCATCCACGGGGTAGATGAACCCGAAGATCAGCACGGCGGCGTACAGCGCCGCTCCGGACGCGATGACCGGCGCCGCGCCATGGCGATCGGTGAGCCAGCCGGCAAGCCGCGTGGCGCCAAAGACGACCACGCCGCCGATCATGTAGAGCAGGCCCAGCTGGTCGCGCGGGTAACCGCGGTTGAACTGGAAGTACGCCGAGAAGTTCGGCACCAGCGCGTAGTGCGCCATGTACCCGATGGCCGTACCGGTGAGCCCGAGCCACACCACGGACCGGCCCAGCACCTCGCGGAACGGTGCCGGTGCGACGACCAGGTGCGCCCGCTGAGGCGGCAGCAGCGATATGGCCGCGACGATGACGACGGCGCCAAGCGCGGCCAAGGTGAAGAAGGGCGCACGCCACCCGGCCAGGCGCGCCAGCTCGAGGCCAGCCGGCAGGCCGAGCACCGACGCCACTGCGAACGCGCTCTGGATCGCTCCGAGCGCTCGCCCGCGCCGCTCGGGCGCGATCGCATCGCTCAGGATCGTGTACGCGAGCGTTTCCGCGATGCCGCCGAACACCCCCGCGACCATGCGCGCCGCGAGCAAGCTGACGAAGCCGGTCGCGAGCCCACAGGCGGCGGTCCCGACGACGAGCCCGGTGAGCGCGATGGCGAGCGCCCGCCGCCGGTCGAAGCGATCGAGGAAGAACGCGCCCGCGATGCCGGTGACCGCCTGGGCTGCGGTGTAGCTGCCGCCGAGCAGCCCGAGCTTCGACACCGGGATATCGAGGGCCTTCGCGAGGTCGGGGCCCAGCGGCAGCACCATCGTGAAGTCGAGCGTGTTGAGGAGCTGGCCGGCTCCGATCAGGACCACGAGCTTGCGCTCGGATATCGGGGGCCGCATGGCTAGATCTTCCGGTCCAGGGGATTGCCCTGGACGGCTAGGCCCCGTGCATCGCGGGCGCCACCGGCTTGTCGAGCGCCAGCAGGTGGAGCACCTGGTACATGATCGTGGCGCCCGCGAGCGCGGTGATCACCACGTCGACGCCCGCAAGGTCGCGGGTGAAGTGACGGCTCAGGAACGAGAGCACGCCGGGATAGGCCTCGTCGTCGATGTCGCCGTGGAGCTCGGTAACGAACTCCATCCGGCGGTCCGTCATCGGCTTGCCTCCAGCGTGCATAACTTTCTCGAAGACACGTCTCCGATGTCCCGGATCAGGCCCGAAACCTGTTCGATGGTGGCCCGGTCGTAGCGCGCGTCGCACGGGATACACAGCAGGGTCTTGCTGAAGCGGCGGTGTTCCTCGGGGATTCCGGGAATCGCAGCATCATCCAGTTCCCACAGTGCCGTCAGGAATATCCGGCGGTCGCGCAACTCCTGCCTGACGAAGTCCCGGCGTTCCTCGGAATCGAACAGCACGACCCCCGCGAACTGGCAGGTCCTGCCACCCCCGTCGGCTTCGAGCACTTTCAGCCAGGGGAGACCTTTCAGCACATTTGAAACCGCCCGGCAGTTGTTGCGGCGATGCTCGCGCCACTCCTCGACAGGAAAGCACTTCAGCAAGTCGCCGATCCACTCCGGAATTCCCGAGACTTCGCCTGCTTCCATATGATCTTCGGCCGCGTCGTTCAGCCGCAAGTGGACCTCCCTGTCCAGGGGATGGCCCTGCAGGTAGAGCCCCTTGAGCACCATGGCAGTGAGCTTCTCGAACGTGGCGATCCGCCGCGCATCGGTGACAGGCGACGGTGCGGGCAGTGGATGCCGGCGAGGCGACCAGAGCACACCTCCACCCGGGAGCGGCAGGGTCTTCCTTGGCGATACCACGCACCAGTCCGCGTCGCTGGTGTATGCCCAGTCCGACCACGGATCGTGCGTATGGTCATCGAGGATCTCCACGTGGTTGCGATCGATCCCATCGGTCGAGAGGCGATCGTGGAGTCCGAAGAAGTTCACTCGCAAGACCACGTCGCCCGGTTTGGCACGGATCCTGGCGCCCAGCGGGCACGTGTCTTCGGGGCCGTAGTCGTAGAGCAGGACCTGGAGGCCCGCGGTCAGGAGGCCCCGCATGACCTCCTGGCAGAAGTAGCTCGGCGCCCAGAGCCGTTGCCAGCCGCGCGTGGAGCGCCCGTGCTCGAGCAGACCTCGCAATGCATCCACGCCGGACGCGAACAGGACACAGTCGTCTCCCCAGGGGTGAGAAACCGGTACGGCGGGTGGGTCGAACGAAAACCAGTGAAGAAAGGAGCCATACTCCCTGTGGTGCGTGCTGGTTTTCATTTGATTCGCCCTCGTCAGCGCGGCGCGACCGGAAGGATCGCGTCCAGGCGGGTCGCTCGCTCGACGCAGTCGGCGAGATCCTTCGCGCCGGCGAGCTTGCAGGCCGCGACGCCATCGATCACGGTGTTGAGCGCGAAGTCGGGCGTGTACTCCTGCTCGTCGCGTCCACGGCCGGCGTAGAACGGAGTGATCTTCGCGAGGGCACCGTCGAGGTCGACGCCGGTGAGAGCGCCGATGATCTTCGTCGTCGAGCTCCGTCGATGGACCTCGACGTTGTTCAGCCGTCCGCTGTAGTTGTCCAGCGCGGCGTTTCGGGTCTCGGCGTCGGGCCAGATCCGTTCGGCGAGCAGCGCGACGAATCGCTGCCTCACGGCGGGATCGAGCGGGTCGCGGGCAGGCGGCATCCGCCGGTCCCCGATGGAATCCAGCGCCTGGACCATCGCGCTGTGGTCGGCGAGCGCGCGGCTCGATCCCCATGCCTGCTCGGCAGGGCCGCCGGTGTCGTGGCAATCGGAGCAGTACTGCTCGACCAGAGCGCCGAGGCCGAGCTGCGCCGCCGCCGGATCCGCATGAGCGGTCTCACCGCGTTCGCCGGCGCTCCACAGCCGGCGCTCCGCGTACGACACCAGCGCCGAGGTCAGCAACGCGCGGTACGTAGGCCGCGTCTCGAACACTTCGAGAAGCGACGCGACATCGTCCTCGGTCGCGTGCTGACCGAACACATGCGCCGCGACTCGCTTGCTCATGCACGCGCCGAACTCCGGTTGCGACACTGCGAGCTCCGCGAACCCGGCGGGAGTCTGCTCGCCGTGACCGCGGAGATCGAACTGGTCGTGCATGTACATGTTCATCGTGCTGCCGGGGCGCGGCGAGATCCGAGAGTCATAGTGAAAGCCGGCGGTGATCCCCTCGAAGAACTGCACGCTATAGTCCAGCCGTGCGTGGCAGCCGTCACAGACCGGCATGCTCGCCAGCAACTGCCAACCTTGCATCGGGGCGCGAAAGTTGGTGGGGAGCCGGAACACCGTATCGGCGGTGACGGCGACGCTCCGGGGCTTGACACACCAGATCAAGTTCGAGATCGCCATCAGTCGTTGGCGAGGCTCGCAGCCAAAGGCCGCCACCTGGGGGGACGACAGCAAGCCGGCGTGCGCCCCCGGGTGGAGCTCTGGGCGCGGCGAGCGCCCCTCGACCCAACCGGCATTTGACAACAGCTCCGCCGGCGCACCGCTCTCCACCAGCTGGCGGCGATAGAGCCAGTCGATCCACCGGTCCCTCACGGTCTCACGGCCGCGAAACAGATCCTGGAGCGGACGATCCTGCCCGACTGACCACGCGATCGTGTCGGTGAACTCCTTGCGCATGCTGACGCCAATGTCATCGAGCCGCTCGGACTTGATGCAGTACATGAGGCTCGGTCCGCAGCCGCAGCCCTGGCGCTCGAACGCCGCGGTCACCGGAGAGCACAGCTGGTGCTTGCCGTTGATCGCGCGGATCCGGTCCGGCCGGTGCGAGCTGGGGCACACCAGGATCTCGTGCTCGGGATCCCACCACGGGCGGACCCGCTCGGCCTCGCGCAGGCTGCACGGGGGTTTGGTGCTGCCGGCGATGATGTCCCCGCCCACGACGTTGCCGCCTGCGAGGAAGTAGACGGTTTGACCCGCTTGTTCGAACGTGCTCAGCTGGAAGAAGAGCTGACCGAATGACTGCGGCGGGGACTCGGGGTTGCTCTCCCAGGGGAACAGCGCGAACGGCGCAAAGGCGGAGCTCGCGTCGGTCGCGACGAGTCCCGCGATGAACGCGCGGAGCTCCTGCTCTCCCGCCGCGAGCGCTCCGGCTGCCTCGGCGAGCTCTCGGCCCGACGGCACGTGGTCCGACGCGAGGACGAACAGGTCGGCCGCGATCTCGTTCAAGCGTTTGGGATCGATCTTGGGTGTCGCTCCGCCACCGGACCTGGGTGTCGCTCCGCCACCGGGTCCGACGTCGGCGTGGACGTCGGGCTTCGTCGATCGCGGTGCGTGGTTCTGACAGGCTACAAGGAAGCACACGACAGCAACGAGCCCGCGGCGCATCACGGCACCAGAAACGGCAGATGCCGCCCGCTGTTGCCGTGGAGCTCCGGGTCGACGCCCACCGATCGCAGCAACGTCGCGCCGACGTCGTCGAGCGTCACGAGTGAACCACCGTTTCCGGTGGCGAGTCCAGTGTTCAAGTCCATCGCCAGCGCCTCCATCATGCGGCCCGTGCGTCCGAACGCGTGGCCCCCCGGAATGCCCGCGCCCATGAACAGCATCGGGATCTCCGGGAAGTGGTGCTTGCCGCGTTCGCTGTTGAGCTTGGGAAACCGTCCGAGCTCGGACGCGACGATGATCCTGACCTGATCGAGCATCGATCCGTGGGAGTTCGTTCGCTTCGCGAGCTCCTCGACAAACCGCGCGAGCACCGGCAACAGCGCCGACGACGCCCGACCCTGCTCCTCGTAGTTGTCGATGTGAGTATCCCATCGGAAGTGATTGACCAGCGCACACGCGGTCAGGTCGTGCTCGAACAACCACAGGCAGCGCTGGAGCTGCTGCGCGAACTCCTGTGCATCGGGCGCGGTCGTCCACGCCTCGGCCGCGGGACCCGGCAGCGCAGACAAGCGGTCAAGGAACTCGACCGTGCCGCGCAGGCGCGATGCGGTGGCTGGGCCTTCGCGGTCGCGCGAACCGGCGAGCCACTCCGCCTGCTTGCGGAGCTGTGTGCGAACCACGTCGAGCTCTTCGGGGCTCAAGGTCAGCAGGCGCTGGAACACGGTCTCGCTCAAGATCAGCCCCTTGGGAGTTACCGAGCCAGAGTTCCCGAACCGGACCACGGGGAGCTGCGCGGTCCGATGCGCGCCTGCCACGAGATCGAGGAACGCCACCTGCTTGCCGCCCGTTGGAATCCCACGTCGCATGAGCAGGAGCTGGCCTACCGCCGGGGGGTGCGCGACGCTGCTCGTGAGGACGCCGCGCAGGACGGCGGCGCGTCCCGCCCACGGCGCGAGCGACACCATGTTGGGCCCGAACGCCAGCTCGCCCGTCGAATGAATGCTGCGCGCGTCGTACGGAAGGTCGACCGATCGATCCACTTCTGCTCTGGTCTTTGGATCCAGCGACAGGATCGCGTCGATACCGCCGCCGAGCAACACGAACAGGTGGTAGGGCGTCCGTGGCCGTGTGGTGGCCCGGCTCAACCTCGGCACGACCGCGAGGCTCGCGAGCCCGGCCGCGAGCCCGCCCAGAAAGCGCCTTCGAAGCATGGAGTGGAGGCTAATGGATTGACCCCAGCGACGCAATAGACGCGTGGCGCCCAGGACAAAGAAGCGGCCTTTTGGGCCCGGCTCGTGGCGGGAGTGTGCCAGCAGCGGTGTGTCGCGGCGGTGATAGTGGCCGAAGGGTAAGAGGCCATATCGCAGGACAGCGCAAGGAAAAAACGATCCCGTGCCGGCGGGTGATGCGCCAGTCGAAAGAATCGAGTCCTTGGAATTGGAAATCTCCCGCTCTACCTCGATCGTGTAGTGGTAGTGGACGGGTCCCGCAGCATCAGCCGTACTCGACCCCGACGGTCTCGATGATCGTCGGAGGCGGCCGGTCGCCGCGGACTAGCTACGAGGCTTCACGGACATGCCCGCCGCGTCCTGGAGATACGCCGGGATGATCCCCTCCGCGAGGTACGCCTGCTGCAGCTCGACCGAGAGCTGGCGAAAGCCAGCGATACGCACGCGGCACCTCGCCGTTCTGCAGCAGCACAGCTCACTGGACACTGTGTCGAGCTCCATGGCGGCGTAGTCCACCGTGAGCTCGGTGCGCTCGGCGATCGCCGAGCGGGTCACGATGTCAATCCACCCCAGGTGCGGCATCACCCGCGCGAAGCAATTGGGGCTGCATGAATGGTTCAAGTAATGGCCGTAAGGCGGATCGCCATTGCTGCCCTGCGGCTCGATATGCGAGTTCGCATCGAACTGAAATGAGTATTGCGTCCGGTTGGCGCTGATCGGGCCGATCACACGAAATGCGACCTCACCGGCTTCGAGGCCCCTGAGCGTGAACACGCCCTTCTGTCCGACCAGAAAGGAACTCTCACCGACCACCACGGAGCTGCCGCCGATGGCAGCAGGATCCTCGTGCTTCATTACCTGTTTGTACATGGCTTGGTCCTCTCTCGACTGGGTCAATCTGAGGTCGCAGATGCCAGAAAGCAGCCTGGCGTCGGTAAATCCCGATTGGTAAGCTGTTTCCGCCGCATCAGCCGTACTCGACCCCGATGGTCTCGATGATCGTCTTCACCGCAGCGTGCACGACCTCGGTCTCCGGGTGCCGGACGGTGATGTAGCCGTCGCCCTCGTAGCTGTCGATGCGCGGCGCCCCCGGCTGGGGCAGGCAGGTCTGGACGATGAGGCGGCCGACCGCCTCCTGGACGCGATCGACGCCGGTGACCCGCAGCACCTGGCCGCTGCCGACCCCGCGCAGGTACGCAGCGCCGACCGCGTAGCGCTGGGTGAACGGGCCGTCGAACGCGTCGTCGACCACGGCGCGCGCCCACGCGCGATCCATGTTGGTGTCGTACGCCAGGCCGATGAGGTCCATGTGGCCGCAGGCCGCAGGGCGCGCGGCGATCTCGCCGATCGCGAGCGATCCGTCGTCACGCCGGAACCACTCCATGTGGGTCACGCCAGTGTCGAACCCGAGCGCGGCGATCGTGCGGACGCCGAGATCGACGGCGTCGGACCACTCGGAACCGGAGATGTCGCGCGGCACCACGACATAATGCTGGATCCCCGGGTTCTCCATGGCCTCGAGCAGCGTCGGGTAATAGCACGACACCGACTGGAACCGGACCTGGCCACCGATCGTGATGGCTTCGAGAGTGAACTCCTGGCCGGCCAGGAACTCCTCGGCGAGCGCCGGGTTGTCGGGCGAGGCGTGGAGCGCGGACAGCGCGCTGCGCAGCTCGTCGACCGTGCGGGCCCGCAAGGTCGACTTGCAGCCCGTGCCGGCGACGGGTTTCAGTACCACGGGCAGGCCGATCTCGGCGATCAGCGCCTCGGCGTCGTTCCACGATCGGAGCAGGCGGTGGCGCGCGCACGGCAGGCCGTGGCGTCGAAACTCGTCCTTCATCCGCGCCTTGTTGCGGAACAACTCGGCGGTGTCGGGGCCGAGCCCGGGCACGCCGAGCGCGCGGCGGAGCTCACCGAGCGCGACCTGCAGCGCCTCGCGGATACCGAGTACGCGGTGGATCCGGCCGTGGCGACCCTCGAGCACGCGGGCGGCGGCGATCAGCTGGGCGGGATCGTCCCCGTCGTCCACCGTCACCAGATCGGCGAACACCTCCGCGTCGCTGCCGCGTGGCACCTCCTTCGTGATGCCGAGCAAGCGGACGTCGGCCAGGCCTGCCGTGGCGCGCAGGGTGTCCATCGACCCGCTGGGGACAGGAGCGACGAACAGCACATTTCGCATTGGTAGATCTAACTTTCTCCTGTCGGAGGACGGGTGTGGGCAAGAACCCATTTCGGGCCGTGCCTGCGGCTTTCCTTCACACGGCTCCTCGTCGAGGTCGACATCAAGAGGTTCCTTGATCACTTGCCAGAGCTATGGGGAGGACGTTCCCGGCGATGTCCGCACGGACCCGGCGCTCGAGGACGTAGGCGAGCGCGGAGTACGCGAACGTCATCGCGATGGCCAGCCACGCGAGCTGCTCGATGCCGGCGAGCGAGCCGTCCATGCGCTCGCTCAAGAGCTGTGCGCCCAGCATCGCACCGACCGCCGAGGCGACGGCGTCCACCGCGGCTTCCAGCGACATGAAGCGCGCCCGCTCGCGCGGCCCGGGGATACGCATGAGCAGCACCTGCACCGGGACGAACCGCAAGCTGGACGAGATCATGAAGACAACGAAGACCACAAGCACGGGGATCGCATCCACGGGGTAGATGAACCCGAGGATCAGCACGGCGACGTACAGCGTCGTGCCGAACAGCGCGACCGGCGCCGCGTTGTAGCGATCGGCGAGCCAGCCGATGAGCCGCATCGAGCCGAACACGAACATGCCGCCGATCATGTAGATCAGGCCGAGCCGGTCTCGCGGGTAACCGCGGTTGAACTGGATGAACGCGGAGAGGTTCGGCACCAGCATGTAGTGCGCCATCGTGCCGATGGTCGCACCGATGAGCCCGAGCCGCACCACAGGCCGACTCAGCATCTCGCGGAACGGTGTCGGCTGGGTGGAGAGGTGCGCCCGCTGCGGTGGCAGCACCGACATGGCCGCGGCAGTGACCACGGCCCCGAGCGCGGCCAGGGTGAAGAACGGCGCACGCCATTCCCCCACGCGCGCCAGCTCGAGGCCAGCCGGCACGCCGAACACCCGCGCCACCGAGAACAAGCTCAGGATGGCTCCCATCGCCCGGCCGCGCCGCTCGGGCGCGATCACATCGCTCAAGATCGTGTACGCGAGCGTCTCCGCGGCGCCGGCGAAAATCCCTGCGACCATGCGCGCCGCGAGCAAGCTGACGAAACCGGTCGCGAGCCCACAGGCCGCGGTCCCGACGACGACCCCACTGAGCGCGACGACGAGCGCCCGCCGCCGGTCGAAGCGATCGAGGAAGAATGCGCCCGCGATCCCGACCACGGCCAAGGCTGCGGTGTAGCTGCCACTGACCATGCCGAGCTGCGAGGTGGGGAACCCGAGCGCCTTCGCGAAGTCGGGGCCCAGCGCCACCGTGAAGTCGAGCGTGAGGATGAGCTGCATGCATCCGATCAGGAACACCAGCTTGCGCTCGGAGATTGGGGGCTGCATATCGCATATCGTGGAGAGGGGTGTCGCGCCGCGTCGCAGGTCGGCGGCTGGCTGCAGGTGTACGTGGCCCGGGCGGGAAGCGAGCGTCAGCTCGCCGTCGTGAGGAGGCAGTCGTCGGCCAGCGGCTGAACGGGCTCCATGTTCGCAGGGCCATAGGGCTCCCTGCGCGGGTGCTGTGGGCGATTGTCGACCGGGTTGAACACCACCGCGAACAGGGCGCGGCGCAGCGGCGAGATGTTCTCGGTCGAGCTGTGAACCATGGCGCAGTGCATGAAGGCCACGGTCCCCACCGGACCCGTCAGCGCGATGACGCCGTCTCGTTGGCCCATCTCTCGCAGGGTATCCGGCTGGATGGTCACATCCTCGTACTTGGAGCCGTCTCCTCCCTCGAGCGGCTCGTCGTCTATGGTGCCGATCACCCCCCGGTCATGCGAGCGAGGGATCACCAGCAGCGGCGCATTGGCGGCAGTCACATCATCCAGGAAGGTGAAGGTGACGAGCGCGCGCGGCTCCGGCATCCCGTCGGCGTAGTGCCAGGTCACGTAATCCTGGTGCCAGTCCCAGCCGCTCGCCGGGATGCTACTCAGACCGGGCTTGATCGTCAGCCGGGATTGATAGAGGTGGAACGCGGTGCCGAGCAGCTGCTGGGCCGGCCGCAGCAGCCGAGGATGCAAGGTCAGCCGGCGGAGTGTCTCGTTGTAGAGATGCGCGCCTTGCGACACGCGGACCGTACCGCTGACTTCGTCGAAGTCGACCTTGCCACGCGATGGATCGGTGATCTCCGGGAGCGTCGCCTCGAGCGCCGCCATCTCGGCCGGAGAGAACACCCGCTCGATGACGAGAAACCCCTCTCGCTGAAAGGTTTCGACCTGTGCTTGGCTCAAATCCATGTTGCTTCCCTTCTGCCGTTGTTGCGAAAGTCTCACGAGCGGGAAGCGAGCGTCAGTTCGCCATCGTGAGGAGGCAGTCGTCGGGCAGCGGCTGAACGGGAACCACGTTCGTGGAGATCCAGTGCTCCCCCTTGGGGCGCGGGTGCCGTGCGCGATTGTCGACCGGGTTGAACACCACCGAGAACAGCGCGCGGCGCAGCGGCGCGATGTTCTCGGCCGAGGCGTGAACCACGGCGCAGTGCATGAAGGCCACGGTCCCGACCGGACCGGTCAGCGCGGCGACGCCGCCTCGCTGAGCCAGTTCGTGCACGAGCTCCGGCTTTACCTCCACGTCCTTGTACCCGTCGCCGGGCTCTTCCGGGTTCTCCGAGATGGTGCCGATCACCCCCTGGTGATGCGAGCGAGGGATCACCAGCACCGGCGCGTTGGCGGCGGTCACATCATCCAGGAAGGTGAACGTGACGAGGGCGCGTGGCTCCGGCATCCCGTCGTAGCGGTACCAGGTGGAGAAATCCTGGTGCCAGACCCAGCCGCTCGGCTGGGCGGCACCCATGGCGGCGGGCTTGATCGACAACCGGGACTGATAGATGTGGAACTCGCTATTGAGCAGCTGTTGCGCTGGCCGCACCAGCTTGGGATGCAAGGACAGCCGGCGGGCTGCCTCGTTGTAGAGGTGCGCGCCGTGTGACAGGCGGACCATACCGCTCGCCTTGTCGAAACCGATCTTGGCGCGCGATGGATCGGTGATCTCGGGGAGCGCCGCCTCGAGCACCGCCATCTCGGGTGGGGAGAACGCCCGCTCGATGACGAGAAACCCCTCTCGCCGAAAGGTTTCGATCTGTGCCTGGCTCAACTCCATGTTGCTTCCCTTCTGCGATCGTCGCGGAAGACCCACGTGATGTGTGGCTCGTGCAAGTAACAGAACAGACTTGGAAGATCAATCACCACTGCACCAGAAGCTTCGTGGGAGTCCTGGTGATCATGCCGACTTTCCAGGGCACCTCGTCCACGGGCATGGCGATCCGGAGGTTCGGAAACCGGGTCACCAGGCTCCCCATGGCCACCTGCATCAGCATCCGGCTGACCTTGTCCCCCGGACAGCGGCGGTAGCCGTGGCCGAACGCGATATGCGGGCACCGGGGCCGGGTGAGGTCGAGCTTGTGCGCGTCGGTGAACACCTGCTCGTCCCGGTTGGCGGAGATGATCGCGGGCAGGACGAAGTCGCCGGCGCGGATCATCGCACCGTCGAGGGTGATATCGTCCGCGGCGATCCGGACGTGTCCCTGACCGCCACCGGGTGTGTCCGGGCTCAGCGGCGCGAACCGCAGCAGCTCCTCCACGGCCTGCGGCAGCTCGGACATGTGTGCTCGCAGCCACGCGAGCTGGTCAGGGTGTGTGAGCAGGAGGTACAGGCAATTGGCGATCTGGTTCGCGACGCTGTCGTTCAGCAGCAGCGACACCGCGATGTTGACCACCTCTTCGTTGGTGAACTCCTGGTCACCCTTGACGTGGACCAATTCGCTCAGCACCCCGTCGTCGGGTTGCTCACGCTTGCGGGCGACCAGTGCGGTGACGTATTCCCGCATACGCCGGTATGCGTCTTCGATCTGCTCTCCGGTGTAGGTCGTCTGGCTGCGCGCCGGTATGGACCATTCATGGAACTTGATGCGGTCCGACGGCGGGACGCCGAAGAACTCACCAAGCGACATGATCGGAAATCGCACGGCGAAGGCATCGACGACGTCGACCGGTGGGCCGGCTGCGAGGATGCCGTCGATCAGCTCGTCGGCGATCCGCTGCGCTCTGGGCTGGAACAGCTCTGATTGCTGTCGACGGAGCAGCGCGGCGACCGGCTGGCGCCGCTTGGTGTGCTCCGGTGGGTCGACCATCGACAGCGGATTGCCCCGGAGCGGGATCGGGGAGGCTCGCGGGGTCCGTTCACCGGCGGCAAGCACCGGTGCCCGCTGGAACCGCGCGTCGCTCAGGATGGCCTTGACGGACGCGTGTCGCGTGACCAGCCAACCGTCCTCTCCGTACGGCAGCTTGACCCGAGCTACCGGCTCCTCGGACCTGAGCTGGACGTACAACGGTGTCACTTCGAGCCGATAGGGCGGATCGAAACCGTAACGGTACACCTTGTCCCTGATCGGCATGTCGTCAGGCCGTCCTCGTGTCGCCGCCAGCCAGGCGCGCGACGCAGATCGTCCGGTTGCGCAGGCCGCTCACCGGCCGCACGTAGGGGAAGCTGTAGGATTCGACGACCGTGTAGCCAAAGCGCTGCGCAGTGTCGCGCAGGTAGTCGGGTGAGAACAGCCAGAAGCCCGGCACCTTGCCGTGCGGTACCACCCCCGCACCCGACTGGGCCGGCGCGTCGTTCGATAGCACCAGCCAGCTCCCCGGCGGCGGCTTCAGCGCGGCCAGGGTCTCGAAGAAGCCGGTGAGTCCGGTCTCCGGATGGTACAGGTGGCCGAGCAGGCCGTCGGCGTAGACCACGCCGACGCCGGCGAGGTGGCCCGGCGGTAACGCGTGGTAGTCGGCGGTGAACGCGTCGACGCCCTTCGCCGCCGCCAGCGTGACGGCCTCCTCCAGGTAGTCGATCGCCTGGACCGGTAGCCCTCGGGCCTGGACATCGGCCTCCACGAAGGCGTTGCCGCAACCGATCGAGAACACCCGCTCGAATGGCCTCGGCAGCGACAGGATCTTGAGCACCATGTGCATCCGATATTCCGGACAGTAGATCGATGGCGTCACCGAATCGCCGACCGCCCCGCCGTGTTCCCAGACCTCGTACCGGTTGAGCGCGGTGTCGCCGACCGGACGGCAGTAGAAGTCGTGCAGCGCGTCCCTTGCCAGGTTCGTGGCTGGCGCCACCGGCGGCGACGCTTCCCGCGCCCGTGCGGCGATCCGCGGCTCCTGGAGGTACTCGATGGTCTTGGGCGGCTCCTCGCGCAGCGCCACGAGCAACGGGTGAAGCGCGTGGCTGCCCGCCGGCCCGTAGGCGCGATAGAACGTGAGCGCGTCGTGGATCTGTCCTGCGAGCAGCGTGTCGGCGAGCACCCGCGCCATCGATCGGAAGCCGAGAATCACGGCCGCGGGATCGCCGGTGAGCCGCGGCACGCCTCCGTCGAGCGCGAGCGCGCCAGACGACGCCAGGTAGTTGAGCTGCAGGTACGTCCCATCGGAGTCGGGGAAGTTGCCGAGTCCGCGATCGACGTAGCGCAGGCACTCGGCGAGGTGATACGCGACCACGTCGGACGGCTCGAGGCCGAGCCGTGGCGCCAGCAGCTCGGCGAGCACGAGCGTGCCGAACACGCCGGCGGCGGTCTCCTGCAGGACGTACGATGCCCAGCGATCGGCGGCGTCGAGCGCCGCGAACGCACCCGCGCGGAGAACGGAGCGGCCGAACTGGTGTGCCAGCACGCCGAGCGCGGGGATCGCGCCGAAGCTCGCCGCGCTCGCCGGCAGCCGTCCGCCGAGGTTGAGCAAGCGGCGCCCGAGCGGCAGCGACACCGCGTCGATCAGCGCGCGGTGGGTGTTGGCGAAGTAGTACGCCTTCTGGAACGGACAGCGCTCCACCCCTTCGTCCTCGGGGGGAAAGTAGGCGATGTGCTTGGGGTGGCGGTTGCCCTCGCCGGCCATGAAGAACAGCCGCGTCGCGGTGAACGCCGGGACCTCACCGAGCCGCAGGTGCTCGTGCAACCCGAGCAGGTACGCGGTGACGTCGCCGAGCCGCGCACGTGCCGCGATGACCGATGCCTGAGACGCGGTGTCTCGGACGCAGCCGAAGGCGGTCGGCGATCCGCCGGCCTGCCTGCCGTACGTCGCCAGCTTGCCGGCGACGATCGTGATGTCCTCGTCGATCGCGGCGAGCGCCTCCAGCGTGGCGTTGTCGTGACCACACTCGACCACGTCGGCCCTCAGCCCGAGCGCGCGCCGATCGGCCTCGCCCGGCAGCAACTCGGCGATCCGACGCAAGCAGCGGGCGATGGTCGCCGCGTCCTGCATGCGCGCGGCGGCGTCGCCGCCGAGGGCGTGGCATCGATTCCACTCCGCATCAACCGCAGCGCGCAGCGTCTCCAGCTCGGCGCGCAGCCCCGCACCGAGCGCGGGCACCTCGCTCGCCAGATCGAGATAGGACAGGCGATAGTCGTAGGCCGGCGGCCATGACGCGTCGCTCCGCCCGCGGTGGCCGGTCGCACGCTCCAGATTGGTGCCATACTCAAAGCGGTCGAGTGTCACACGGTCCCCCTCGGTTATTTCGTCGTGGGTTGGTTGATGCGTCTGCACCCGGTGCTCCCGTGCGCGCCGTGCAGCTGTTGCGACCTGGTGGTCGTCTTCTCGTCGGCGTGAAAGTCGTTCGATGCGGTCGCGACTGATGTCTTGTTCAGGTCCGTGATGGCCGTTGGCCGAAATCTCACATACTGATTGTAAGGCGAGTAGCAGAGAGTCGCTTTACAAGTCAATCGGAAACGAGCTGAAGCAGATGACGCCGCAATATGATGCGGTCGACCAGAAACGAGCTGAAGCAGATGACGCCGCAATATGATGCATGGTCGACGACTCACAGTATTGGTTGTGTTCGTTGTTTCGGTGACGTCCCGGCGCACGTGCGATCCCGATCTCCGTGGATTGTCGTGGGATCCCGGGGTTGTCCTGGAAATCAGGACAGCGGTCCAGCTATCGGAATGAGTAATCCGGCGTCCTGAAATCCAGGCGGTAATTCGTCGGCACGGCCATAGCTATCGGGATGTGTAATCCGGTGTCCTGAAATCCAGGACGGGCAATTCGTCGGGACAGCCGTGGAATCGATACCGGCCATACCGCCCTCGATAGGATGGAGTCGCCCTGGAAATATACGGTGGACATCTCGATCGCGAACATGATACTGCTCGCGGACATCGCGCTCACCGTGAGGGACCCCACTGCGATAGTTTGTTTTTCCCGCATCGCGGCCATGTCTCGCGCAGGGAGGCGCGGCCGGACCGGAGCCGCCGGTCGTCCTGCGTCAGGACATCATTGTATCCCGGCACGGAGTACCGGTACCGCACCTGACCTCACGTAGACCTCTAGTAGAAGATCGAGGGGGGCATGTGTTCTATCTAGCGCTGGGATATTTCATCTCGTACCCGCCGTATGCCCTCCTCGTGCGGATGCGGCTGACGGAGCAGTTCTGGTGACCGGCGACCGATCCGCGCGGGCCCGCTCAGTCGAGCCAGCGGGTATACTCGGCCAGCCCGGCGCGCTCGGGCGCGAACGCGTTCACCGGCGCCTCGGGATCGGGATATCCGACGGCGAGCGAGCACACGATCAGGCGGTCGGCGCCCAGACCCAGCTCCGGGCGAATACAGTCGCTGTAGCCTGCGACGCTGAACTGCGGGCAGCTCCCGAGTCCGCAGGCGACCAGGCCGATCATGATGTTCTGCAGGAAGAAGCCCATCTCCAGGAACGTCCCGGCCACCGCATCAGCGGGGAGGTGCAGGATCATCGCCACCGGCGCGCCATGGAACTGGAAATTGGAGCGCTGGTGGGCCCGCCGCGCCTGCGGGTCGTCGCGAGCGATGCCCCTGGCCGCGAGCAACCCCCGGCCCGCGCGCTCGGCACGCTCGAGCTCGCGCGGATCCGTCGTCGGACGCCGGTTGACGTAGTCAGGCCGGGCCGGTGCATCGGCGTCGAACGCAGCGCACAGCCGATCCGCCAGCCGCCCCCGCGCCGCCCCGCTCAGCACGACCACCTCCCAGGGCTGGGCATTCCGCGTCGAGGGCGCGTGCGCCGCGGCGGCGAGCACGTCGCGGAGCAGCGCCTGCGGGACCGGCACGTCCAGATAGGCCCGCTTGCAATGCCGAGCAGTGATCGCGGAGAGGACATCGAGAGTCATGGCACACAACCTAGCAGAAAATGCTCAGCTCCATGAAGCTGCAGCCAACCGCGGCTTATCGCCAATGACGGCGACCCGAGCGGCCGTGGTTGCGGTGCTCAGCAGTCCGCCGGCTCTCGACGGCGCAGAGCTGCGCGCCCTGGCCGATCGCGTTGACTCGCTCGAGGTCCGCGCCGATCTGGTCGGTGATCTCGATGTGCACTGGTTGCGCCAGCACTTCTCCAAGGCACTCATCTATACGCTCCGCAGCGTCGAGCAAGGTGGCCAGTTCCGCGGAGACCATGCCGACCGCCATGCCCGGCTCCTGGCCGCCGCAAGGGTGTACGATCAAGTGGATCTCGAATGGACCGCGGATCTCACGGCCGAGCTGCTCGCCGCGGTCCCCCCCGGCCGCCGCCGGCTGTCGCGGCATGTCGGCCGGCTCGGCGCCACCGCCGGGGTCGCCGAGCTCGCCGCGGTGCTCGACCGGATGACCGCGACACCGGCCGTGCTGTACCTGCTGTCGATCGACGCCGACACGGCCGAGGATGCGGTGGCGGTGGTGTCGCTGCTGGCGGCGGCGCGACGATCGGATGTGACCGCCTACGCGACCGGCCTGGCCGGGCTGTTCACCCGGATCCTGGCACCCCGGCTCGGCGCGCCCGTGGTGTTTGCCGAGCTGTGCGCCGACACGCCGGCCGGATTCCCCACGCTGGGCGAGCTGGAGATGGACTACGGGTTTCCGGAGCTCACCCCGGTGCGCTGTCTCTATGGCATCGTCAGTCCATCGCTGCGTCCTGGGGCCTGGACGCGGCTGCACAACCGTGCGTATCGCATGCTCGGTCTGCGCGCCATCTTCTTGCCATTCGCGACCCAGGATCTTGCGCGATTCTGGCGTACCTTGATCCCCGCGCTGGACACGGCGAGCTTGCCGCTGCAGGGCATGACCGTGACCACTCCGTTCAAGGAGCGCGTGCTGAACATCGTCGATCGCACGACCCTGGCCGCGCGGCAGTGCGGCGCGGGAAATATCGCCTTGCGCGAGGGTCACGAGTGGGTGGCAGACGCCACGGATATCTGCGTCGTGTCTGCCCTGGCTTCGATGGGTGTCGAGCTGGACGGTCGCCGCGCCGCGGTCGTGGGCTGTGGCGCCGCCGGGCGTAACATCGCCGCCGCGCTGACCCTGCTGGGAGCCGAGGTCGTCCTGGTGAACCGCAGCCTGGACCGCGGCCGGTTCGCCGCGCAGCTGCTCGGATTGCCGTTCGTGCCGCTCGCCGAGTTCTCGCCAGCGGGCTTCGCGCTGCTCGTGCACGCCACCCCGGTGACCGATCGGACCGTGGTTCCGCTCGCCGGCGTGTCCAGCGATGCCGCCGTGCTCGAGATGGTGCCCGCGCACAGGCCCACGCCGCTGATCGAGGAGGCCCGCGCGCGCGGGCTCGTCACGGTCGATGGCTGGCAAGTGCTCGCGGTGGAAGGCGCCCTGCAGTTCCTGCTCATGACCGGCGTTGCGCTGCCGCCGAGCGCGGTGCTCGACCTGCGGCCCACTTTGCCTGTGGTCGACCCTCATTGACGGAGGACCCTGATGACGAGATCGTATCCGAACATCGCGCTGTCCACTGGCAAGACACTCCAGATCTCTCCGCTGTGCGGAGACTGGTTGAACGCGGATCACCCCGGAACCCCCGGCATGCTCGGGGTGAGCTTGACCGAGCAGGAGGGCAGCCTGTGGGTGCGCGGGCTGGGAATGGCGAAGCCCGTCGGGTACGCCTGGCCTCGTGTCCGTGCGGCGAGCTTTGCGCCTGATCCGGTATCGCATCAGGTATGGGGCTTCTTGGTCGACTACGACTTCGGGTTCATGCGGACCATCATCGCGGGCTACTACAAGACCAGCGTGCTGGTCGCGACGACCTATAACACCTTCCAGGATGACAGCGAGCGGACCGCGTACTGGACCCGCGAGTTCTTCCACCGCCGCATGCTGGCCGAGCCCCCGACGACGGCGCCCCCCCGCGGGATCAGCCGCGACCGCGATCGGAGCCAGGGCACGGCGCCCGGGCGCGTCGATCCGGCCCCGATGATCGGCCGCTGGGTCAACTTCGACCGCGAGGCTCCGGACATCACCGGGGTCACCGTGTGGGCAGACGGCGACCAGCTCGCGGTCTCGATCGACCAGGCCGGTCGCGACAGGGTTCGTCACTGGCCGGCGGTGCCGGGGATTGCGATGGCCGAGCGCACGAGCGGCGGGCCGGCCATTGGCTTTCTCGCCATGGGCGATCTGTTTGCCGAGCCAGGTGATGGGCCGCACGGCGGCGCGCTGTGCGCGTACCTGAACCGGGGGCTGCTCACGATCGACACGTATGTCACGGACGTCCGGACATCGACCAACGTGATGACCCGCGTCCACCTTCACCTGGCCGAGGGAGGCACGCCATGACCACGCTGGAGATCCTGCTCGCCGATGCTGCCCCCGGCGTTCGCGACGCGCTGGGCAAGGTCGGCCGGCTGGCCGAGGAAGCCCTGCGCGCGCGGGCCGACGAGTACGATCGATCCGCGACGTTCCCCAGGTCGAGCTTCGAGGCCCTGTTCGGCGCGGGCCTGCTGGGTGCGACGATCCCGGTCGATGCCGGCGGGCTCGGGTTCGGTCATCACCGCGGCAACACGTTCCCGCTGTGGATGATGACCAAGCTGATCGCCAAGGCCGACCTGTCGCTGGCGCGCTGCTGGGAGGGTCACACCAACTCGCTCGTGCTGATCGACGCGCTGGGCACGCCGCAGCAGAAGCAGCGCTGGTTCAGCGGTGTGATCGAGCGCGGTGAGATCTGGGTCGGGTGGAGCGGCGAACCGAGCGCCCCCAAGCCCGGCGAGCGGGCGCGGTTCGGCACCACGGTCACCGCCACAGCGGACGGCTGGATCATCAACGGCAACAAGGTGTTCGCCACGAGCTCCAGCGGCGCGACCCACGCCATCCTGCTGGTCAGCACCGAGGGGCCGGGCGACGCGCGCCACAGCCAGGGATCGCCGGAAGGATTGCTCATGCTGGCCTGCGATCTCTCGGATCGCAGCATCTCCATCGACACGTCGTGGTGGGACCCGGTGGGCATGCGCGCCACCGCGAGCCACCTGGTCCGGTTCGAGAACACGTTCGTGTCGCGCGATTGCCTGATCGGCAAGCCCGGCAGCTACCTGCTCGATCAGTGGCAGACGGCATTCGTCCCGCACTACGCCGCGAGCTTCCTCGGCGCCGCCGAGGCGGCCTACGACTACGCCGTGAAGTACGTCAAGCACCAGAACAAGGTGAGCGATCCGTACATCCAGCACCGGATCGGCAGCATGGGCGTCAACGTGGACACCGGGCATCTCTGGCTGCATCACGTCGCGGGGCTGTGGGACCGCGGCCGCCGGGACGAGGCCGCGCTCGCCGGCATCCGGGTGCGGCACCTGGTGGAGCACCTCGCCGAGCAGTCCGTGCATCACTGTATCCGTGCCTGCGGCGCTCGATCGCTGATCCGGCCGAGCCCGGTCGAGCGCATCCTGCGCGATCTGACGTTCTACCTCCGGCACGACAACGACGACCACGTCCTCGCGACCATCGGCCGCGAAATGCTGGGCGAGCGCCACGACGTCTCGTTCTACAAGCCCTGAGCTGTGCCCGCGCCTGCAGCTGACGCCCTTCACACCCCGCGAAGGCAATCCTCATGTCCACCACGCCGCCCACCTCCGAGCCACTCACTCCCCCGCAACTCCTCTACATCGCGCAGTTCGTCGAGGCGTACACGGCCAGGACCCCGGGGTCGGCCGAGGCGCGGCGCGCGGCCTGGCCGTTCCTCGCCGACCCGCGCTCGTCCTCGGGCCCCAAGGCTCCGCCAGCGATCCGCGAGTTCTGGAACGCCACCAAGCGCATGCGCTATCCGATCGTCGGCAAGCGCTGCGCAGGATCCCGTGGCTGGGACATCGACGGCAACGAGTACATCGACTTCGGCCTCGGGTTCGGCGTCTACCTGTTCGGCTACAGCCCGGATTTCATCGTGGAGGCGTTGCACCGCCGCATCGACACCGGCATGACCATGGGCTTTCAATCCGACGTGTCTCGCGACGTCGCCGAGCGAATCGCCCGGATGACCGGCATGGCGCGCGTAGCGTTTGCCAATACGGGCGCGGAGGCGGTCATGGTGGCGCTCCGGCTCGCCCGCGCCGCGACCGGCCGCAACAAGATCATCGTGTTCGCCAACTCCTATCACGGCTCCTCCGACGCCACCATCCCGGGGCTCGGCATGTTGCTCGGCGTGACGCCTGGTGCCGTCCAGGACACGATCATCCTGGAGTACGGCGCCGACGCGTCGTTGCAGCGCATCGCCGAGCTCGGCGATCAGCTCGCCGCGGTGCTCGTCGAGCCCGTGCAGGGGCGCCAGCCCTCGCTCCAGCCGGCGGCCTTCCTCAAAGAGCTCCGGCGCATCACCGCCGAGCACGGCACCGCGCTGATCTTCGATGAGGTCATGCTCGGGTTCCGGATCCACCAGGGCGGTTGCCAGGCGCACTTCGACATCAAGGCCGACCTCGCGACCTACGGCAAGATCATCGGCGGCGGCCTACCGATCGGCGTGATCGCCGGGAGTGCTCGGTTCATGGACCGGCTCGACGGCGGCGCATGGAGCGACACCGACGACTCCTTGCCTGAGGTCGACAAGATCTGGTTCTCCGGCACCTTCACCAAGAATCCGTTGACCATGGCCGGCGCTCTGGCCGTCGTGGAGCGCTTCTCGCAAGAGGGCCCCGCGTTGCAAGAGCGCCTCAACAAGCGCGCCGAGACCCTCGTGGATCGGCTCTCGATCTGGCTCCGCGAGCACCGCATGCCGATCTCGATCGCCCGCTTCGGCTCGATATTCCGCTTCATGGGCTCGCCGCCGATGACGCTGCTCATCCACCACCTCGCGATGCGAGGCATTTATACCCAGGAGAACATGCTGTTCTTCGTCTCTGTCGCACATTCCGACAACGACCTGCTCGCGCTCGAGGAGGCGGTGAAAGACAGCTTGCTCACGATGCGCAAGGGTGGCTACCTCGCGTGAGCTCAGGGATGTCGCGCATCGCAGACCACGTGTGCTGTTGCATCTCCGGCGATAGCTCGGCGCGGGGACCACTACGTTCATCCATCGCGGTCATTGCTACAAGACAGGCAACGCGCAACGCGATATTCGCTGTGACACTCCCCTACGACCCGACGCTGCGGGCCCTTGCAAGACAGGTGGAACCATGACGCGAGCTCGTTCGATGATCGGCCTTGCAGCGCTGTTGATTGCGCTGTTCGCTGCCTCGGCGGTCCTGCCCTCGTGCAAGAAGAGCTCCCGGGACGACACGGTCTCGGTCTTGTATGCGGGCTCCCTTGCCACAGCCATGGAGAACGGTCTCGGCGCTGCCTTTTCGAAGGCGACCGGACACTCCTACAAAGGCGAAGCGCAAGGGTCGCTGGGGGGCGCGCGAATGATCCACGATGGCCTGAGAAGCCCGGATATCTTCATCAGCGCTGATCCGACCGTCAACGAGACCGTGCTGATGGGCGACAAGAACAAGAACCTGGTGTCGTGGTTCGCGACGATGGCCTCTTCGCAGCTCGTACTCGCCTACAACCCGAAGAGCCCGTTCGCGGAGAAGTTCCAGGCCGCGGCAGCCAACAGGATTCCTTGGTATGAGGTCCTCCAGATACCCGGCGTGCGCTTCGGGAGAGGCGATCCGACGATCGATCCGAAGGGATACCGGACGCTCTTCCTCTTTGATCTGGCAGGCAAACACTATCAGAAGCCCCAGATTCCTCGCATGCTAGGTGAACCGCTGAACCCCGCCCAGGTGTTCCCCGAAATCGTGCTGCTGGCCCGCGTCGAGACCGGCCAGTTCGATGCCGGGATCTTCTACAAGCACGAGGTCGTCGCTCACCACCTGCCCTTCGTCACCTTTCCGCCCGAAATCAACTTGGGCTACCCGGAGTTCGCCAGGTTCTATGCGAATGCCACCTACAAACTCCCGTCCGGCCAGCAAGTCCAGGGCGCTCCGATCATCTTCACGATCACCATTCCCAGGACCGTGAGTCATCCGGCTGCTGCCGAGGCATTTGTGCGATTCATGCTGTCGTCGCCCAAGCTCCTGGAGGGGTTCGGTTTCGGGACCATCGAGCACCGGGTGGGTGGCGATCGTGAGCAGATTCCGGCAGACCTCCGCGGCCTCTGCCCGGGGACCTACAAGCCATGAGGCGGCGCCCCAAGACGACATTCCTGTTCTTCGGTGCGCTGGGCGGCCTGCTCCTGTTGAAGCTCGTGCTGCCGATCGTCAACTTGTTTGTCCAGGCCGACTGGGCCGACTGGATGAGGTCGTTGCGAGAGCAGGGCGCAGGCGATGCGCTGGGGGTCTCTGCGCTGTCCTCCGCGATCACCGTGGTGATCATGACGCTGTTCGGCGTCCCGCTCGGATACCTGCTCGCACGCGGGCGGCTCCCGCTCACCCAGTTCTGGATCGGTCTCGTTCTTCTGCCGATGGTCGTCCCGGACCTCGCGGGTGGAATCCTGCTGCTGCAGACGTTCGGACCTCATGGGACGATCGATCATCCGCTGGACGCCTGGAACCTCGAGCTCACGAATAATCTGGCAGGGATCGTCCTGGCGCAGCTCTTCGTGTCGGCCCCCTTCGTCGTCGTATCGGCGCTGGCGGCGTTCGCCGGTGTCGATCCGAAGCTGGAGATGGCGGCGGCGACGCTGGGTGATTCGCAGTGGCATATCTTCTGGCGAATTTCCCTCCCGCTCGCGTGGCCCGGTATCGCGGCGGGCATCACGCTCGCGTGGATCCGTGCGCTCGGCGAGTTCGGGGCGACACTGATCGTCGCCTATAACCCCCATACCCTACCGGTTTACATGTGGGTGAAGTTCGAATCGGATGGCCTGACGGGAGCCTTGCCCGTGGCCTTCCTCCTCGTGCTCCTCGCGGGGGCGGCCGTCGTGATCTCCGCGCTGCTCAGCCGCCTCAGCGGTTATCGCGACGCCGCGACGGTGCTCGGCGACACGTACGGGAGGCCGACATGATCTCAGGAACGCCGAAGCAGGGCTCTCAGCCTGTCACTTCCGATGACAGGACGCTTCACGTCGAGGTATGCAAACGTCAGTCTCCGGGCCGGTCGACGCGCTTCCAGCTCGAGGCCAAGCTCACTGTATCGCCGGGCGTGACGGTGATCGTCGGCCACTCCGGGGCGGGCAAGACGACGCTCCTGCGCTGCATCGCGGGCCTGTCCGACCCCGAGGAAGGCCGCATTGCGATCGGCGATCGCGTGCTGTTTGATTCGCGGAGGAAGATCAGGCTCGAGCCGGCTCGACGCGGGGTCGCTTTCGTATTTCAGGACCTGGCGCTCTTTCCGCACCTGTCGGTCGAGAACAATGTCATGTACGGACTCCGGCGGATGGACGCGGCCGAGCGGGAGCGGAGGATGCGCGAGATCCTGGCGTCGTTCCAGATCGCGCACCTCGCGGGCGTGTTCCCGCGAGAGATTTCAGGGGGCGAGCAGCAGCGGGTCGCGCTGGCGCGCTCGCTGGTCACCGAGCCTTCGGTGTTGCTGCTGGATGAGCCGCTGTCGTCTCTCGACCCGCGCACGAAGGTCCTTATCATCGACGATTTGCGGCGATGGAACAAGACGCGCCGCATTCCGATCCTTTATGTCACGCATGATCATGATGAATTGCTGGCGCTGGGCGATCGCGCGATCGTGATGGAGCACGGGAAGATCGTCACGGAGGGTCTGCCGCTCCACGTGATACCCAACCCGCTTCGATCGGCCACGGCGCCAAAGAGGTTCGAGAACATCTTCGATGCCACCGTGGTCGAGCTTCGAGAGCAGGATGGCACCATGGTCTGCGAGCTCACCGGAACGTCGATCCACGTCGAGGCTCCGCTGGCGCAGATCGCCGTAGGCTCGGAGATGTGCGTTGGAATTCGCGCCGACGAGATCGTCATGGCGTCTTCACAGCCGGCCATCCTGGGCGATTGCAACGTGATTCGCGGGAAGATCACGCGGGTCGAGCGGAACGGTGCGATGGTCGAGGCCAGGGTGAGCTGTGGCGCCGAATTTCGCGTCCATTTGACCTCGCGATCTATCGAGCCTCACGGGCTCGACACGTCGGGAGATATATGGATCATGATCGGGACCCGCGCGTGCCATATGGTCCGACCGAGCCTCTTCGAGGCCTTGCAGCGGCTCTTTGTATTCGTATGCCACGGAAATACGATTCGCTCGCCGATGGCCCAGGCGATCTGCAACACCGAGATCGCCGCCCGGCTCGGCGTGCCGCTGGAGTCATTGGACCGATCTGGCATCAAGGCGGTGAGTGCCGGCTTGACGGCCCAGCCGGGGACGCCCCTCGCCGCCGAGGCCGAGCAGGCGCTGGGAGCGATCGGGATGCCGGTGCTCGAGCACCGGTCTCGCAATCTGACGCGTGCCATGGCCCAGAGGGCGGAGGTCATTTTCTGTATGACCGAGAAGCAGCGCACCGAAGTGACAGCGAGATTTCCAGAGGCCATGGCGAAGACGTACTGCCTGCACCCTGACGCTGACGTCAGTTTTCCTCATGGGAAATCAGCGGATGAATTCTCCGATATGGCCCGGGAGATTCAAGGGCTGATCGGACAGAAGCTCGACGGCCTCGGCGTTTCTCGCGCGGGCGGCTCGGTCTTGAATACTTCCCTCCAGTCGCTCGCCACGGAGATCGATCGAGGTGAGCACGAGCGCAGAAACTGAGGGGGTCCGACTGCCTCGAGCACGCTCGGCCGGTGCCGATCGCGCTGTGGACGGGCGAGACGCGGGACGGGCGGTCGGGGACAGGTGCGGGGGGGGCGAATCTGAAAATCCGCGGAGGATACGTCGCTGCCGGGGAGCCGTCAGGACGGGTCAGGTCGGAACCTCACGGTCGAAGCGATCGACGAACGCCCTGGCCCGGCCGGGGTGCGCCGTCGCCCACACACGCGTGACTGCGCTCCGAGCGCGAATCGTCGATTGCGGCCGGCCCCGCGGGTCGCAATCGCCGGGCAGCTACGGCACAATAGGCGTGTATGCGCAGCCTCGTGATCGCGATCTTCCTCACCCTCGCCGCTCTCACCGGGGCGTGCGGCAAGAACGCCCAGGAGGACAGCGGGCCCGCCCAGTCCGCCGGCGGTCCACCCTCGCAGGCCCAGGCGTATTACACGGCCAGGTGCGTGGTGTGCCACGGCCTCTATGGCGCCGGCGACGGGCCGAGCGCGGATAGCTTCAACCCCAGGCCGCACAACCACACCGACCCGGCGTGGCAGGCCAGCGTCACCGACGACCAGATCAGGGAGATCATCCTCAGGGGCGGCGTGAGATTGGGCAAGAGTCCTGCGATGCCCAGCAACACGCTGCTCCGGGATCGCCCCGAGGTGCTCGACGGGCTGGTCAAGATCATCCGCGGCTTCGGCAAACTTCCCAAGGCCGGCTCCGCGTCGGCTCGCCCGGTCACTCCTCGGCCATGATGTCGTCCTCGGTCCCTCGCTCGGCATCCCTGCCGAGCGAGGTCACCTTGATCCGCTTCGCGCCCGCCGGCCGGGTCGCACTGCAGAACATCTTCAGCGGCCGGCCCCAGGCGTCGTTCGCGTCCTTGTCCTCCATGTAGTCGTTGAGCTCGATCAGCCGCTGCGGACACTCCTGGCCGGGGTGCGCCCGGCGCCACGCCGGGTAGGCCTCGTGGACATACTTCTCCACCTTGCTCTTGGTGAGCTGGCGCGCGACCTTGGCCGGGAGGCGCCGATGGGCCCGCGCCGGCTCGGCGGGCAGCGCCGGCTCGGCCGGTAGCGCCGGCTCGGCGGGCAGCGCCGAAGGTAACGCCGGTCGCGCCGCGCGGCTTTGCTCCGTCGGGGACGGACCTTGCTGGCGGGAGATCTCGCGGCCGGCCTGTGCGTCCTCGGGCGACGGACCACGAAGCGCGCCGCACTCGAACATCGCGACGACCGCCAGCCCGACGATCACGGCGGCGACAGCGAGCGCGGTGCGTCGGCGTGCCGTGCGTCGCGAGGTGAAACTGTGTCCGGCCTGACTGGTCGTGATACTCGATTTCATCGCGCGATCCTACAAGCCTCGAGTGAGGTCCGCTCGCATCCGCAGCTGGCGCCGCTTCCAGACCGCGTAGATCGCGGGATAGACGATCAGCTCGAGGACGAACGAGCTGACCAGGCCGCCGACCATGGGCGCCGCGATCCGCCGCATGACGTCGGCGCCG
>JBGQCL010000054.1:0-38667 GCA_041495365.1 Kofleriaceae bacterium | reverse complement strand
TTCGAATCCGGCGCGATCCTGATCTACCTGGCCGAGAAGACCGGCCAGCTGCTGCCGACCCGACCGGCCGAGCGCTACGAGACCCTCCAGTGGCTGATGTTCCAGATGGGTGGGCTCGGTCCGATGTTCGGACAGCTCGGCTTCTTCCACAGGTTCGCCGGCAAGGACTACGACGACAAGCGCCCGCGCGATCGCTACGTGGGCGAGTCGCGCCGCGTGCTGCGCGTCGTCGACGGTCGGCTCGCCGACCGGGCGTGGATGATGGGCGATGGCTACACCCTCGCCGACCTCGCGATCTTTCCCTGGGTGCGCAACCTGCTCGGGTTCTACGACGCCGGCGACATCGTCGGCATCTCGGAGTTCCCCCACGTCACCCGTGCGCTGGCCGCGTTCGTCGCCCGGCCCGCCGTGATCCGCGGCCTCGCCGTCCCCGCGCGCCCGTGACGTCCGTCCGCGGGGAGCCAGCGCGCGGGGTCAGCTGGCGCAGGAGCAACATCCCTGGAAGCACACGGGTGCGCCGCCGGCGCAGTAGGCCGTGCATTGCGACGCTTGCTGGCACATCGGCGAGATCGGGCAGAACGCCGTGGCCTCCTACATCCGGAACACGCCGTAGCCCGGCTCGGCGAACGGGCGACTACTCGGCGGTGAGATCGACCATCAGCTCGCCGGCGAGCCGCTCGAGCGACGCGCGCAGATCGGCGAGCGCGAGGTTCGGTGGCACGCGCAGCCGGGCGCGGGCCGTGAACAGCGGCTCGCCGGACATCGGCGCGCTCGAGACCTCGGACTCGAGCTCCTCGACATTGACCCCGCGCTCGGCCAGGACGCGCGACACGTCGCGGATGATTCCGGCGCGGTCGGCCCCGGTCAGCGCGAGCCGGATCTGGGTCCCGGGCGCCGGTGGCGCGGCGTCCGCCGGCGTGGCGCGCACGGTGACCTGCAGCCCGGCGGACTGGAGCTGGAGCGTCCGCATCGCCGCGACCAGCTCGTCGCTGCGCGCCGCGTCGCACGTCACGAGCAGGATGCCGGCGAACTGACCGGCGAGCCGCGCCATCCGGCTCTCCTCCCAGTTGCCGCCGGCCGCGGCGATCCGCTGTGCCAGCAACTCGACCAAGCCCGTGCGATCGGGCGCGAGAACGGTGAGCACCAGCGTGTTGCGCATGGCCAAGCTTGCCATGTGCGCGGGCGCTGGCTCGCCTCCACCGTGCCGGACGTGGAGCGCCTGGCGCAGCCTCACCGCCTGGCCGGCACCTGTGCGCCGATCACCTTCATCCGGCATCGCCCGCCGGCCGGCGGCTATGGCACGTTGGTCGTGCGCCGCCGGATCAGCCCCTCCTGCACGGTGCTCGCGACGAGGCGGCCGGAGCGGTCGAAGAACTGGCCGCGCACCAGGCCGCGGGCGCCCGACGCCGAGGGGCTGTCGACCACGTAGAGCAGCCAGTCGTCGAGGCGAAACGGGCGATGGAACCACATCGCGTGATCGAGCGATGCCATCTGCAGCCCGGGCGTCAGCCAGCTCATCGCGTGCGGATCGAGCGCGGTCCCCAGGAACGCGAAGTCCGACGCGTAGGCCAGCAGGTAGCGGTGCAGCGCCGGGTCGTCGGGGAGCTGGTCGACCGCGCGGTACCACGCCCGGCGGCGCGGCGGGACCGCGACCGGGTGCCGCGGGTCGCGCAGCTCGACCGGCCGGATCTCGATCGGACGCTCGGCGGTGGCGCGCGCCAGCAGGTGCGGCGGGAGCTCCGCGGCGAGTGCGAGCCCGAGGTCGCGCTCCGAGCGCAGCGTCTCCGGCGGCGGCACCTCCGGCATCGCGTCCTGGTGATCGAGCCCCGGCTCGTCGGCCTGGAACGATGCTTCGAGGCTGAAGATCGCCTCGCCCTCCTGCACCGCGACGACGCGCCGGGTGGTGAAGCTCTTGCCGTCGCGCAGGCGATCGATCTGATAGACGATCGAGCCGCGGACATCGCCGGCGCGCATGAAGTAGCCGTGCAGCGAGTGGACGATCCGCCCGCTGCCGACGGTCTGGGCCGCCGCGGACAGCGCCTGTCCGACCACCTGCCCGCCGAAGATCGCGCCCCAGCCGAGATCCTGGCTGCGACCGCGGAACAGGTCGCGATCGAGCCGTTCGAGGCGGAGGAGCGACACCAGGTCGGCGAGGATGCCCTTCATGGACAGCTCGTAGCACGGCGCCGCGCCGCTGACCCGGTGCTCAGCGCGCCGTCACCGCCTTGCGCGGTGGAGCATTCTTCACGTAGCGATCGAACCACTCGACCGACTCCGCCATCACGGTCTCGATCGACTCGAATGCCTCGTAGCCGTGCGATTCGAACGGCAGCATCACCAGGCGCGCGGTGCCGCCCAGGCCGCGGATCGCCTCGAACAGCTTCTCGGACTGCAGCGGCACGGTGCCGGGGTTGACGTCGAGCTGGCCGTGGATCAGCAGCAGCGGCTCGTCGATCTTCTCGGCGTTGATCAGCGGCGACAGCTTCAGGTAGGTGTCCCGCGCCTTGTAGAACGTGCGGTGCTCGGTCTGGAACCCGAACGGGCGCAGCGTGTGGTTGTACGCGCCGCTGCGCGCGACGCCGGCGCGGAACAGGTTCGAGTACGCCAGCAGGTTCGCCGTCATCAGCGCGCCGTGGCTGTGGCCGGACACGCCGACGCGCTCGGGGTCGGTGACGCCGAGCTCGACCGCCTTGTCGATCGCCGCCTTCGCGTTGGAGACGATCTGCTCGACGAACGAGTCGTAGACCGTCTCGGGCGGGCCGACCACCGGCATCGACACCTCGAGCACGGCATAGCCGGCGAGCGCGTACAGCGCGGGCGTTGCGCCGCGCGGCTGGGTGAAGGCGCTGGGCCGGGCGGCGACCTGGCCCGCGGTCGCCGGGTCCGAGAACTCGCGCGGATAGGCCCAGAACACCGTCGGCAGCCGCGTGCCCGCGCGGTAGCCCGGCGGCAGGTACAGCGTGAACGAGACCTGCGTGCCATCGGCGCGCCTGGTGGTCACCACCTGCTTGGCCATGCCGCGGATCTGGGGCGTCGGGTCGGGGAACGCGGTCAGCATCTTCACGTCGCTCGCCACGCTTGCCTCGCCGGCGGCGGGCGCGGCGACCGGCGCGCCGAGCGTGCGCAGCGCGAGGTTGGGCGGGTCGTTCGGCGACTCCTTGATGGTCAGGAAGCTGCGCTTGCCTGCCGCGTACACATGATCGACGCGCTCGAAGCTGTCACGCTCGGCGCGGAACAGCCGCTCGGTGCGCAGCGTGGCCAGGTCGAGGCGATCGAGGAACGGACGGTCGCCGGCCGGGCTCGAGCCATCGCCGGTCAGCCAGATCGACGTCCCGTCGCTCTGCACGGCGACGCGGTTGCTGGGCAGCAGATGGCGCTGCGGTGCTCCCGGAGCGCCGTAGATGTCGTGCTCGCTGCGGTCCCACAGCTTGCGCAGGCCGCCGGAGCGCTCTGAAATCTTCGTGACGAAGGTGCGCAGCCAGCGCCGGTCGCGTTGCCATTCCGTGACCAGCGCGGTCGCGCCGTCGTCGATCCAGTCGATCGACCGGAACCGCTGCTCGAGATCGAACCAGGCCGCCATCGGCTTGCCGACCTCCTTGAGCACCAGGCGATCGCGGTGCGCCGCCTTGACCGCCCAGTCGCCCTCGTCGAGCGCCTCGACCCAGAACAGCGTCGCCGGCAAGGTGGGCACGAACGCGACATCGCGCGGACCGGTCGGCTCGCCGTCGATCGGCACCTGATCGGCCAGCGCCAGGCGCGCGACGTTCTCGACCACGCTGCCGTCGAGGCTCCACACCTCGACGTCGTGCGCGAACCGTCCCCACGGCCGCGAGAACGAGTACGGGCGCTTGATGCGCGAGACCAGCACGTACTTGCCGCCCGGCGCGATCCGCGCCTCGCCCAGCACGCCGGCGGGACCGAACCGGCGGACGCCGAGCGTCCGGGCGTCGACCACGGCGAGCTGGGAGGTTGCGTAGTACTCGAACAGATCGGCGTCGTGGGGTGTGCGCAGCAGGTCGCGCGCCTCGTACGTGCTGCTCGCCCGGGTGGTGCCCGTCGAATCCTCGACGATCGGGCCGCCGGGCGGTCCGTCGGCGGGGGCCGGCCTTCGCCCCACCGGGACGGCCTTGACCAGCAGCGACCGGCCGTCGGGCATCCACTGCACCGACTGGCCGGGCGACCGGTTGAGCGAGTTGCCGGCCACGATGCCGGCCTCGAGGACCGGGTTGATCGCGACGCCCGGGACCGTCCTCGCCTGGGCGGTCTTGACGTCGACCAGCCACAGGTTGATCGCGGTCTTGCCGATCGCGAGGAACGCGAACGCCGTCGCGTCCGCATTCCACACCGGGTCGGTGAACGCCAGATCGGCGGGCATGCGAATCGCGGCGTCCTTGCCGTCGGGCAGCTGCTTGATGGCGATGCCGCCCCGGTAATGCGGCCACGAGTGCAAGCCGTTGCTGTCCGGATTGATCCGCACGCCGGCGCCGCGCAGCATCGGCGCCGCCAGATCCGCGATCGGCGGGTAGAGCTGCGCGCGCATGAACAGCGCGTAGCGCCCGTCGGGGCTGAGCCGGATCGTCGGGCTCGCCGGGGCGCGCAGCACCTCGTCGATCGCGGCCGGGGCAGGGCGATACTTGCTGTCGGCGTGAGCGGTCCCCAGACCGAGCCACGCCAGCGCGAACACCAGGGGGAGGGGGCGACGCATGGCGCGCATTGTAGCCATGCCGGCGAGTCACGCGGTGCCGGTTTCCGCACGATCTGGACCAGGCGCTGAGCGGTGTCAGCGTCCTGCGAAGGCGATGGCGCGCGTCAGCCGGCGGGACAGCGAGCCCAGGACCTGGTCGCGGTCGCTGTGGAGAAAGAAATGGCCCCCGGGGTACAGCTCGCGCTCGAACGGGCCGCGGGTCTGTGCACGCCATGCATCGAGCTCGTCGACGGTCACGCGATCGTCGCCGGCCCCGCCCATCACCGTGATCGGGCAGCTCAGGGGGGCATCGAGCCCGATCGTCTCGGTCTCGCTCACGGCGATGTCGGCCCGCACGATCGGCAGGAAGTAGTCGACCAGCTCGGGGACGTCGAACACCTCATCCGGGGTTCCGCCCAGCTGGCGAAGCGCCGCGACCAGCTCCGGGTCGGACAGCTGGTGGAGCGGTATGCGCTCCGGGAGCTGGGGCGCCCGGCGCGCGGACGCGAAGAAGTGGACCGGCTGGCCCAGCGATCGGCGCTGCAGCTCGCGCGCAAGGCCGAACCCGACCATCGCACCGAAGCTGTGTCCGAAGATCGCGAACGGTGCGCGCAGCTCGGGGCCGATCGCGTCGGCGAGGCTGTCGACCAGCGGCGTCAGCCGGTCGAACCGCGGCTCCCGGGCGCGCGCGTCGCGGCCGGGCAGCGCGACCGCCAGCAGCTCGACCTCGGGAGGTAACGCGTCGGGCCAGGTGCGGAACACCGTCGCACCGCCCCCGGCGTAGGGGAAGCACACCAGGCGCAGCGCGGCGCGCGGGTTGGGGCGCGGACGGACGAGCCACCGGGTTGCCGGATCAGGGGTCATGGGCATCGCTCCACATCGTCGGGACAGTGCAACCGGATCCACGGCCGGCTCGATCTGCTGGACGGCACGCGCTACCGCGTGATCGAGGTCGAGCGCGTGCGCTGACCACCCCGAGCCACGGTGTGGTGCAGAGCAGCCTGCTGGAACACGCGGGTAGAGCGGAAGTCGGATCTAGCGGAGACGAGCGCCGAGCACGGTGAGCTACGCATCACGCGACGGGATCGCGGGCCTTGCGTGGGCATCGGCAGCCGTCGGCTTTGAATCCTGGACGCTGGAGCCGACCCCGCAAGCTCGCAGCGGAGGAATGCCTGGTCGGCTTTTCGCTCCTGGGCGGGTCAATCGACCAGTCGCACGATCCAGTGGACAAGTGCGCTGGTCGCGGCGATGCTGTGAGTCGACCACACGCGGGACATCCAATCGACCGCCCATGCGAAATGGCAAACAACACGCACAGGTAGTGATGATGACGGCATAGTACACGATCAAGTAGACTGTGCCCCGATGTCCCGGCGCTGCTTACTTCGCCGGTGTAACGGTGTCCGCCTGCAGGGGGCAGCCTCCTGCGTCATGAGTCCTGTCCGCGGCGAGTGGCGTCGCGCCAGAGCCGCCGCCTCCGACGACTCGCGCGAGATCGACGGTGTTCAGCGCCCGAAGAGTTTCCTTACGCAACACGAGCTTGTGTGGTGATTTCGTCATTGTGCGACGATAGCGCAGCGTGGGTGCTCGCCGCACGCGTCGATCACATGCTCGGATCTCGGAAGCCTCCAACGTGAGATTTCCCCAGTAAATCCGCGTGTCACGAGGTCGTTGCCCTCCACGTGGACGGCGATGACGGCGGACTTGTGCGCTTGCAGTGTCCACAGCTTGGCGCCGCTGGCCACGTCCCAGAACCGCAGCACACCATCGCCATCGCCGCCGATCAGCAAGCCATCGAAAGCGATTATTGCATCGGCCAGAAATCGTGAGCCGCCTCGATAAATCCGTACGAGCTGACCGGATGTACCGTCCCACAGTCGTGCGGTCCCATCGGCACCGGCCGTGACGATCCGTCCACCCCCGACCCAGTGCGCGGAGAATACGTGGCCGACGTGACCCTCGAGCCGTGCGGCGATGCGAGGGCGCGTCAGGTCGACCAGCAGCGGGGCAGCTGCGTTCTTCGCGTAGTCGGCGAGGGCAATGAGATGGGTGCCATCAGGGCGGAGCGACATCATGCGCGCCGGCATCTCGAGGTCCGCAAGGACCGCGCCGCTCACGTCGTAGATCCGCAGTCGCCGCTGTGCATCGGAGGCAATCAGCCGGCCGTCCGGGAGGAGCTCTGCGACATCGATGCCACCGGAGGCCCTCAGCTCCAGGGTGGCGCCGGCGTCCCGCGTGACGATCAAAGAACCATCCACTGCTCCGGTGACGAGGTCTCTTCCAGCGCCGCCGAACGCCACGGCGCTCACCGGCGCACCGTGGGTGATGGTGCGAAGCAGACGTCCTGCAGGGAGCTCGTAGACCTGCACGGCGCTGCCGCGCGCGATCGCGGCGCGATCTCCGGTGGCGGAAACCGCCGGGGAGGCCGGCGCGAAGTCGTCGCCGGGCACGGGTGTCACGCCGGGTAGCTTGGTGAGTAGCTGATCATGCGCGCTATCCCAGATCTCCGTGGGAAGATCGCGGCAACCCACTGCGACGAACCGCTCGTCGGGCTCGGCGCCCAATCCAATGTTGCAGGAATCGCCGACCGGCGCGGAACTCCAGCGCCGAAACGGCGAGCTCGCGTCCCAGACCCGGGCCGAGCCGTCCCACGAAGCGCCCACCACGCGGCGGGAATTCGCATCGAAATGGGCAACGCGGATGACGTTCTGAGGGCCTTCGAGGACCGAGATGGCCAACCCCTGCTCGGCGTCAGCGACGACGACCGTGCCATCGGCGTTCGCGGCCAGCACCAGCCTGGAGGTCGGATCGAACTCCACAGCGACGATCTTGCTGTGACGAGGATTGAGCTGGCTCTGCGGGGTGCCCGCGCTGGCGTGCCAGATCTGCATCGTGCCATCGCCACTCCCCGCCACGATCAGCTCGCCGTCGGGCGAGAACGCCACGGCGTCGACGGATTCGCCGGACGAGCGCAGGTGGTGTGGCCGGGCACCGCCCGGGAGGCTCCAGACCGCCACGTCGCCCGTGGCGGTTCCGGTGACGAGATGTGAATGCGCGTCGAATGCCAGTCCGTGGACGCGTCCCGGGATGGTCAGGACCTGCGTCCACGTGTGTGCGTCGAACACGCGCGCCTCGTCGCCGTCCGTCGTCGCCAGCCAGCCGTCGGGGCTGAACGCGAGACGGGGGAAGTCTCCACCGCGGCCGCGCAGCTCCGCCACCAGCGCACCGCTGGCAGCGTCCCAGACATCGACCACGGCACCGTTTCCATCGATCGCCGCGACGAGCTTTCCATCGCGGGAGATCGCAGCCCGGTAGTAGGTCACCGCGGTTCCGCGGCCGGGCCTGGCCTCGAGCTCGTGGAGGAGCGCTCCGCTCGTCGCGTCCCAGATCCAGACCTTGGCTTCGCCCGCGGTGACGACAGTCGATCCCCCGGGGCTGTACTCTGCGTAGTTGACCTTGTCACCGTGTGGCAGCGTGTGCAGCAGCTGGTAGGTCCGGCCATCCCAGATCTGTGCATTCCGGTCGTCCGCGGTGACGATCTGCGCGCCATCGGGGGAGAACGCGGCCCAGTGCATGCGGCCGAAGGTGCTCGCGAACCGCGCTTGCTCCATCAGGCGCGGCTGCATCGAGCGCGCGAGCATGAACGCGGTGGTGGACGACGGATCCCGCTTGTACGCCTCGGTCAGGTGCGCCTGGGCCTCCGGCTCCCCGTGGAGCAGCGCCGCTCGGCCCTGCTCGAGCTCGGACTGGGTGACCCGGACCTCCGCGAGCTGCTGTGCCGCGCGCGTCTGCTGCTCGGCGAGCCGGGCCCGCTCCTCGGCGAGATCCGCCTGCATCGCCGAGCGATACGCGAGCGCGCCGAGTGCGCCGGCCACGGCGAGCACGCCCAGCGCGCGCCGGACCCACCGGATCCGGCGGGCGCGCTGCTGGCTCGCCGCCACGAACGAGCACTCGAGCTCGGTGAGCGTCGCCGCCGGCGGCTGTGCCCAGCGCTCGACCTCGACGAGCACGTGGCGGCCCCACAGCAGGCTCTGCGGCCGGGCGCGATCTTGCCAGTGCTGCGCGGCCGACCGCAGCTGCTCGCGCGGCAGCGCGCGCAGCACGGCACGGAACTCGGCGGCGAGCTCCGGCGCGCTGGCATGGCGCGCGTCGGGCGCCTTGGCGAGGGCACTCTGCAGCACCCGATCGAGCTCCGGTGAGAACGCGTTGCCGAGCGAAGGGGGCTCGGCGCGCAGGTGCTGCTGGTAGTACTCGTCGGTGTTCGCCGCGATGAACGGGGCGTGCCCGATGAGCGCCTCGTAGGCGACGCAGCCGAGCGAGTAGATATCGCTCGCCGGGCCGACCGCGCACGGATCGCCCCACTGCTCGGGCGACATGTACGGCGCGGAGCCGATCACCGCCCCGCGACGGGTCAGGCGTGCGGCCTGCTTGGAATCGGTGCGGGTTCGCTGCACGCGCTGCGGGGTCACGCGGATCCGTACGGTCGCGGTGCTGTCGGCGGGCGGGTCGGTGGTCGGCTCGTCGTCGTCGTCGTGCGTCTCGCTGGCCTCGGTGTCGTCGTTCAGCTTGGCGATCCCGAAGTCGAGCAGCTTGGGGAACAGGCGATCTCCGCTCGCGATCACCATGATATTCGACGGCTTCAGGTCGCGATGCACGATGTCGCGCTCGTGGGCGGCCTGCACGACCTGGGCGACGCACTCGAAGAACGGCACGAACTGGTCGAGCGGCATCGGCCCGCGCGACTTGAGCAGATCGCCGAGCGTGATGCCTTGCACCAGCTCCATCGCGATCCACAGCAAGCCGTCGTCCTCGGCCCCGAACGAGTAGACGTGGGCGGCATAGGGATGGTCCAGGCGAGACGCCAGCTGCGCCTCGCGCAGGAAGCGCTCCTTCGCCGTGTTGTTGCGTCGCCGCCCGGCGTGCAGCACCTTGACGACGGCGTCGCGCTTCAGGACCGGTTGCTCGCAGCGGTAGACAGCACCGTAACCACCAGCGCCGATCTGCTCGCGCAGAATGAACTCGCCCAGGGTACGCCCCGATAGATCAAGCTCTGCCATCGGCCACGCCGCAAGGCTAGACAGAGGACATCCGAAGAGATACTACACGCGATGCAGCAACTTGCTGCACCTCCAAAAACCTTGCAGTGAGGAAAGGTGCGACGGCCGCGTACGCACACGGCCAGGTCGGCGAGTCTACAGGGCCGCTCAGCGGTCGGCGGAATCCTCGAACGGCTCTGCGCCACCGAGGATGCCGGCTGTCCAGCCGCGGCGGCTCATCCAGCGGATCAGCGAGATCGGCGCCATATGCAGCTGCTGGGCCGCTCGATACAGGTTCCCGGAGCTCTTGAGCGCCACGAGGCGCAACGCGGCCTTCTCGATGTCCGACAGCGACTTGACATGATGAAGCACGGACTGCTGCATGGGCTCCGGGAGTCGCACATGGCGCGCTCCGAGTGCCTGCGCGGCCTCGTCGAGGTACGCGTTCAGCAGGCGAGGGAACTCCGGCAAGCGCTCCGTCAGCGACGGGATCTTGAGCGGCCGGCACAGCAGGTCGGTGACGCGGTCATTGCTGTGCAGGCAGATGAACAGGGCGGCCGATCCGGACTCGTGAAACGACGCCGCCAGCCGGTCGAAGTCGTCGGGCAGCCGGTTGGACCGCAGGCACACCGAGCCGCCGGTCGCGGCCGCGAGCGCCGCCATGCCGCCGCGCCGGCTCGGCGGCGCCCGCACCGAGCCATCGCTGTCGCGGCGCCGAGGATCGCAGACCACGAACGGTCGCTCCGGACCGACCAGCCGGCCATGCAGCGCGTGGGCGGTCGGGACCAGGTCCGATCCGCCTTGCAGTCCGATCGCGGTCCGCCGCGCGACGGCGTTGAGCAGGGTCCACATCACATCGTCAACCAGGCTCGCGTGCTCATCGGACCAGCCGAACAGGCGACAGCAGAACTCCCGAAGATCGTGCTCGCGTGGCATGGCGCCGCTTTCATCTGCGATGTACTTCGGTTTCTGGAAACGACTGCTCGTGTGGGAAGCTTCTGGGTGTGAACCGCCGATATCCCTCCACATCGTGGGGTTTGGTGACATGATGTCCAATAGGGTTGGAAGATGTGAATTCATCATGTGCTTCGCGCTCGATCATGGGCGCGGGAGCGCACGCTCTGCCAGCCGGTCGGGCCGCTGGTCGATTGGCGAGTTCAGGGCTGCAAAGGCGACCGCAGCGTCTTGCAGCGGTCCCACCTGAACGCCGGGCGGCGCAGCGTCAACCGACCGGCCCGCCGTCGGTTTCGAGCCCCAGGATGCAAAACCAGACCGGGCACTCGGCGGCTGTGGAACCGGCGTATGCTCGGCGGCGATGGTCGAGCTAGAGACATCGAGGACCAAGACCGACTCGGCTGGCCCCAACGGGTGGAGCATCTGCGATGAGGTGACCCGGCTGCGCGAGTGGGGAACCGATATCGTCTACCCGCTGCCGTCGCGCCGCGAGACGTCCATCATCGGCTCCGCCGGGGACTGCTGGCTGCGGCTGTGGGATCCCACGGGGCGGATCTCCAGGCGGCACGCCGCGCTGAGCTTTGGAGTGGACGGCTGGTCGCTGGCGGACCTCCAGAGCAAGAACGGTGTCCACCTCGACGGCGCCCGCGTGGCGTCGCTGTCGCTGGTCCCCGGCGCCGAGATCCGCATCGGGCCCGTCACCCTGATCGCCGAGAGCGCCCGGCTGATCGCGCTGCGCCAGCTGATCGAGCGCATCATCGGCTGGGGAGAGCAGCGCCGGGAGGAGGTCGACCAGGCGCTGTTCTCGATCCGCATCGCCGCCACGCACCGCGAGCCGCTGCTGCTGTGCGGCGCGGGCAACCTCGTGCCGATCGCGAGGTCGCTGCATCACCAGGCGCTCGGCAATCAGCCGTTCATCGTCTGCAAGCCCAGGACGCCGTATGCCAGGGGCATGGACGCGCTCGCCGCGGCCGCGGGAGGCACGCTGTGCGTGTGGCGGACTCAGCAGCCCGATGACTTCGATGACGTGGTATCGGCGCTCAGGGGTCCGGCCGCCCGCGCCTTGCTCATGGTGTGTGCCCACGCGCTGCCGCGCGGCAACGACATCGCCTCGCAGATCGTCACGGTCGTCCGCGCGATCCTCATTCCGCCGCTGGCCGATCGCGCCCGCGAGCTGAATCGCATCATCGACGCCTACTTCGCGGATGCGATCTCCGCTTTCGGCGGAGGGTGGGTCACCGCGGCAGATCGAGAGTGGGTGGCGAACAACGCGTCGGACTCGCTGCATCAGATCGGAATGGCGACGCGTCGCATCGTCGCGCTGCACGCCTGCGACGAGAGCGTCACCCACGCCTCCAAGCTGCTCTCGCTGTCGCACGGCTCGCTCTCGGACTGGCTGGCTCGCCGATCGCTCCCGGGTCGGTCGCAGATGCCCGACGACGAGGACGACGCCGACGATCGCTAGGGTGCTCCCGCCGTGGCCGCGAGCACGGCGCGCCAGTTGGCGAGCACGGCGCGCGTCTTGGGATGGCGGGGACCGAGCTGACCGAGCAGGATGGTCCTTGCCTGGTCGACGTGGCGGACCGCCAGCCGGGGCCGGCCCTGCTCGAGGTACAGGATGCCAAGGTTATTGGCAGTCAGCGCGACGTCGATGTGGGACCTGCGCGTCACCAGGATCGCCGAAGATCGTGGATCGGGCCACACCGCCTGGAGCGTCAGATCTCGCCCCGCAGCGCCTCGAACGCGCGGGCGACCTCGAGGTCGTCGGTCCGGGCGGCGGCGCTGTGGGTGAGCTGGAGGTCGATCGCGGTGCGGGCGAGCGAGGTGATCTCCAGCAGCCGGCCGAACAGCACGGCGCGCTGGTCCTCGAGCTGGCGCAGGGTGTCGAGGCCGGCGAGCAGGTCGATGCGGAGCGCGGGGGCCTCGCGGCGGGCCTCGGAGCGGGCGAGGGCGCGGACGATGGCGCCCTCGTCGAGGGTGGTGAGCTGGTGGTCGACGGCCTCGATCGCCGCCGCCGTGGTGCGAGCGAGCTCGACGAGCGCGCGGATCGGCGCGCGATCGGGGGCGTCGCCGGCGAGGTCGTGATGGGCGTCGCACAGCCGTTGGACCAGGACGGCGAGCTCCTCGAGGCGGGCGCGGACGTCGGGGGACCGGGTCGCCGCGAGCGCGGCGGCGACGGCGGCGACCTGGGCGTCCGCGGCGGGGAGCATGGCGGGGGTCGGGCGGAGCTCGCCGATCGGCAGGCGCCTGGCCTGGTAGCGGGCGCGCCGGCGGCGGATGTAGCCGACCAAGGCGGCGCCCATCGAGAGGCTCAGGGGGACGACGCCCGCGACGCCCACGCCGCCCGCGAGCAGGGCGATCGAGCCGGCGATGCCGGCGAGGCCGCCGATCGCGATCCGGGTGGCGCGCCGGTGCTTGCGGGCGACCGCGCGCGGGGTCGTGGTGCTGATCTTGAAGCCGTCGCCGCGCAGCCGGTCGGTGAGCGCCGCGGCGGTGTCGGGTTGGAGGTCGGCGACCAGGACGGCGGGGACGGCGTGGCGCTGGGCGAGCTCGGCCTTGCTGTACATCCGGCGGTCGCCGACGATGAAGTTGAGGCGCGGCGTGCCGGTCGCGACCGCGTCGTAGAACGCCCCGAGCCGGGCGAGGAACGCCGCGTCCTCGCTGGCCTTGTCGAGCACGAGCGCGACGCCATCGGGATCGCCCGGCGCGCTGCGATGGAACTGCACGGCTTGCCTGCCGCACGACAGGCACAGCCGCAGGCCGGCGGTCATCGCGGCGCCGCACGCCTGGCACGGGGTGCGGCGGACCGCGATCGCGGCGTCGCTGGCCTTGCCGCGCAGGGCGTCGGCGACGTCGCGCGCGGTCGGCGGGCGGTGCTCGGGGTCGTGGGCGAGGCAGCGGGTGACCAGGGCGACGAGCGGCGGCGGCGCGGTCGGGCGCAGCGCGGCGAGGTCGGGGACGGTGGTGCGCGCGGCGACCAGCGAGGCCGGGAACGGGACGTCGCCGGTCAGCGCGCGCCAGATCACGACGCCGAGCGAGTACAGGTCGGAGCGCGCGTCGACCACGGTGCCGAGCAGGGCCTCGGGGGCGGCATAGGGCGAGCTCTCGAGCAGCAGGCTGGACGCGGTGCGCGACGACAGGATCGCGAGCCGGGCGTGGCCGATGTCGGTGAACCAGGCGCGGCCGTCGTCGCCGACCACGATCGCGCGCGGATCGAGATCGCGGAGCACGGCGCCGGCGGCGTGCAGCGACTGCAGGGCGTCGGCGAGCTCGCCGGCGAGCGCGATGACCTCGTCGTCGGGCAGCGGCGCGCGGCGCAGCCGGGCGTCGAGGCTCTGGCCCGGCGGATCGAGGCGGACCCGCCACGGCGGCTCGGCGCCGGCGGCGCGCGGATCGGGCGCCGGGCCGATCGCGAGGGTCGGCGCGAGCCGGGCGACCGGGAGCGCGGCGATCCGCTCCATGTCGACGACCCAGCGCCGGCGCAGCGCGAGGTCGGCGGCGAGCTCGGGGACGAGCTGGGCGAGCACGGCGCGCCGGCCGTCGGGCAGCTCGATCGGCCACGCCAGCTCGTGGCGCAGCCGGCGGGCCTCGCCGACGACGCGCTGGCCCGGGATCGCATCGGGCGGAGCGATCACGCCGGCTCCGCCTCGATCTCGGCGAGCGCGGCGACGTGGCCGCGCAGCTCGTCGAGATCGGCCTGGGCGGCGCTCCGCGCCCTGGCCATCGCCGCCCGCGCGCGCATCGCATCGAGGAACGCGGTGACCTGCAGGATGCGCGCGGCCCAGCGGTCGCGGACCCGCCAGCTCGCGCGCCGGGCCTCGTCGTCGGACCTGAGGTCGTCGGGCGACAGCCCGGCCTCCAGCTGATCGAGGCGGGACGCCGCGAGCGCGGCGTGGTCGATGAGCGCGGCGAGCTCGCGATCCAGCGCGTCGCGCTCGGCGGGATCGAGCGTGGCGAGACGGGGGGTGGGGACCCCGACGGCTTCGCCGGCGGGGCGGGGGGGCAGAGCCACCCGTGGGATGGACTGCGTCGCGCAGCGCGAGCGCGCGCTCGACCACGCCGCGCAGGGCATCGCGGTGGCGGTCGGCGGCCATCGCCGGGACGACGTCCGCGACCCGGGCGAGCGCGGCGTCGAGCGCCGACGGCAGGGCGCCCGCGCTGCGGCGCTGCTGCAGCCGGGCCACCGGCCGCGCTCCGCGCGCGAAGCCGCCCCACAGCGCGGCGACCGCGATCACCACCATGCCGCCCACCGCGCCGACGAGCGACTTGCGGAACATGTACCAGACGCTCGTCACGCCGATCAGCGCGACGCGCCGGGCCAGCGTCCAGCCCTTGGCGCGGATCTCGCGCAGCGCGAGCCGGCCGCCGAGCCGCCAGTCGGCCTCGAGCCCCAGGCCGCGCATCGCGGCGACCAGCGCGCGCGCCGAGGCGTCGTCGACGCCGGTGACCAGCACGAACGGCAGCCGCGGCACCTCCTTCGCGAGCGACGGCGCCGCCAGGCCGAGCGCGGGGTTGGCCGCGAGCCAGGCGACCAGCTTCTGGCGCAGCGCCGCGTCGAGCTTCTCGGCGACGCCGCCCGGCCCGGTGACGAACACGGTCGCCGGGCCGGTGCCGATCTGGAGCTGCGCCGCGCCGCACGCGAAGCACACGGGGACGGCCTCGGGGCCGAGCGCGCCGCACGCCGCGCAGCGCCGGCCGGTCGCGATCCGCGCGTCGCCGAGCACCGCGAGCGCCTCCGGCGAGCCGGCGCCGGCGGTCGCGAGCGCGGCATCGACCTCGGTCGCCGATTGCGGGCGATCGGCGGGCGACCTGGCGAGCAGCCAGCGGATCACGCGGCGCAGGCCGTCGGGGACGGTGTCCAGCGCGGGGATCGGTGCGGTGCGGTGGGCCTGCAGCACGGCGAACGCGGTGGCGCCGCGGTAGGGCGGGGCGCCGGTCGCGAGCTCGCACAGGATGCAGCCGAGCGCGTAGAGATCGCTGCGCGCGTCGATCGCGAGCGGATCGACCGCCTCGGGCGCCATGTAGTCCGGTGTGCCCGCGACCGCGACGGCGTCGGGATCGCTCGACGCGAACGACGCCGCGCGCGCGAGCCCGAAATCGCCGACCTTGGGCGTGCCGTCGGCGCCGAGCAGCACGTTGGGGGGCTTGAGGTCGCGATGCACCAGGCCGGCGCGGTGCGCGACCGCCAGGCCGGCGGCGATCCCGCGGCCGATCTCGATGACCCGGGCCGCCGGCAGCGGCGCCTCGGCCGCGATCACGTGCCCGAGGTCGGGGCCGGGCACGAGCTCCATCACCAGCGCGGCGCGGCCGTCGACGTGGACCAGGCCGCGCACGCCGATCAGGTTGGGGTGGTCGATGCCGGCGAGCAGCCGGGCCTCGACCTCGAACCGCCGGCGCGCGCGGGCGTCGGCCGCGTGGCTGTCGTGCAGCAGCTTGCCGGCCCACACCGCGCCGCCGTCCTCGATCAGCTCGACGACGCGGCCGAGCGCGCCGGCGCCGAGCTCGCGACCGATGCGATACCCCACACGCCGACTCTACCGCGGGTCGGGCGCGCCGCATCGCCGGCGTCGGGCCGCGCAATCGTGGACGGCCGTATTGACGACCGAGCGGTCTTCATCCGTACATAGCGCATGCGTCTGCTCGTCTCGACCCTCGCCTTGCTCGCCGGCACGCTGGTGGCGGTCCCGCCGGCCGCGGCCGATGACTACTCGACGGTGCTGATCGACCGGCCGCTGACCCTGTCGCCGCAGATGCTGCAGCTCGAGGCCGCGGCGTCGCTGACCCACTTCGGGGCCGCGGTCGACCCGGCGCCGTCGAACACCGAGGCGCTGCAGTTCGCCGCCGACTACGGCATCCTCCACCACCTGCAAGCCGGGGCGGTGGTCGACGTCCGGGTGTCGCCGTCGTCGGACTTCGCGCGCGGGCTGCTCAGCGGCCAGTACCAGCTGCTGGCGTTCGCCGCGCTCCGGCTCGACCTCGGGGCGCAGCGGGTCGACAGCGGCGATCTCGACTTCGCGTTCGGTGTCGGCCTGCCGCTCCGCCTCAAGCTGAGCGACGCGGTCGCGCTGGTCAGCAGCCGGCCGTATGCGTACGGCGCCGAGGACGACCTGTTCAGCGTCCGCGCCGGCAGCAACGGCTCGATCTCGGAGCTCCGGCTGCCGGCGGGCATCCTCTACCAGCTCAACCCCTCCGTCGCGCTGGTCGGCCGGACCGGGATCCGCAACCAGGGCAGCGCCTACTTCGTCCCGCTCGGCGCCGACGCGACGGTGTCGGTCAGCCGGCTGGACTTCGGCGTGACGCTCGACCTCGCCGGCCAGGTCTCGCCCAGCAACGGCAACGGCTACTTCGATCTGCTGACCGTGCGCGGCTTTGCCCAGGTCCGGATCTGACGGATCCGGCCGTCGCCGCGGCTGACCCGCTGTGAGAGGATGGCAGGCAGGATCGGTCGCGCGGGGCGGTTGCCGGAGCGTGATCACCATCAGCCAGAGGAGGATCGAGATGACGACGCGGAGAGAGTTCCTGACCAGTGCGGCCGGTCTGGCGGGCGTGTGCTTCGTGGGCTGTGGCCTGCTGGGTCCGCACCGCGCGCACGCCCAGACCCGGCGCACCGTCAAGGTCGGCGGCAAGCGCGTCAAGGTGGTCGACGTGCACGCCCACGCGGCGGTGCCGGAGGCGCTCGAGCTCGCCGGGCTGAAGCTCGGCGACGGCAGCCTGCGGCCGGATCTCGCGATGCCGGCCACCGTCGACCAGCGGATCGCGGCGATGGACACCCAGGGCATCGACGTCCAGGCGCTCAGCATCAACGCGTTCTGGTACGGGTCCGAGCGCGAGGTCGCGGCGAAGATCTGCCAGGTCCAGAACGAGCGGCTCGCCGAGCTGTGCGGCAAGCACGCCGACCGCTTCGTCGCCTACGCGACGGTCGCGCTCCAGTACCCGGAGCTGGCGGCCGACCAGCTCGAGCAGGGGATCAAGAAGTACGGCCTGCGCGGCGCCGCGATCGGCGGGAGCTGCGCGGGCAAGGAGCTCAGCGATCCGGTGTTCCATCCGTTCTGGGCCAAGGCCGAGGCGCTCGGTGTGCCGGTGTTCATCCACCCGCAGCCGAGCGGTGCGCCGGGCGAGCTCAAGCAGCGGTTCCAGGGCAATGGCTACCTCGAGAACGTGATCGGCAATCCGCTGGAGACCTCGATCGCGCTGTCGCACCTGATCTTCGACGGCGCGCTCGATCGCTTCCCGCGGGTCAAGATCATCGCGGCGCACGGCGGCGGGTTCCTGCCGTCGTACTCGGGCCGCTCCGATCACGGCTGCCTGTCGCGGCCGGCGAGCTGCCCGGGCGGCACGTTCGGGCCGATCAAGAAGAAGCCGAGCGAGTACCTCAAGCAGATGTACTACGACACGATGGTGTTCACGGCCGAGGGGCTGCGCCACCTGGCCGCCGAGGTCGGCGTGAGCCAGCTCGTGGTCGGCACCGACGCGCCGTACCCGTGGCCGACGACCGCGGTCGACCACGTGCTGACCACGCCGACCCTGTCCGACGCCGACAAGATCGCGATCCTGCAGGGCACCGCGGCGAGGCTGCTCAATATCAGCACCCAGGCCTGATCCGGGCATGACGCACCCATCGCACCACGCGCGAACCCAGCCCGACAAGATCGCGTACCGGATGGCGAGATCCGACGACGCGATCAGCTATCGCGAGCTCGACGCGCGGTCGAACCAGGGCGCGCACGTGTTCCGCTCGCTCGGCCTTCGCCCCGGCGATCACATCGCGCTGCTGATGGAGAACCGGCTCGAGTTCATGGTGATCTGCTGGGCGGCGCAGCGCAGCGGGCTGTACTTCACGCCGATCAGCTGCTACCTGACGCGCGACGAGGTCGCGTACATCGTGGGCGATTGCGGCGCGCGGGTCGTGATCACCTCGCGGCGCTACGGCGACGTGCTGGACGGGATCGACCGCGACGCGCCGGGCGCGCCGGCGCTCTACACGGTCGACGAGCCGCGGCCGGGGTTCCGGTCGTGGAGCGAGGCGCTCGCGGCCCAGCCCGACACGCCGATCGCCGACAAGGTCGCCGGCCAGGACATGATGTACTCGTCGGGGACGACCGGCCGGCCCAAGGGCATCAAGCGCCCGCTCGACGACCTGCCGATGGATCAACCCCATCCGCGGCTGCGCGTGCTGTGCGTCGCCATGTGCGGGATGTCGCCGGACACCGTCTACCTGTCGCCGGCGCCGCTCTACCACGCGGCCCCGCTGCGCTTCACCCTGATGTCGGGCTTCCTCGGCGGCACCGCGGTGATCATGGAGGCGTTCGACGCCGAGGAGTTCCTCCAGCTGGTCGAGCGCCACCGCGTCACCCTGTCGCAGCTGGTGCCGACGATGTTCGTGCGCATGCTCAAGCTGCCCGAGGGGGTGCGGCGGCGCCACGACCTGAGCTCGCTGCGGGGCGCGATCCACGCCGCGGCGCCGTGCCCGGTCGACGTCAAGCAGGAGATGATCGACTGGTGGGGCCCGATCCTGGTCGAGTACTACGCCGGCTCGGAGGGCAACGGCGCCACGTTCTGCACCAGCGCGCAGTGGCTCGCCCACCGCGGCAGCGTCGGGCGCGCGGTGGTCGGCACGGTCAAGATCGTAGACGAGCACGACCGCGAGCTGCCGCCCGGCGGGATCGGGGGGGTGTACTTCGCCGATACCCTGCCGTTCGAGTACCACAACGACCCCGAGAAGACGCGGAGCGCGTTCAACCGCCGGGGCTGGTCGACGCTCGGCGACGTCGGCTACCTCGACAGCGACGGTTACCTGTACCTCACCGATCGCAAGGCGTACATGATCATCACGGGCGGCGTGAACGTCTATCCGCAGGAGACCGAGGACGCGCTGATCGCCCACCCCGAGGTCGCCGACGTCGCGGTGCTCGGGGTGCCCGACGAGGAGATGGGCGAGCAGGTCAAGGCGGTGGTCCAGCCGCACGACATGAGCCGCGCCGGGCCGGCGCTGGCCGCCGAGCTGATCGCGTTCTGCCGCCGGCGGCTGTCGCCGATCAAGTGCCCGCGCAGCGTCGACTTCGAGGCCGAGTTGCCGCGCACGCCGACCGGCAAGCTGATGAAGCGCCTGCTGCGCGCCCGCTACTGGCGGCCGGCCGTGGCGCCGCGCTGACCGATGAGCGAAGCGAATCGATCAGAACGCGAACTCGTACACGCAGACGCTGTCGCCGCGGCTGCGGCAGCGGGTCTCGCTCAGCGCGTTGTCACCGAACAGCCCGGTCATCTGGCCGGCGCCGAGGAACACACCCATCTGGAGCTGGCACGGCATGCACGATGTGTCGGTGACGGTTGGGCGGCGGCTCTCCAGCCCGGCGGTCAGGGCGCCGGCCTCGCCGCCGACCACGCACGTGCTGTAGGCGGCGCAGATCACCCGGATCAGATCGGTCGGGCTGCGCAGGTCCATCGCGGACTTCACCTCGGGCGCCGGGATGCCGAGGATCGAGACGTACTGCGGAAAGATCTCGTAGCCGATCCGGCGCAGCGTGCCGGTCACCACCGTCAGCTCGAACGGCTCGAGGATCGCGCACCAGGTATCGTCGAGCGGCAGGAACAGCTCGGCGTTGTGGAGGTCGTACGAGTGCTCGACCTTGTCGGCGATCGCCAGCGCGCTCTGGACCTCGCGGCTGCGCTTGAAGATCGACGACCGCAGGGCGCGGATCTCGGCGAGCACGAACGGGGCCTGGATCCGGATGCTGGAGCGGCCGTGCTCGCTCGACCCGGCGGCCACCGCGCCGAACGGCAGGGCCGGGGGCGGCAGCGGCGGGGGTGCGGGGTGCGGGGCGCGGGGCGGCTCGGACACGGGGGTGCGCTCGAGCGAATCGAGCGGGGAGGAGGCGGGCCCCGGAAGATCGAGCGAATCGACAACGGGGGTGGGATCGACCACGCGGCGCAGCCGGTGGCCCACGGCGCGGGCGTCGCTCGGGCGCCTGGCCGGGTCCTTCTCCAGCAGGTGGTCGATCAGCTCCGACAGCGCGGCGGGGACCTCGGGCGCGTGGTCGCGCGCCGGCGCGGGCCGGTCGTTGAGCACGCGCAGCATGGTCATCGCCTCGTTGCGGGCGGCGAACGGGGTCTCGCCGGTGACCAGCTCGTAGAGCAGGACGCCGAGCGAGAACAGATCGGAGCGGGCGTCGACGTCGTGGCTCTGGATCTGCTCGGGCGACATCGCGCGCGACGTGCCGAGCAGGAACCCGTCGCGGGTCAAGGTCTCGTGCGCCGTGCCGTCGCCGGCGGGCACGGTGCGGCGCGCGATGCCGAAGTCGGCGATCTTGGGCTGGCCGTCGGTCGAGATCAGGACGTTCTCGAGCTTGAGGTCACGGTGCACGATGCCCTGGCGGTGCGCGTAGGCCAGGCCGTCGGTGAGCTCGGCGGCGATCCGGACCGCCTCGGCGATCGGCATCGGCCGGCCGGCGAGCAGCGTGTGGAGGCTGGGACCGGGTACGTACTCCATCACGACGTGATCGATGTCGTTGTCGTTCAGCAGATCGAAGACCTGGACGATCGCGCGGTGGCTGAGCCGCGCGGCGAGCTGGGCCTCGCGGCGCAGCCGGGCGCGGAACATTGGATCGCGCTGCAGGCCGGGCCGGATCCGCTTGATCGCGACGCCGCGGCGCAGCGCGGGATCCTCGGCGAGGAACACCTCGCCCATGCCGCCACAGCCGAGCCGGGTCAGGATCCGGTAGCGGCCGAGCCGGGCGACTCCGGCGTCGTCGGGCGCCGCCTCGGCCAGGCGCGCCGCGACGGCGCAGCACGCATCGGTGTCCTCGCCGTACGGGGCCGTTCCCAGCTCGGCGGTGGGGTCGGCGGCCGCGCACGCGCGGCACGCAGCGGCCGGCGGTGGATCGCCGGCGAGCGCGGGCCGGGAGCCATCCTCGGGGACCGCCGCGGAGCGCGCCGGCTCGCCGGCGAGCAGCGCGTGGGCCTTGCGCATCGACAGATCCGCGCCCGGCTCGGCGATCAGGCGGGCGAGCTCGATGGTGCGGAGCTCGTCGGCGCACCACGCCGCGGTGGCACCGCGCGGCGGCCAGCTGGCGACCAGCGCGCACAGCAGCCGGCCCAGCCCGACGACGTCGCCGGCCGGTCCGGCGATGCCGGCGGCGCCGCCGAGTCCCGCCGCGCCGGCTCCGAGGATCTGCGGCGCGCAGCCGGGCGACCACAGCGTGTTGTCGAGCTCCAGGCCGCCGTGGACCAGGCCGCGGTCGTGGATCGCGAGCAGCGCGGCGGCGAGCGCGGCGCCCACCGCGCGAGTCTGTCCGGGATCCGGGCGCCGGCCGCGGTGCAGCGACACCAGCGCATCGTCGACCGCGTCGGCGAGCAGGAACGGCTCGTCGCCGCCGTGGCCGAGCTCGCGGAACCAGATCAGACCGCCATGCGCGGCGCCGCGGTGCAGCGCGAGCAGCCGGGCGAGCGGCTCGCCGCGGGCCGCGAGCAGCTCGCCCGACGGGCGGAACAGCGTGGCGCGGGCGCCGTCGTCACGGACCCCCGCGTGGTAGGTGCCGGACAGATCGCGACCGAGGGTGCGCTCGATACGCCAGGCTCCCAGACGCATCACCGCTTCCTTCATCAGCTGCACACCCGATCTCCCCGGCGCCACAGCTACGCGATAGCGCCCGTTGCTGCCGGCAAAGTGTAGCGCGGTGCTCGAGCTGGCAAAGCGCGATCGTCGATCGTGCGCCGATTACACCGTCGGTGAACAGCTGCAGTGAGCGACTGTGTCGCGCGACATCGCTGGAGAGTTCGAGCGATGCAAAGATCTTGTGTCCGCATAACTCGTCGCGATGTGTTGGCGGCGCTTACCACCGGACGCCGCGGTTGGCCCGGTGGCAGATTCCGGCGAATCACGGCGCGGCCGGCCCGGGCGCGGCGGGCGGCAGCGTGAAGTGGAACGTCGCGCCGTGCGACGGCGCGCTGTCGGCCCAGATCCGGCCGCCGTGGCGGCGGACGATGCGCTGGACGGTGGCCAGGCCGACCCCGGTGCCGGCGAACTCGGACGCGGTGTGCAGCCGCTTGAACGGCGCGAACAGCTTGTGGGCCAGCGCCATGTCGAACCCGGCGCCGTTGTCGCGGACGTGGTAGGTGATGGCGTCACCGGCCTCGCCGCGGCCGAGCTCGATGCGCGCGGCCGGCTGCTTGCTGGTGAACTTCCAGGCGTTGCCGAGCAGGTTGTCGAGCACCAGCCGGAGCAGCTCCGGGTCGCCCTCGACGACGAGATCGCGGGCGGCGATGAACTCGACGCGCCGCCCGGGGTCGCCGGCGCGCAGCTGATCGACGATCTCGTGGGCGAGCTGGGTCAGGTCCACCCGCTCGCGGCGCGGCGCGGCGCGGCTGAGCCGGGACAGCGACAGCAGGGCGTCGATGATCTCGCTCATCCGCACCGCGGCCGCCGCGATCCGATCGAGCCGCTCGCGGCCGTCGGCGTCGAGCCGGTCGGCGTAGTCCTCGAGCAGCGTGGCGCCGTAGCCGCTCATCGCGCGCAGCGGGGCGCGCAGGTCGTGGGCGACCGAGTAGCTGAACGATTCGAGATCGGCGCACGCGGTCTCGGCGGCGTCCCTGGCGGCGCGCAGCGCGTGCTCGGCGCGATCGCGCTCGGCGAGCCGGCGCGCCAGCGCCTCGTGGGCGCGCCGCAGGTCCTGGTTCGCCCGGGACAGCTGCTGTGGGCTCGGCAGCGCGAGCGCGGGGGGGACCATCTTGACCAGCAGCACGGCGGTCGGCAGCGACGCGGCGGCGGTGATCGCCTTGATCAGGCCGGACATCCAGTAGGTCGGCGTCCACAGCGTCCAGATCTCCATCGCGTGGGTCGCGCCGCACGCGATGATGAACACGCCGAAGCACAGGAACATCCACTGGAACGGCAGGTCCCGGCGCCTGCGGACGAAGTAGATCAGCGTGAACGGAATCGACGTGTAGGCGAGCGCGATCAGCGCGTCGGACACGACGTGCAGCCAGACCAGCCCGGGCCGCCACAGGTAACAGTGGCCGTGCGGCATGAAGCCGTCGGCGGACAGCAGCTGCGTCAGGAACTCCGGCATGGCTCCCCCTTGCCGTCCCCGGGGCGCGCTCGTGCGGCCGGGCGGACCGCACCGCGCCCGGCCTGCTGCGATCGCACGACGCGTGCGCAAGAGGCGACCTGGCATCATCGCGTCGGGCGCCGGGGCCGATGCAAGCAAAGTTTCCGCCGGCGCCGAGAGACGGCCCTACCAGGGCGCGACGCCGCGCGCGACGCGTCATGGCAGCGGCTTGCCGCCGGTGACATCCTGCGCCGGTTGCCGCACGGTGTGGCGGCCTGCCACGCACCCCCGGCCGGCCGACCGCCGCCCGGTTGACCGCTTTCGCCGAGGGGGTTCCGGTCCGCGGCGTGCTAGCGTCTCAGTCCATGGGAAACCGAGGTCTGCTGCCGACCGCCGCCCGGGCCGGGGGCCTGCTGTGCATGATGTGGACAGCCGGCGCGTGCACCCACGCGAGCGCCAACCTGATGGTCGACTCGCCCAAGCTGATCCAGTACCAGCCGCCCGACATCGACGAGATCACGGGCATCGACCCGGACGACGCCGATCAGGCCGGGGCCCACGCTGGCTCCGCCCAGGCCCCGCACAAGTAGGCGTCCCATGTGCGGAATCATCGGCTACATCGGGAATCGTCAGGCGACCCCGATCCTGATCGGGGGGCTGCGCAAGCTCGAGTATCGCGGCTATGACTCGGCCGGGATCTCGGTCATCGATTCGACCGGCGGCACCGGCGACGGCCGCGCCCGGGTCGTGCGCTGCCGCGGCAAGCTCGGCGCGCTGGAGGACAAGCTGATCAAGGAACCGGCGCCGGGCACGATCGGCATGGGCCACACCCGGTGGGCGACCCACGGCCGGCCGTCCGACGAGAACAGCCACCCGCACCGCGCCGGCTCGATCACCGTGATCCACAACGGCATCATCGAGAACCACCTCGCGCTGCGCGCCGAGCTGGCCTCGGCGGGGGCGCACTTCTCGTCGGAGACCGACACCGAGATCTTCGCCCACCTGGTCGATCGCGCGGTGCAGAGCGGCGCCCCGGATCTGACCACCGCGGTCCGGCGCTCGCTCGCCAAGGTCCGCGGCAGCTTCGCGTTCGTCGTGATGAGCGACAAGGAGCCCGGGACGCTGGTCGCGGCCAAGAACAGCTCGCCGCTGGTGATCGGGCTCGGCGACGGTGAGAACTACGTCGCGTCCTACGTCACCGCGATCCTGTCGGAGACCCGCCGGGTGATCTTCGTCGACGAGGGCGAGATGGTGACGGTGACGCGCCAGGGCGTGGTGATCACCGACTTCGAGGGCAAGCCGCGGGTCCGCGAGCCCAAGACCATCACGTGGTCGGCGGTCCAGGCCGAGAAGGGCGGGTTCAAGCACTACATGCTCAAGGAGATCCACGAGCAGCCGCGCGCGGTCGCCGACACGCTGGTCGGCCGGGTCGACCTCGAGCACGACGACGTGCTGCTCGACGGCATCGATCTCGACGTCAAGTCGATCAAGCGGATCGTGTTCATCGCCTGCGGCACCTCGTACCACGCGTCGATGGTCGGCGAGTTCCTGGTCGAGTCGCTGGCCCGGATCCCGGTCGAGGTCGACCTGGCGTCGGAGTTCCGCTACCGCGATCCGATCGTCGGCCCGGGCGACCTGGTGGTCGCGGTCAGCCAGTCGGGCGAGACCCTCGACACGATGGAGGCGATCCGCGAGGCGAAGAAGAAGGGCGCGCGGATCCTGGCGATCTCCAACGTGCTCGAGTCGTCGATCCCACGGCTGGCGGACCACTCGTTCTATACCCACGCCGGCCCGGAGATCGGCGTGGCGTCGACCAAGGCGTTCACGACCCAGCTCGTCGGCATGACGCTGCTCGCGATCTACCTCGGCCGGCGGACCGGCACGCTGTCGCACGAGCGCGCGCGCGAGCTGCTCGCGGAGCTGGTCCAGCTGCCCAACAAGATGCGCGACGTCGTCGAGTCCGGCGCGCAGCTCCAGGTGCTGGCGCGGCGCTACGGCCACGCCAGCGGGTTCCTGTTCCTCGGCCGCGGCGCGCAGTACCCGATCGCGCTCGAGGGTGCGCTCAAGCTCAAGGAGATCTCGTACATCCACGCCGAGGGCTACGCCGCCGGCGAGATGAAGCACGGGCCGATCGCGCTGATCGACGAGCACCTGCCGGTCGTGGTGCTGGCGCCGCGCGGGCCGCACTACGAGAAGGTGGTGTCGAACCTCGCCGAGGTCCGCGCGCGGCAGGGCAAGGTGCTCGCGGTGGCGACCAAGGGCGACGCCGAGATCGGCGGGCACGCCGACGACGTGATCCTGGTGCCCGACTCCGCGCTGGAGCTCCAGCCGATCCTCACCGTGCTGCCGCTCCAGCTCCTCGCGTACTACGTCGCCGACTTCAAGGGCACCGACATCGACCAGCCGCGTAACCTCGCGAAGTCGGTGACGGTCGAGTGACCCGGCGGCAGAAGACGCGACCCGGCTCGACCGACTCCGGCGGGCCGCGCGCCCTGGACCGCGACCCTCCGCCGGACCGGACCGCTGCGCCGCAGGCGGCGTCGACGTTCGGGCTCAGCCACTTCGACGCGGCCGGCGCCGCCCGCATGGTCGACGTCGGGGCCAAGCCCGAGACCGAGCGGATCGCGATCGCCAGCGGCATGGTCGTGATGGAGATCGCAACCGCCAGCGCGGTGCGCGCCGGCACGATCGGCAAGGGCGACGTGCTGGGTGTGGCGCGGATCGCAGGGATCCAGGCGGCCAAGCGAACTTCGGATATCATTCCCCTGTGCCACCCGCTGCGGCTCACCGGCGTCGACGTCGACCTCCGGGTCGCGAACAACGCGGTCTACATCATGGCGACGGTGCGCGCCTTCGATCGCAGCGGGGTCGAGATGGAGGCGCTCGCGGCGGTGTCCGCGGCGGCGCTGACCATCTACGACATGTGCAAGGCGATCGATCGCGGCATGGTCATCTCGGAGATCCGGCTCGACGAGAAGATCGGCGGCAAGTCCGGGACCTGGACGCGAGCGCTGCCCGGCAATCGCGTCGCGGGCAAGACCCGGCCGCCGTGACCGCCGCGACAGGCCGGATGCGAGGCCAGCTGCCCGATCGCACGCGAGGTCCGGCATGACCCCTGCGCGCGCAGGGGCGCTCCGGCTGCTCGTGCGGGTCGGGGGGTTCGCCCTGCTCGCGCCTGCGGCGCCGGTCGGAGCCGCGCCGGCCGCGGACGTCGGGGCGGCAGCCTCGCCCACGCCCGACATCATCGGCGGCACGCCCACCACGGTCGGCCAGTACCCCACGGTGGTCGGGCTGGAGATCGGGAGCTTCCTGTGCACCGGCACGCTGGTCGCCCCGACCTGGGTGCTGACCGCCGGGCACTGCGTCGATCCCGCGGTGGTCATGCTGCCGTCGCAGGAGGCGGTGACCAGCAGCGTCAAGGTCCACTTCCACACGGTCGACATCGTCGACGACCCCGGCACGGTGCTCGAGGCGAGCGCGACCTTCAAGGACCCGCTGTTCGACCCGCGCCCGGACCACCTGGGCGCCAACGACCTGGGCCTGATCCAGCTCGCGACCCCGGTCACCGACGTGACCCCGTCGCCGATCAACCTGAGCGCGGCGATGGCCCCGGTCGGCACGGTCGCGACCCTCGTCGGCTACGGACTCACCGCGTCGCCCGGCGCGCCGTCCGGGTCGACCGGCATCGAGTTCGAGCTGACCAACCGGATCTCGATCCTGTGCTCCAGCAAGAGCATCAACAGCGACATCAACCTGCTGTGCTTCGCGCAGGCCGACAACAAGGGCACCTGCTCCGGCGACTCGGGCGGACCGGCGTTCGCGATCATCAACGGCAAGCAGACCCTGGTCGGCGTGACCTCGTTCGGCGATCCGCAGTGCGCCAGCTACGGCGCCGACACCCGGATCGACATCGAGCAGCAGTTCCTGGTCCAGCACGTCCCCGCGCTGATCGGTTGCCTCGGCGACCAGGACTGCCCGGCGCACCGGGTGTGCTTCGCGCACAGCTGCATCGCCCAGCCGTTCGGCCCCACCGGCATCGGCACGGTCTGCAGCACCGCCGCCGACTGCGACTCCGCGATCTGCGCGGTCAGCAGCCAGGACGGCAAGCGGTGCTCGCTGGCCTGCAGCCCGCCCGATCCGGGCACGTGTCCGGACGGCTTCGAGTGCCTCAAGTCGCCGGCCAGCGTCGGCGCGTGCTGGCCCGTCCCCGGCGGCGGCTGCTGCGACGCCGGCCCGGGCAGCCCGGCCACCGCGCTGATCGGCCTCGGCGCGGTCGCGCTCGGGCTGCGCCGGCGGCGGCGGTAGCCGCGCTCACCGCCGGCGCTCGAACACCAGGAGCTCGCCGAGCGTGTCGTGATCGCGGGTGGCGACCTGGCGCATGCCGAGGTTGCGGATCACGCCGAGCGACGCGACGTGCCAGGGGAACGTGGTGGCGCGCAGCGCGGCGATGCCGGGCTCGGCGAGCGCCCATTCGACGCACGCGCGCGTGGCCTCGGTGGCCAGGCCGATGCCGCGCGAGCCGTCCTCGATCGCGTAGCCGATCTCGGCGACGCCATCGGACGGGTGGCCGTGGAACACGACCGAGCCGACGACGCGCGGCGCGTCGCGCAGGATCACCAGCGAGTCGCCCCACAGCCGGACGTCGGGATCGGCGCGGATCGCCTCGCGCGAGTACGGGAAGCCAACGTCGAGCAGTGGATCGTTGGGCCAGCCCGGCGGGAACCGCGCCCCGACGAGCGCCTCGGCGCGCAGCTGGTCGCGATCGAGCACCGCCTCGATCGCCTCGAGGGTGATCGGCACCAGGCGTAGCCGGGGGGTGACCAGCGCCGGCATCGCGCTACGGCACGCTGATCGAGGCGCCGACCAGGATCGCGATCTCGGCGGGCCCCGAGCCGATCAGGCCGTAGCGCACGTCGGCGTTGAACAGCACGGCGCCGAACGCGTACTGCTCGATCGCCGCGTCGACGACCGGGCCGACGAACGCGCGGCCGCCGTCGGGCTTGACCGGCTCGTTGGTGCGGAACAGCTCGACGCCGCCGCGCAGCGCGAGGTATCGCAGCCGGCTCTCGCCCGGGCGGACCCGCAGCCCGACGAGGAAGTCCATCTGCAGGGTGCGGAGGTAGACGTCGATCTGGGCGGACTCGGCGTTGTACATCGTGCCGAACAGGAACGCCCCCTTGAGCGAGTAGCCGTACCGCTGCTCGGTGGTCATCGGCTGCCACGCGGCCTGGGCGCCGAACTGGTAGTAGCCCAGGCCGAGCGAGCGCGCGTACCGGCCGGTGCCGCCGCCGGCGCCGAACATGATGCCGAGGCTGCCCGCCGGCAGCGGCTCGGCGCGCGCGGCGGGCGCGGTGAGGCCGATCGCCAGGCCGACGGCCAGACCGGGGATCGCAGCGAGGATCGGCCGTGCCCGCATCAGAACTTGGACGTCGTGGCGAGGAACGTCATCTTGTCGTTGGTCGCGCGCAGCCGGCGCGACAGCGTGCGGACCCAGTTCCACAACAGCTCGTAGGCGAGGTCGCGGTCCACGAACAGCAGGTCCTCCAGGTCCTTGCGGTTGACCACGAACAGCCGGCAGCGCTCGTGGCACACCGCGGTCGCCGAGCGCGGCGCGTCGTCGATCAGCGACATCTCTCCGAAGTACGCCCCGGCGCGCAGCACCGCGAGCGCCTCCTCGCCCATGCCGGGGACGAACCGGCTGATCCGGACCGCGCCCTCGACGATCAGGTAGAACTTGTCGCCCGGCGAGCCTTCGCTGAAGATCGTGGCCCCGGCCCGGTACTGCTCCTCCAGCCCGATGTCGACGACCCGGTGCAGGTGGGTCTGCGGCACGCTGTTGAACAGGTCGATCTGCGCCAGGATCTCGATCGTCGACTTGCCCTGGAGGTCCAGCTCGGCGGCTCGCGGCTCGGGCTCGGCCATAGGTGCCCAGAGTTCCACACAGCCACCGAAAACGCAAAAGGCGGCCCTCCCGGGGGAGGCGCCGCCGTGCACACTCGCGCGAGGAAGGACTAGCCGACCTTGCCCACGAGGAGGAACGCGATGATGAGCGCGTAGATCACCAGCGACTCGATCAGCGCGAGGCCGAGGATCATCGGGCCGCGGATCTGGCCGGCGGCGCCGGGGTTGCGGGCGATGCCGTCCAGCGCCGCGGCGGCGGCGCGGCCCTGGCCGATGCCACCACCGAGCGCGGCGATGCCGATGGCCAGGCCGGCGGCGAGCGCGATCTGGCCGTAGTTGGCGGCCAGACCCTGGCTCTTGATGTCCGCGCCCTGCGCGAAGGCGGTCGCCGAGAAGCCGAACACGGCGAGCAAGGTGCCAAATTTGGATAGTGCGGACAGGATCTTGACGATGCGCTTCATGACGGGTCTCCTTGAATCGAGGCGCGCGAGGCGGTGTTTCGTAGCGCGATTTGAAGGATCGGTAAAGCTGGACGCTTGCAAAACGTGGTGCTCACGGGGAGAAGACGGGAGGACGGGAGATCGATGGTCAGTGATCGTCGTGCTCGTGCTCGATCGCCATGCTGATGTAGACCATCGTGAGGGTGCAGAACACGAGCGCCTGGATCAGGCAGACCAGCAGGCCGAGCAGCATGAACGGCAGCGGGACGAGAAGCGGGACCAGGGCGAAGAACGAGAACACGACCTTGTGGTCCGCCATCATGTTGCCCATGAGGCGGACCGACAGCGACAGCGGGCGGGCGACGTGGCTGACGAGCTCGATCGGCAGCATCAGCGGCGCCAGCCATGGGCTCGGGCCGAGGAAGTGCTTGAAGTAGGCCAGGCCGTGCTCCTTGACTCCGTAGTAGTGGGTCAGCACGAACACCATCAGCGCGATGCCGACGTTGGTCTTGAGCGTGTCGGTCGGCGCGATGAAGCCCGGGATCAGGCCGATCAGGTTGGAGGTCAGGATGAAGAACCACAGCGCGCCGATCAGCGGGAAGAACCTGGCGGCGTGCTTCTCGCCCATCGCGCCCTCGACCATGCCGTAGACGACCTCGGCCATGTACTCGAACGCGTTGCGCAGGGTCATCTTGCGCGGCGGCACCAGGCCCTTGTCCTGGGACTGGGTGCCGCGGAAGAACGCGATCGCGCCCCAGGTGATGAACCCGAGCACGACCAGCGTGACCAGCACGTGGGTCAGCGTGAAGCCGGTGCTGAACATGCCGAGCAGCCAGGTCCGCTGCAGCTTGCTCTGGGTCCATGCGTCGAAGTGGCGCCACCACTCGAAGCGGTTGAGGTAATCGAACCAGGTGCCGTGTTCACCCATGATGATGCTCGTCGGAGTTGGGGGCCGCCGGCGCGTCGCGCGGATCGTCGTCCGGAGTCCGGAGCGCGCTGTACGTCGCGTCGATCACGATCGAGACGAAGAAGATCGAGTAGCCGATGGTGAACGCGACGACGTTGATGGGCAGGAACAGGATCGCCAGCGCGACCGCGCCCATCAGGCCGATCATCTTGGGCAGCATGAGCACCGCGCCGTTGCCGCCGCGCCCGGCCGCCGCGTCGCGGGTCCACTTGACGACCAGCTTGCGCAGCACGAAGAAGTTGACGCAGGTCAGACCGACGCCGACCGCGATGCCGAGCGAGATGCTGCGCGACTGGGTCAGCGCGGCGGCCGCGACCAGGACCGCGCCGATGCCGTAGTTGAGGCGCTCGATGCGGTGGATGCCGGCGCCTGCCCGGGGATCAGGGCTCTTGGGACTAGCCACGGTGCCCCGCACCTTCGCTCCGCCGGTTCCGCCGGAGCCAGATGCCCTCGGCCCGGTCCGCCCGCTCCGCCCGCGCGACCGCGCGCAGCACGCCGCGGAACCCCGCGATCACGCCGAGGATCAGGAACACGATGAGCAGCCACGGCGCCGTGCCGAGCTTGCCGTCGAGCCAGCCCCCGAACAGCGCGCCGATGGCGACCGCGATCCCGAGCTCGAGGCCGGCCGCGCTCGCCGACAGCCCCTCGTACATGCGCCGGGACTGCCGCGCCGCCGGATCCAGCGCGGGGCCATGCGGTCCATTCGCGTCAGCGCCAGCGTCCCCGGAATCCATGGCCGTTCGATGCGCGCGCTCGCGCTCCGAATCCTGCGACATTTCGCCGCTATGACGGGGCCCGGGCTGCATCGACGCGGCCCCTCATAGCACCCGGTTTTTGCAAGGTCAATTGGCCAGGGCCGCTCGTGCGGCCGCGACGATCTGTTCGACGTCCTCGTCGGTGTGCGCCAGGCTGACGAACATCGCCTCGAACTGCGACGGCGGCAGAAACACCCCGCGATCCCGCATGTTGCGGAAGAACGCGCCGAACCGCGCGGTGTCGGCGGTCTTCGCACTCGCATAATCGGTGACCGGGCCGTTGCAAAAGAACAGCGTGAGCATCGAGCCCACCCGGTTCATCACCGCGGGCCTCCCGGCCGCCCGGGCTGCCGCCAGCAGGCCATCGCCCAGGCGCTGGCCGAGCTGCTCCAGCCGCTCGTAGGTCCCCGGCCGACCCAGGATCTCCATCGCCTTGAGCCCGGCGGCCATCGCGAGCGGATTTCCGCTCAGCGTGCCGGCCTGGTAGACCGGCCCGAGCGGGGCGAGCTTCTGCATGATGTCGGCGCGGCCGCCGAACGCCGCGGCGGGCAGCCCGCCGCCGATGATCTTGCCGATCGTCGTGAGGTCCGGCGCGACGCCGTAGCGCGCCTGGGCGCCGCCGTAGGCGACCCGGAACCCGGTCATCACCTCGTCGAAGATCAGCACGGTGCCGTGCCGGGCGGTGAGCGCGCGCAGGCCCTCGAGGTAGCCGGGCGCGGGCACCACCAGCCCCATGTTGCCGGCGACCGGCTCGATGATGACCGCGGCGACGTCGCCGGCGGCCAGCGCGCGCTCGACGCTGCCGAGGTCGTTGTACGGCACGACGATCGTGTCGCGGGCGGCGCCGTCCGGAACGCCCGCCGAGCCCGGGATGCCCAGGGTGGCGGCGCCCGAGCCCGCGGCGACCAGCAGGCAGTCGGCGTGGCCGTGGTAGCCGCCGTCGGCCTTGATGATCCGCGGCCGGCCGGTGAACCCGCGGGCGAGCCGCAGCGCGCTCATCGTCGCCTCGGTGCCCGACGACACCGCGCGCACCATCTCCATGGTCGGCACCGCGGCGCGCAGCGCCTCGGCGAACGCGACCTCGATCTCGGTCGGCGCCCCGAACGTCGTGCCGTGCGCCAGCGCGGCCTGGATCGCCGCCGTGATCTCGGGGTGGCAGTGGCCGAGGATCAGCGGTCCCCAGCTGCCGATCAGATCGAGGTTCTCGTTGCCGTCGGCGTCGGTGACCCGGCCGCCGCGGCCGCTGGCGATGAACACCGGGTCCGCCCCGACCGAGCGGCACGCCCGGACCGGCGAGTTGACGCCCCCCGGGATGACGGCGCGGGCTCGCTCGAAGATCGACTGGCTGCGTTGGATCGGCATCGCGGCGAGCCTAACGTGGAACCGGGCCGCGCGGCGAGCGGGCTACGCGATCCCAGGATCAGGTCGAGCGTCCAGGCGACCGCGACCTTGAGCCGCCAGCTTCAGCCCGGCATCTTCCTCGGGTAGACGGTCCGCCACAGGAACCACGCAAGAAGCCCGACTGCGCCCTGTGCGCTGGTCCGCTCCGTGGTGCCGTCAGGTGCATGACTCATTGCTAGCCTACGAGCGTCGTGAGCGGCGCTGTCTCCGCGAGCGCGGGCGTCGCCGGTACTGTCTGGTTCCTGGACCTACCCCCCTCGGTGACGTCTCCGTCGGGACCAGCACGGTGACCGTCTGCGATGGTCGCCGGCCACCGGCGTCCCCAGCTCGGCCCGGGGCGGCGGCGACCTCGCACCACGACCAGCTCGGCCCGGCGGCGGCGGCAATGCGAGGCGATGCTGGTCGCCGATCGCGGCGGTTGCGGATCTGGACTCGCCGCGGGCGAACCGCACTAGCTCGGCACCGGTGAGGTCCGCGACCTGAACCCAGGGCGGCGCTCCCCGCGAGCATCGATCCCGGTCCGGATCTATCCGCGGATCTCCCACCGAGCTTGACCGCCCACGCGCTTGAGCATAGCGTCAAGTCATGAGGTCGGCTGTCGGGATGGTGATGTCGATCGCGCTCGTGAGCTCGGGTTGCTCGTGGATCGCGGTACAGGGGCCTCCGGCAAGCGACCCGGGCGTACGTCCGGTACATTGCACGGAGACGATCATCCCGCCCCTCCTCGACACCGTGCCCGCCGTGTCGCTCCTCGGGCTGGCCGCCCTCCTTGTAGCGGTGGGTATCAAGGAACACGACAACGACGTGGCTAAATTCGGCGCTCTCCCCGGCGTGCTCGGACTGCCGTGGGCTTTTTCGGCGTGGTCCGGCTACTCCAAGACCGCGCGCTGTCGCGAGATGAATCGAACACCGCCGCTCCCTCCTCCTGGGGTCCTGCCATCACCGCCACCCTCCTCGACGGCACCACCGATGATGACACCGCCGTTGCAGCCGCCCGCCGGGCAGCCGTGAGCGGCACCCGGCGCTGCTGGAGAGCCCCGACCGGGGTTACTCGCTGCCAGAGGAAAAGATACATGCGCTGAGTGCTTTCGTCTCGGAATTGCCAAACGCGGCGACGTTCTACTTTGCGACGATGGCACCCTTGGCCAGTGTTTCTTGTGCGGATGCGAGATCGGCGACCCGGGGCCGTGTCTTGATGCAAGGTGCGATGGCGCCGCGCTTGATGATGCTACGGCTGGCTATCACATCTGCCTCATTTGCAGTTACGAACAGAAGGTGCCGGGGCGTTGTGGACGAGGGCATGTAGAGCTGCCGCTACTTGAACGCAGTGCGCGGACATCGACTCCACTAGGATTGGCAGGTCTTGTCCCGCACATACCAAGGGCAGCTGGCGCATGCGTCGGTGGTGATTCGGCGGGCGCGGCTCCGACGCCCATCCGCGCAGCAGCCCCCGCGAGGTCGCGTGTCGGCGTTCTCCCGGCGCTACGCCCGACGCATCCTAGCCCGGCGCGGCGGCGACCGGAGTTGGTGGTGGCGTCGCGCGGAGCGGGTCGGGCTCCACGAGGTCGGCGAGCCCGCGCGCGGCGCCCGCCGCCTTGGAGCTCTCGCGGCCGACCAGGTCGAGGATCGCCTGCGCGGTGTCGCGCTGGGCGTCCAGCGTGCGCTCGAACACCCGCCGCCGCGCCGCGGCGCGATCGAACGCGCTGCGCGACTCGGCGGCGGTCCGCTTCGCGCTCCTGTAGTCGAACGCCGCGACCGCGCTCTCGCGCAGCGCGGTCAGCGCCCGCGACAGCAGTGCGTGGATCTCGGCCTCGGAGTCGGTCGTCGAGTACGCGTGCAGGCCCGCCGGCCCGCCGAGGTAGACCGCGCCGAGCGCGCCGAACGCGCCGGGATCCGCCGCGGCGAGGTCCTCGACCGCGAGCAGCGGGCCGGCCGTCCGCGGGAAGTCGCTCCCGAACAGCGCGAACACCAGCGCACCGTCGCGGCGGACCTGGAGCGACGCGACCAGCGGGCCGACCGAGAAGTACGGCGGATCCGGATCGCTGCGCAGCGCGTCGACCAGGCGGCCGCGCGCCGCGGCGTCGAGATCCGGCGAGCGATCGGCCGGGCGCGGCGAGCGCTTGAGCGTGGCCATCAGGTCGCGGACCTGATCGATCGCGACCACGACGTTGAGCGCGCTCGCGCGGACGTAGCGCGCGTGGAAGATCCCGACCAGCTCGAACTCGCCGGTCTTGCACGATACCGCGAACACCGGGGACCCCGAGCCGCCGGACGTCAGCAGGGCATCGACGATGAAGTCGTCGTGGTTGCGCACGCCCTGGGTGTCGCGGTCGTACGGTGACACCACCTTGCCGACGTTGGTGGCCTGGAACTCGCCGAGCGGGTAGCCCTTGACCTGGACCACGTTGCGCGCGGCCAGCGCGGCGCTCCGGCCGATCCGCCACGGGATGATGTCGAGGCGAGCATGGGCGCGCAGCACCGCGACGTCGAGCGTCGGATCGACGACCGCGCGGCTCAGCGGGACGTCGTCGGCCGCGTAGTCGTCGTGATCGTCGTCGACGATCTTGAGCGAGTCGGCGACCCGCTTGCACCCGGTGGCGATGCCATCGACCGGGTGGTCGTCGTCGGTGACCGCCGGCCAGTCCGCGACGTGCTCGTTGGTCAGCAGCAGCGTGTCGTTGCCGTCGCGGCGGTAGCCGAACGCGGTGCCGTACGCCAGCGCGGTCGACCGCGTGCGCTTGAGGTTGCCGTCGGAGCCGTACGACACGCACTCGTAGGTCGCCGACGTCCGCACGGCATAGGAGTACGACGGCGCCGCGGCATCGGTCGCCCGGGCGCGCGGCGACAGCGCCGACAGGTCCTCGGCGTAGTCGCCGGGGCAGGCGGCCGGTGGGTCGGCCGCGGCGGCTCGAGGCGCGCAGAGCCAGGCGATCGCGAGGCAGAGGACGGCCGAGCGCAGGCGGTTCATATCCACCAGGACGGCCGGGCCGGCCGGGTGTTCATCCCGGCCGCGGGCAGGGCGGCGAGCCTACGGGGTTCGCCGGGTGTCCGGGGCCGGAGCGCCGCGTGGCAATCCGTGAGCACCGCGGCCACGCGCGGCGACCGCACGTGCCGTGCACCGCGCCGTGTCATCGCGGCGCGTCCGGCGTACCGCGTCGACCGCGCGCCGCAAGTGGTCTAACGTGCGCACATGAGAAGCCTCGTGTGCGCGCTGGTCCTCGTTGCGTGTTCCTCACCGCCCAGGCCCACCGCCGCACCGGTGTCGCCCGCGCCCGCGGCGGAGCCACCGACCGCCCCGGCGGCGCCTGCGCCCGCGGTCACAGCGCCCGCGGCGGCGGCGCCCGCGACCGCCGGGAAGGTGATGAGCGGCGACACGCCGGCGGCGGACAGCGACGGTAACCCGTTCATCGCCCCCGACGGCTGGACGCTCGCGACCACCGGCGCGATGACCGTGCTGACCTCGCCGGAGGGGGACTCGCACCTCGCGCTGGTCGATGTCTCGGCGGCGTCGAACGACGCGGCCCGCGACGCGGCCTGGAAGGTCTACAAGCCCGATGCGCGGTGGCCCCTGCTCGCGAGCAACGACGTGCCGGACCGCGACGGCTGGACCCGGGGCAAGGCGTATCAGTACCAGACCTCGCCCAACGAGAAGCGCGTCGTGCAGGCGGTCACCCGGTTCGCCAGCGACCGCTGGTGCGTCGTGCTGGTCGATTTCGCCCAGGCCACCGCCGAGAAGCGCGGCGGCCAGATCGCAAAGACCTTCAACCGGCTGTTCCCGAAGGGCTACGCGCGCGAGTCGTTCCAGGGCCGGACCGCGGCCAAGCTCGACGCCGCGAAGATCGAGGCGCTCGAGCAGTTCGTGCGCGACGCCGAGCAGGCCACGGGCGTGCCCGGCGTGTCGTTCGGCGTGATCCAGGACGGCAAGACGGTGTGGGCCGGCGGCATCGGCGTGCGCGAGCTCGGCAAGCCCGCGCCGGTCGACGACAGGACGCTGTACATGATCGCGTCGAACACCAAGACGCTGACCACGCTGATGCTCGCCAGGCTGGTCGACGCCGGCAAGCTCGCCTGGGACCAGCCGGTGACGTCGGTGCTGCCCAGCTTCCGGCTCGGCGACGATGCGGTGACCCGGCAGGTGCTGGTCAAGCACCTGATCTGCGCGTGCACCGGCCTGCCGCGGCAGGACCTGGAGTGGCTGATGGAGTGGAAGGGCGCGACCCCGGAGTCGGCGCTTAAGATGCTCGGCACGATGATGCCGACGTCGAAGTTCGGCGAGCTGTTCCAGTACTCGAACCTGATGGCGGCCGCCGGCGGGTACACCGGCGGGCACGCGCTGTACCCGAAGCTCGAGCTCGGCGCGGCCTACGACAAGGCGATGCAGACGCTGGTGTTCGATCCGCTCGGCATGACGGCGACCACGTTCGACTACGCGAAGGCGTTGCGCGGCAACCATGCGATGCCGCACGGCATCGACATCGATGGCAAGCCGGCGCGCGATGCGATGGACGAGAACTACTCGGCGGTCCCGGTGCGGCCGGCGGGCGCGGCGTGGAGCAACGTCGACGACCTGCTCCGGTACCTCGCGATGGAGCTCGCCGAGGGCAAGCTGCCCGGCGGCAAGCCGTACATCTCGAAGGACGCGCTGTTCGCCCGGCGCGTGCCCAACGTCGCGGTCGGCGCCGACGCGGCCTACGGCATGGCGGTGTTCATCCAGACCAAGTACGGCGTCACGGTCTACGACCACGGCGGCGACCTGATCGGGTTCCACAGCGACATGATGTGGATCCCCGAAGCCAGCACCGGCGCGGTGGTGCTCACCAACGGCGATCTCGGTCCGATGATCCGCACCCAGTTCCAGCGCAAGCTGCTCGAGCTCCTGTACGACGGCAAGCCCGAGGCCGCCGAGAACGTCGCGCAGGGCGCCAGGAACTTCTTCGCGACCCTCGCGGTGCAGCGCAAGCTGCTGACCGTGCCGGCGGATGCCGCGGAGGCCGGCAAGCTCGCGGCCGGCTACAGGAACGCCTCGCTCGGCCAGATCGCGGTCGTGCGCAAGGCCGGCAAGACGATCTTCGACTTCGGAGAGTTCAAGAGCGAGGTGGCGAGCCAGCCCAATCCCGACGGTACGATCTCGTTCGAGACCCTCGAGCCCGGGCTGCAGGGCTTCGCGTTCGTGGTCGGCGAGGCCGCGGGCAAGCCGACGCTGACCCTGCGCGACGGCCAGCACGAGTACGTGTTCACGGCCCGGTGAGCATCGGCGGTGGTAAACCGCGAGAGGTCCGTTTTTGCCCCGCCGGGCGCGGGTTTTCACAACAGGCGGTACACACCGGTGCAGGGTGGACGCGCTTGATTGCGTGCCCAGGCCGGCGGTCGACGGCGTGCTGCGCTGTCTGCCGCTCCAGGGATCCGTGGTGTACGCCGACAACGCATGCACGGTGCCCGTCGCGGTCTCGTTCGGTGGCTCCACGCCGTCGGACGTGGCCCGCGGA
>JBGQCL010000053.1:0-38970 GCA_041495365.1 Kofleriaceae bacterium | reverse complement strand
TCGGCGGCCGCGCTCTCGGGTTCGGCGGCGGGGGCTCGGGGCTGCTCGCCGCGCGGCCCGATCGCGGGGTGCGCGGCGAACGCCTCGCGGTGCGCGGCCTCGTCGAGCGCCCACCAGGTGCGCTCGGCGATCCGGAGCAGCGCCGGGACGTCGTCGAACGGGCGAGCGGCGGCCATCGCGTCGGCCCACCGGGTCGAGCCGCAGCACCGGCGCAGCGCGGCGCGGGCATCGTCGGGCGGCAGCGCGTTGAGCCGGGCGAGCCCGGTCGGCGGACCGACGCGGCCCGTGACCGGGTCGCCGGCGAGCTCGCCGGGCGCGCGCAGCCGGGCGACCCCGCCGTCGGGAAACACCGACAGCCGCAGGTGGGTCACCGGGCCGATCCGGCGCAGCTCGCCGTCGAACCCGTGGCGGGTGTGGGGCTGGAGCGGCGAGGCCAGGAGCAGGCGCCAGCCGTCGAGCCGGGCGATCGCACCCTGGGCGCCCCGCGGCACGCCCGGGGCGTGGACGCCCTCGACGGTGCACCGGCCGGGCGCGTTGCCCTTGAAGTGCGAGGTGTCGATCTCCAGGCGCTCGATCGTGCCGGCGGCGGCGAGCCGGACGATCGCCCAGTCGTGGCCTGGGCCCCGGCGGCGCCGGGTCTCCCAGCCGTCGGCCATGCTGCGCGACGGCCCGGGCTTGATCAGGTTATTGCGCGAGCCGAAGAACATGTCGCTGCACGACTCGACGACGGCGCCGTGCTCGAGCGCCGCGAGGTCGATCGGGCCGCCGAGCGCGGCCAGCCGGGACCACCGCGGCACGACCTCGCCGTGGACGCGCAGCCGCGCGACGCCGCCGTCGGGGAAGATGTCGAGCCGGACGTGGGTGAACCGGCGGTCGCCGGCCGCGCCGGGGAGCGCGATGATCGGGAACGCGTTGCGGGTGTCGCCGGCGAGCGGGCTGCGCGGCAGGATCTCGGTCCAGGTCGCGGCGTCGAGCGCGCGCAGGTCGAGCGCGTCGTCGATCTCGGCGGCGGACAGCGCGCACGACGGGGGGTAGTTGCCGCGGAAGAACGCGGTGTCGACGACGACGCCGCGGATCGCGCCCGGCATGCCGAGCCGGAGGATGCACCAGTCGTGATCGCCGCCCGGACTGGCGTGGCCGATCGCGTCGGGCGGCCGGCGGCGCCGGGTCTCCCAGCCGTCCATCCACTTGCCGCGATCGGTGTAGGCGTGGTCCTTCCACACCGCGGGGTGGTCGCGGAGCAAGTTCTCTTTCTCCGCGAAGAACTCGTCGTTGCAGGCGATCGCGGCGCCGCCGACGGCTTCGCACGCGAGGTCGGGAAGGTCGAGGAAGTCGGTCATGTCCGGGTCCCCGGCGACGTCGCCGAGACCGACGTCATAGCAGGGCGCCCAGGTCGTCGGCCAGGCATGCGCCGCGCTCGGCGACGCGCTGGCCGCGCAGGTACGTGGCGGTGACCTGGCCGCGCAGGGTCTCGCCGGCGTAGGGCGTGACGCGATGGCGGTGGTGGATCGACTCCGGGGTCACGGTGGTGCGCGCGGCGTCGTCGAACACGACCAGGTCGGCGTCGCGCCCGGCGGCGATCGCGCCCTTGGCGGCGAGCCGGGCGAGCCGCGCCGGGCCGGCCGACATCCAGCGCGCGACGTCGACCAGCGAGTGGCCGCGCGCCGTGGCCTCGGTCCACACCACGGGGAGCGCGAGCTGCAGGCCGGCCACGCCGCCCCACGCCGCGACGAAGTCGCCGGCCTCGATCGCCTTGAGCCCGGGGCTGCACGGCGAGTGATCCGACGCGACGAGATCGAGCACGCCCTCGGCCAGCGCGCGCCACAGCGCCTCGCGGTTGGCGGCGTCGCGGATCGGCGGTGCGCACTTGAACGGGGTCGCGCCGTCGGGGATCGCCTCGGCGGTGAAGTGCAGGTAATGCGGGCAGGTCTCGGCGGTCAGCGGCAGGCCCTCGGCGCGCGCCGCGCGCAGCTGGTCGAGCGCGCTCGCCGCCGAGTGGTGCACGATGTGGGTGCGCGCCCCGGTCGCGCGGCACAGCCGGGTGACCAGCGCGATCGCAGCCTCCTCGGCCTCGGGCGGCCGCGACGCCAGGTAGGTCGCGTAGCGCCGCGGATCGGCGCCGGTGAGCGCCGCGCTGGCCGCGTCGATCGGCCCGGCGAGCTCGGCGTGGACCAGCAGCGGCGCGCCGAGCCAGGCGAGGATCGCCATCGCGGGCGCGAGCTCGGCCTCGCCGACCCAGCCGAACTCGGCGACGCCGGAGTCGACCAGGAAGCACTTGAAGCCGCGTACGCCGTCGGCGACCAGCCCGGCGAGCTCGCCGGCGTTGCCCGGGACCACGCCGCCCCAGAACCCGACGTCGACCGCGCACTGGCCGGCGGCCGCCGCGCGCTTGGCGGACAGCGCCTCGCGGGTCGTGGTCGGTGGGATCGAGTTGAGCGGCATGTCGACCAGCGCGGTCACCCCGCCGATCGCGGCGGCACGGGTCGCGGTCGCGAAGCCCTCCCACTCGGCGCGGCCGGGCTCGTTGAGGTGGACATGGGTATCGACGATGCCGGGCAGCACGGCGAGCTCGCCGGCGTCGTCGAGCCGCGCCCCGGCCGGCACGTCGTCCCACACGGCGACCCGCTCGATCCGCCCGGCGCGGACATGGATCGCCGCCGGCGCGATGGTGTCGGTCACGACGCGCCGCGAGCGCACGACGAGCAGCGGATCGGTCATCGCACCGCAGTATAAGGGGTCACGGGCCGACGAACAGCCGCGCCACGACGATCCCGAGCAGGCCGGCGACGAAGCACGCGCCCAGCGTGGCGCCGGCGTTGAGCAGCGCGGTCGCGGTCGCGCCGTCCTGGAGCAACCGCGTGGTCTCGTAGTCGAAGGTCGAGTACGTCGTCAGGCCGCCCATGATGCCGGTGGTGAGGAACAGCCGCAGGTTGGTCGATACCGTGACCGACGCGGCGACGGTCGCGATCACCATGATCAGGAAGCAGCCCACGACGTTGACGATCAGCGTGGCCCACGGGAACGCGGTCCAGCCGCGCGACACTGCCCACAGGTAGACCAGGTAGCGCGCGCCGCCGCCGAGCGCGCTGCCGAGGCACACGACACACAGGTTGACGAATCGCTCCACGGCTTACGAGGCCTCGTGCGCCGGGGGGCTGTCAAGCCCCGCGGCCGGCGGCCACGGCGGCGATGAACCCCCGGGGGTCGTCGATCGTGAGGGCGATCCGGTCGGCGCGCTTGCGCCGGCCGAGCAGGCCGACGACCTCGACCGGCGCGCGCAGGGTGATCAGCACGGTCGGCGCGAGCAGCGCGAGGCTGAGCGCCCCGTCGGGCGCGGTGTGGATCTCGGTGACCGCGGTGATGTCGGCGAGCGGGATCGCGGTGCGCCATCGCACGCCGATCGTCACGCGCAGGGTATCGCCGGCGATCGCCACCGGGTACAGCCGGATCGCGTGGGCATCGCCGGCCAGCCAGACCAGCGCGTACGCCGAGCTGATCGTCGAGATCCACGCGATCACCGGCTTCCACATCGCGAGCGCGAGGTGGGCCGCCGCGGTCTCGACCACGACGAGGAAGCCGAGCACGCCGGCGTACAGCAGCCAGCCGGTGCTGCGCATCGCGAAGCCGGGGCGCGGCCGGCGGAACCATCCGGTCAGCGCGAGCCCGACGGCGCCGAGCTCGCCCGCGAAGATCGCGGCGACCCGCGCCGGGATCCGGGCGGCGACGAAGCCGGCCTCGAGCGCGGCGATCGGCCCGGCGCCCTGCGCCGCCCGTGCGCCGCGGATCACCCGCCGGATCCGGACGAGCAGCCAGCCGACCGTGACGACCTCCAGCGCGCCGCCCGCCGCGACGAGCGCGCCGAGCGGCGCGTGCGGCACGTGCGAGCGTGCGAGCGCGACGCCCCACGACAGCGCCGCCACCGCGAACCACCACGGCATGGCGCCGCGGCGGACACCGAGCCACCACACGACCAGCGGCGCGGTCACCGTCAGATCGAAGGTCGCGCCCAGCGCGATCCAGTCCGGCGCGCGAGCGAAACTCGCCGACCCGACCACCGCGAACACCGCGGCATAGACCGCGGCGAGCGCGGCCACGCAGGCGATCCACCAGGGAGCACGCGCACCGGTCGCGGTGGTCATGGTCCTTGGATGCCACGCACGGGCCAGCCGGCGCAAACCCGACGCGGCGACCGGCGCGACAACCCGCCGCAGCCGCACGGTCGGGCCACGCGCCTCCCACCGAACACACCCTGGCGCACAGGCTGGCCGTCGTTGCCGGAGCCGGCGAGGTCCGACGGGAACCGCGTGACGCGCGCCGCCTCCGTCGCCGGCGACGTCGCGCGCAGAACCGCTCGCAGGCCTGCCTGGTCCGGGCCGAGCGAAGCCCGACGAGGCGCGCCAGAGGCGCGTCTCGGTGGAACAGCGCAGCGAGGAACGGACGGAAGATGATGACGAGGGGGTGGCCCTGAACAGGGACACCCCCTCGCCCGGTTCCGGCCCTCGCGAGCCCCAGCATCACACACGGCGAGCGCCGCCGCCCCTCTTTCGCTCACGCGTCGTCGGCCGGCGCGGCGCTCGCGGCAGCGGGCCGAGCGGCCGCACGGCGCGCGCGCACGTGATCGCGCAGGCTACGCGCCAGATCCTCCAGCGCGAAGCGCAGGCGCGGCTTCTGGATCCGGGCCCAGATCAGCGCGCGGGCATCGGTGGCCAGGCTCTGCTTGTAGCGCGACTGGCCGGCGAGGAAGTCGTACCAGCGGTGGCCGGCCCGCGCGGCGTGGTCGATCGCGAGCGCATGGCACACCAGGCCGGGCTTGAGCTTGCTGTCGGTCTCGTAGGCCAGGCCGCTCTGGTAGAACGATACGTCGCCGCGCGACACGAAGTTGTAGAGGCAGCCGACGGTGGTATCGCCCGCGCGCACCCGCAGCAGCTGGATCTCGCCGGCGGCGAACCTGCGCTCGATCAGGCGGCGGTGGAAGTCGTGGACGAACGGCAGGAACGCGCCGGCCTCGCCGCGGTCGCGCCACGCCTGGCGGTGCAGTGCGACCAGCTCGTCGAACACCGAGCGCGCCTGGTCGGGCGACGCCGCGACCTCCAGCGCGAGCTTGCCGCGCGCGCCGTACAGCTTCTGCGCGCGGCGGATCTGCGACCGGGTGCTGCCGCCGAGCAGCTTGAGGTAGTCGCCGCCGTCGCGGACCTTGGCGAGGTCGACGGTCGGCGCCGGCACGCGACCCTCGCTGCGCACCCGCAGCGGGCCCGGGTCCGCGGCCAGCCCGGCGAGTCCACGCGCGACCGGGCCGTCGGCGTCGAGCGCCGGCAGGTAGACCTCGTCCCAGTCGCCGGGCAGGCGCGCCACGATCTCGGCGAGCGGCGGCGGCGCGCCGTCGTGCACCATGCCGTTGTACTCGATGCAGATCTCGTCGTAGGCGTCGTGGCCGGTCATGTTCCAGTGCAGCTCGCGGCTGCGCACCACGCGGTGGCGCCACCGGGTCCGCGCGCCGAGAAAGAACGCGGCGACCGGGGCTCCGGCGCGACGCGCGACACACAGCGCGACCTCGGCCGACGCCGGCAGGCTGTCGAGCCAGGTCTCGACCCACGCCCACGACAGGAAGTACGGCGGCGGCGACGCGGCCTCCAGCGCGCACCACACGTCGCGGATCCGGCTGCGCTCGGCCAGGGGGATCGTGAATAGATCGACGGTCATCGAGCTCCGGTCAGTCCGTCGCCCGGTCGAACCCGCCGACCAGCCAGCCGCCGGCGAACAGCACGCGGCCGACCACACCGCCGCGGATGTCGCCTACCTTGCGCGCCGCGCGCGCGATCCGGCGACGGGTCGCACCCGGACCGAGCGTGCGCTCCAGCAGCGCGCGGTGCCGGATCGCCACCGTCGCCTTGCCGCGCAGCACGCGGGGCCAGCTGCCGAACAGGTGGCCGTGGCCGCCGCGCCGCATGTGGGTGAGCGGCTCGGCGAGGTAGTCGATCCGGTAGCCGGCGGCGGCGAGCCGGATCCCGAGATCGTCGTCCTCGCAGCACCGCAGGCTCTCGTCGAACCCGCCGATCGTGCGCAGCACGGAGCTGCGGATCACCAGGCTCTGGACCCGGATCATGTTGTCGTGCAGAGCGTCCTCCAGGGTGAGCCGCGGTGCGATCGGGTCGGACACCGCGGTGCGGCCGTCGTCATGGAACGCGCGGATCGCGGTGTGCACGCCGTCGCAGCCGGGGTTGGCGTCGAGGTGGTCGGCCTGGATCGCCAGCTTGTCGGGCACCCACAGATCGTCGCTGTCGTTGAAAGCGATCCACTCGCCGCTCGCCGCGCGCATGCCGGCGTTGCGCGCGGCGGATACCCCGAGGTTGCGCGGCTGGTCGACGATCCGGATCCGGGGCAGGAAGCGGTCGAGGTGCCGGCGCTGGTCCGGCTCGGAGCTGTCGTCCACGACGATCACCTCATCGGCCGCGCGGCGCTGGGCCCACACCGACGCCAGGCAGTCATCGATGAAGCGCGCCCGGTTGTAGTAGGGGATGACGACCGAGATCCTCCCGACCACCGGGCGACCGTAACACGCCGGCCGAGCCGGGAGGCAGCAGTTGACGGACGTTTCGGGGACGCCTAGCTTACGCTGTGACATGAAGGATGGCCTCCAGGAGCAGCTCGCGGCGCTGCTTGCCGATGCCACCGGCGCCCCGGTGAGCTCGCTCGGACCCGGGTCGGCCCCCGGCGTCACCCCCGGGTGGGACTCGGTCGCGACGCTGGCGTTCATCGCCGGGGTCGAGGACGAGCTCGGGGTCGCGATCACCACCGCCGAGGCGTTGGCGATCAAGTCGCTCGGCGACATGGTGCGGCTGGTGGCGGCCAGGACCGGAGCCCGGTGACCGCGGCGGCCGGCGGCCGCGAGCCGTTGACCCGGGAGTCGCCGACCGGGGCGTTCCAGCGCCGCTGGCGCGAGCTGTCGGCGGCGCCCGGGGCCCTGCGCCCGGTGTCGATCGCGATCGCCGCGAGCTACACGGTCGACACCCTGTTGCCCTACCTCGGGTGCCTGCTGGCGGAGCGCGGGCTGTTCGCCCGGTTCACGGTGGCGCCGTTCGGCCAGATCTACCAGAGCCTGCTCGACGCAGACGGCGAGGTCCGCGCGGCGCGGGCCGACGCGACGCTGGTGCTGGCGCGGCTGGAGGACCTGTGCGCGCGGCCGCTCGGTGAGCTCGCGCTGCTCGATCCGGTGCGGGTCGGCGAGGCGCGGGCCGACGCAGCCGCCGAGGTCGACCGGCTCTGCGGCGCGCTCGCGGCGTTCGAGGCCGCGACCCCCGGGACGCTGCTGGTCGGCACGCTGCCGTCGCCGCCGACCACGCCGCTCGGCGTGCTCGACGCCAGCCACCCGGCGTCGCAGGTCCAGCTCGCCCGCGAGTGCAACGTCGCGCTGTGGAGCGCGGCGCAGAAGCGGCGGCGGCTGCGGCTGGTCGACGTCGACCAGGTGGTCGCCGAGCTCGGGGCCCGGGCCTGGGATCCGCGGATGGCGATCGTCGCCGGCTGCCCGTGGTCGGCCGCCGGGCTGCGCTACCTCGCGGCGCACCTCGCCCGCACGATCGCGGCGCTGGTGCTGCCCGCCGCCAAGGTCGTCGTGCTCGATCTCGACAACACGCTGTGGGGCGGCATCGTCGGCGAGGACGGCCCGGGCGAGATCGCGATCGGCCCGAGCGGGCTCGGCGCGGCGTTCGCCGCGTTCCAGGACGCGCTACTCGCGCTGCGCGCCCAGGGCGTGCTGCTGGCGGTCGCGAGCAAGAACAACGAGGCCGACGCGTTCGAGGTGTTCGACCACCACCCCGGCATGCGGATCCGGCGCGAGCACCTCGCCGCGCACCGGATCTCGTGGCAGTCCAAGTCCGAGTCGCTGCGCGAGCTCGCCGGCGAGCTGTCGCTCGGGGTCGACAGCTTCGTGTTCGTCGACGACAGCCCGACCGAGTGCGCCGAGGTCGCGCGCGTGCTGCCCGAGGTCACCGTGGTCCAGCTGCCGCCCGATCCGGCGCGCTACGTCGACGCGCTGCGCGCGGTGCCCCAGCTCGATCGCATGGCGCTGACCGACGAGGACCGCATGCGCGCCGCGGCCTACGCGGCCGAGAAGGCGCGGACCGCCGCGCGCGCCGCCGCCGAGGGCGACCTCGACGCGCTGCGCGCCCACCTGCGCTCGCTGGAGCTGGTCGTCCGGGTGCGCCGGATCGGCGACGACGACGTCGCGCGCGCCGCCCAGCTGACCCAGAAGACCAACCAGTTCAACCTGAGCACCGTGCGGCGCAGCGAGGGCGACGTCGAGGCGATGCGCCGCGATCCGGCGTGGCGGCTGTACGCCCTCGACGTCACCGATCGGTTCGGCGACTACGGCACGACCGGACTGGTGTTCGCGCTCCGGGTCGACGACGCGACCTGGAACCTCGACACGGTGCTGCTGTCGTGCCGCGTGCTGGGCCGCGGCGTCGAGAGCGCGCTGCTCCGGGTGGTCACCGCCGATCTGATCGAGGCCGGCGCGCGCCAGCTGACCGCCCGGATGATCCCGACCCGGAAGAACGCGCCGGTGCGCGACTTCCTGCCGCGCCATGGGTTTATCGCAGCCTCCGGCGCAGCCTCCGGCGCAGCCCCCGGCGCAGCCCCCGGCAACGGCCCCGGCGAGGCGTTCGTCAAGCAGCCGCTGCCGGGGCCGCCGTTCGACGACGACCACATCGCCGCGCAGCTCGACGGGGGCGACGAGCCCGCGGGGTCCGCGCGGTGACCCTCCGCGACCGGGTCCGCCGCAAGATCGACCAGCTGCGCGATCAGCTGGCGCGCGACGACCTCGATGCCGCCAGCCGCGCGCTGCACATCGCCGAGCGATCGCTGATGGCGGCGAGGCTGTGGCCGGCGGTGTCGGTCAGCCACCAGCGGTTCTACGAGCTGACCTGTGCGCCCCGGCAGTTCCGCGGGCTGCGCGATCTGCGGATCCGGCTCGGCACGCACGACGATGCCGCGGCGATGACCGCGCTCGACGGCACGCCGGGCTGGCGGATCGCCGAGCGGTTCGTGCGCGGCGACCTGGCGTACGTCGGCGAGCACGACGGGCGGCTGCTGGCGCACGCATGGTTCCATCGCGGACCCGCTCCGTTCGACGAGGACCGGCCGCTGCTGCCGCGCTGGGACGTTCCCGCCGACGCATTCTGGAGCTACAACGCGTTCACCGTGCCCGAGGCGCGCGCGTCGGGGGTGTTCGTCAAGCTGTTCCAGACCGCGCTGCGCGAGCTGATCGTCGACCGCGGCGCGGCCCGCGTGCGCTGCCGGGTCAAGGCCGCCAACGCGGCCTCGATCTCGCTCCACCAGCGGTTCGGCTTCGCGCCGCTCGGTACGCTGGTCGCGCTGTCGGTGCCGGGGGCGCGGGTGCTGTCGTGGGAAGGCAACGGCCGGACGCGGCGCTGGATCGAGCCGCGCGACACCGCCGCCGTGATGGCGCTGCCGCCGGAGGCCTCCGGATGAGGCTCCACCACCTGGGCTGGGTCGGCCATGACCTGGCGCGGATGCGGGCGGCGTTCGAGCGCGACGGAGCCGAGCTCGCATCGCCGGCGATCGACGATCCGATCCAGCGCGTCACCGTCCAGTTCCTGCGCGAGCCGGCGACCGGCGAGCTGTGGGAGCTGGTCGTGCCGCTCGGCGATCCGGCGGCGTCGCCGCTCGCCAGCCGGCTCGCCCGCGGCGGCGGCCTCGATCACGTGTGCTACGAGCTCGAGGCCGGCGATGGCTCGCTCGAGGATCGGGTCGCCGCCGAGGTCGCGCGCGGCGCGCGCGTGGTGTGCGAGCCGGTGATCGCCGCGGCGTTCGAGCGCCGGATCGCGTTCGTGTTCCGGCGCAGCCGCCGGCTGATCGAGCTGGTCGAGCCACGCCGCCCCGGCCAGGCGCTGTAGCCGCCGCGGTCGCGCAGGCCATGCGCGGTGGCGCGGCGAGCACGCAGCCGGCGCGCATCGCTCGCGGCTTTGGGCGCGCAGGCTGCGCTGACCCGCGGTCCGGACGGCGACCGCCGCGGGGCCCGGTTCCTGCACGTCCACCGGACCGGAGGTTTGCCATGCGCGTGCTCGTGACCTGGGGCTCCCGACACGGCGGTACCGAAGGCATCGCGAGGAAGATTGCAGACGCGCTGCGCGACGCGAGCGTCGACGTCGAGCTGCGCGCCGCGCGCGAGGTCGACACCATCGCCGGATACGACGCCGCGATCATCGGCGGCGCGCTGTACGCCAACCGCTGGCATCGCGACGCGCGGCGGCTGGTCGCCCGACACCTGGCCGCGCTGCGGCGGATCCCGGTGTGGCTGTTCTCGAGCGGCCCGCTCGACGGCTCGGCCGCGCGCGCGCCGATCGCGCCGGTGACCGAGGTCGCCGTGCTGATCGAGCGGATCGGCGCCGTCGGCCACGCGACCTTCGGCGGCCGGTTCGAGTCCGACGTCACCGGCTGGATGGCGCACGCGATGGCGCGCAGCCACAGCGGCGACTGGCGCGATCCGGCGCAGATCCGGGAGTGGGCGATCGACATCGCGGCGCGGCTGTCCACCGCCCGGCCGCTGGCGCCGATCACGCCTCACGCGCGATCGCTGCCTCGCCTGGTCGCTCACGCCGTCGCCGGCTGGAGCGCGTGCGCGGTGGTCATGGCCGGCCTGCTCGCGATGACCGGCGCCGGAGTCGCGGTCGCCGTTCACGCGATCGCGGCGCCGCTGATCTTCGTCACGATCGGGCGGAGCTACTTCAGCGCCCGGGGGGCGCGCGCGCCGCTGCCGGTCGCGATCGCGTTCACCGCGCTCGTCGGCGGGCTCGACGCCGCGATCGTCGCGGGGCTGATCCAGCGCAGCTTCGCGATGTTCGCGAGCGTCTGGGGGACCTGGCTACCGCTCGCGCTGATCTTCGCGGCGAGCTGGGCGACCGGCGCGATCGTCGCGACCCTGCCGTGGCCCAAGCCGACGCCGCCGTCCCCGACCACGCCGGCGTCCGCCCATCCATAGGCACGGGCGTCCAGCCATCGGATCGCCGGCCGGCGCGTGATCGACGCGTTGCGCCGCGATCTCGCTCTCCCGGCCGCCCTCCACCGATCGATTGGACGGAGGCGCGGCGCGCGGCCAAGCTACGACTCGCGCCGCAACGGGCGGCCAGGAGCATCCAGCATGTTTCAAGCGGTTCCCCCGGTCGTGGTCGTCCCGCTGCTCGCCGGGATCGCGGCCACCGTCGCGCTCGCGCAGCGCAGCCCGAGCGCGGTGACCGCCGAGATCCACCTGTCGGCGGACATGGCGGAGGCGGCGCGGCGGCTGCTGTCGGCGCTCACCCCGGCGCAGCGCGCGCGGGCGGTATCCCGGTCGCGGCCGACGAGCGGCTGCGCTGGCACCACGTGCCGCAGCCGAGGCCTGGGATCGCGTTCAAGGAGCTGACCGATGCACAGCGCGCGCTTGCGTTCGGCTTGCTGGGCACCGCGCTGAGCCGGCGCGGCCTCGTCAAGGCGAGCGGGATCATGGCGCTCGAGGAGGTGCGGCGGCGGCGCGAGAACAGCACGGTCCGAGATCCCGGCGCGTACTTCCTGTCGGTGTTCGGCGAGCCGTCGACCACGTCGACCTGGGGCTTCCGGATCGAGGGCCACCACCTGTCGCTCGACCTGACCCTGGTCGACGGCGTGCGGCCGGTCGAGGGGCCCGCGTTCCTCGGCGCCGCCCCGTCGCGCGTCGACAGCGGCGCCCTCGCCGACACCCGCGTGCTCGGCCGCGAGGACGACCTGGGGTTTCACCTGCTCGCCAGCCTCGACGGCGCGCAGCGCAAGGCGGCCGTGTACCAGGCCGCGGCGCCCGCCGACATCCTGACTGGACCGGGCGCCAGGCTCACCGCGCTGCCGGGCCTGCCCGCGGCGCGGATGACGCCGGCGCAGCGCCAGCTGCTCGACGCGCTGCTCGACGAGGTGACCGGCAACCTGCCGCGCGAGCTCGCCGACCGCGAGCGCGCGAGGGTCGCCGCCAGCGCCCCGGCCGACATCCACTTCACCTGGGCGGGCGGCGCCTCGGCCGGCCAGCCTCATTACTACCGCATCGCCGGCCCGAGCTTCCTCTACGAGCTCGACAAGACCCAGGCCGGCGCGAATCACGTCCATACCGTCTGGCACGTGCGCAACCCCGGCGACGGCGACTTCGCCATCGATCTGCTCCGCCAGCACTACGCCGAGGCGCACGCCGCCGCGGATACGCCTGCCACCCGGAAGTGGCGTACCGAGCTGGGGCGGCCGATCGAACCGTTCCGCATCGTCTGCAACATCTACTATGTCGCGCGACCAACATCGCGTCGTACCTGATCGCGACCTCGCAGGGGCTGATCTTCGCCGGCAAGATCGCCCGCCTGCGCGCCGGCGAGGTGCCCAACCCGCTGGTCGACCACGCCGGCTACCGCAAGTACCTTGCCGACTGCGAAGCCGATCTTCAGCGCCGGCTGCAGCAGGAGCGCGGCGGCCACTGGCTCCGACGGTCGCACACCGCGGGCCGATGCAGCAGCCCGGGCGCCGCGCGGGTACCCGCGAGCGATCCTGACATCGCCGAGCTCGACGATGTCCAGCGCAGTGTCATTCCCGACCGGGCGCGGCCGGGCTGCCACCCGGTGGATACGGAACGATTGTCACAGGGGTGGTGTATGCGTCGCGCACACGCGTTGAGGGGCGCGTCGATCTGGCAGGAGGATCACGATGGCCTCGGTGACGAATGGCGAAACATGGCGTGTGCTGCATCAGCGGCTGTGCGGCATCTCGAAGCGGCGCGCGGCGCTCGATGCCGAAGAGGCGCGGTGCCTGCGCGAGGCCGTCGCGGTCCGGCTGTGGCGGCGGCTCGGCTACGTCCACCTGAACGAGTACCTGGAGCGCGAGCTCGGATACGCCCCGCAGGCCGGCACCGAGCGGATCCGCGTCGCGCTCGCGCTGGCCCAGCTCCCCCGGATCGAGGCCAGCCTCGGCGAGGGCGCGCTGTCGTTCTCGGCGGTGCGCGAGCTGACCCGCGTGGTGACGGTGGACACCGAGCAGGCCTGGCTCGACGCCGCGCACGGCAAGAACCTGAGGCAGATCGAAGCGATGGTGTCGGGCAAGAAGCCCGGCGACCGTCCCGAGGATCCGGCGCGGCCGGAGCTGGTGAATCGCATCCTGCGCCTGGAGCTCAGCCCTGCGGCGTTCGCGCTGTTTCGTCAGGTCCAGGCGGTCATGGCCGACGAGCACGGCGGCCGGCTCGATGACAGCGCGCTGATCGAGACGCTGTGCAGGCACGCGATCGAAGGCGGAGCCGACTCCGGACGTCCGGCGCACCAGATCGCCTTCACGGTGTGCGCATCGTGCCGCCGCGGCTGGCAGAACGGCGCCGGGCGCGAGATCGAGGTCAGCCCCGAGGTGCTCGACCGCGCGCGCTGCGACGCCGAGCTGATCGGCTCCCTCGAGGCGAGCGAGCCGGCGCGCGTGACATCCACCATCACGCCGAGGCTTCGCCGCCAGGTGCTCGCACGCGACCACCACCGCTGCACGGTGCCCGGATGCCGGGCCGCGCGCAACCTCGATGTCCATCATATCCAGTTCCGCAGCGACGGGGGTGGAAACGAGCTGTCGAACCTGCTGACCGTGTGCTCGGGTCACCATGCGCTGCTCCACGCAGGTCAGCTCATCATCCGCGGCGAGGCGCCCCATGCGCTCGAGTTCTCGTGGCGCGAGGCACCGGAGCGCTCGACCGCGGAGGCAGGCGGTGACAGTGCACCGGACATGTCTCGGTCCTCGGAGAGCACCGCCTTCCGGAGCGAGGCCCCCGAGCCCTCGCCGCGTTCGATGCCGGCGCGTGACACCGGCTCCACGATCCGCCGCGACGATCAGGCCCCAGCGGATCCACGGGCCGAGGACACCACCGGTCATGGCACTGCTCCGACACCGGCGCAACGGCTGGCGCCGCCTCGGCCAGCATCCGGCGGACCCGGCATGGTCCCTGACGAGACCGAGATCTCGACCGTCGACAGCGATGCCTGCACGGCGCTGACCACCGCTGGGTTCAAGCTGCGCGAGGCGCGTGCCGCGGTGGCCCAGGCTCGCCCCCACGTGGGGGCCGAGGCGACACTGGAGCGACTCCTCCGCGAGGCACTCCGGCGCTGCGCGGTATCGGCGTCGTCCGTGTCGCATGCTCCAGGATGACGACCCGCGGCAAGGCACTCTGGGCACTGCGCGACATCGGCACGACCCGGTTCAACGTTGCGAGGCTGCGGTGGCGCCGGGCTCCCCCACGTGGGGGCCGAGGAACACCGGAGAACTGCTACGAGCAACCCGACGGCCATGTGGCGCCTCTTGTCACGCCGACCCAGGCCACGGCCGCGGACACCAAACCTCCGACGCGTACTCGGTCACCGCCTTCGAGATTCCTCGGTGGCAGCGGCGAGCTGCGAGGGCGTCGTGCCGCTTCGCTTGGCCTCGCGTCGGTCCTTGGAGAAGCGCTCGTACTCCATGCCGTCGGTGGCGGATTTCTCCGGCTCGTCGCCAGCGTATTGCAGTGGCTGTGGGCGGCAGACGACGAGGCCGCTCGGATAGCTCTCGACCAAGCGACTTGCCGCGACGAGCTGATGTCCCTTCCACGGTGAGCAGGCAGGACCTTCATGCCGCAGCTCATCGCAGCAGCGACCTTGACGATGTAGAACTTCGCGTTGCCGACGGTGGATCCGCCGTCGTGGTCGTCACCGTCCCATGCGATGATGCTGGCCGAATACTCCTGGACGATCTCGCCCGTCCATCGAATCGTCGAGCCCACATCTCCGACTCGGGCAGCGACGCCGCGGCCGGTTCGTCGTGCTCGGCGCGCTCGGCGGCGACCCCGGTACGCAGGCTCGGCGCGGAGCTCTCACCGGCGACCTCAGCACGAGCTCGCCCCGGTACGCGAAGAGATCGCATGAGTGGACCCCCACGTGGGGGCACGTGGGGGCGGAGGTAATGCCCGCAAGACTTGCTCTCTGCAAAGCTCCTGGAGCGCGCTGCCTCCGGGGCGCGCAGCCTCGGCACCGCCATTGCGCGACCGGGCACGTATCGTCCGGAGCGTCCGACCGACTGCGCGGCGATCGCTGGGGAGCGGCCCCTCTTCGCGCGTTCGGGGTGAACCCTGGTCGAGCTGCTGCCTCCAGGACGCATGATGGAGCACCAGCAACAGGTTGCTGGGATTTGCGGCAGCCATGCGCACGCTGGCTGATGCCACGAACGCGAGCGTTGTTGCGTTCCAGGGCCGCGCTGGTCAGATCGTGGCCCGCGATCTGCGAAGCCTCCTGTTGCCGACGACGCTCGACGATGCGCAGCGAACGCAGACGATCGTGCCTGCGACGTCACACCTCGCCTGCGGTACGCGCAGCAAGCTGCGGCACACGGCCACCGCCGTGGACCCCGGCGGCCACGTCATTCACATCGACCTGAGACGCCACGACCGCGGATCCTCGGGGGTTACACCATTCACATCGACTTAACCCCCTGCCACTCGCGGCTCGTTGCTACGCTATCGCGGTGCGCCGATCGCTTGCCGTCAAGCTCACGCTGCTGCCGATGCTGGCGTCAGCTGCGGTCGCAGCGCAGCCCGCCAGCGAGGACGAGCCGCCGCTGCAGCCGCCGGGTGCGACCGCGCCGATGCTGTCGCCGCCCGGGTTGACGCCGACGATCGACGAGTGCAGCACCGACCCCGATGATCCGCAGTGTCCGCCGGTCGACGGGTGCAGCGCCGACCTCGACGATCCGGACTGTCCGCCGGTCGACGATGACCCCCCGGTCACGGGCTACGGTAGCTATGCGCCCGGCGTGTTCGTGGGCCACATCCACGGCCACCATCACCATCACCATTACCACCACGACCCCGGTGTGTTCCGCGGCGGCTTCGGCCACTACTTCTGGGCGTCCGGCGGCTGATGCAGCGCCGCCCGATCGATCCGCGGCCCGACTGGCGGGCCCGCGTCGAGGCCCAGGGCCTGGTGTTCCATACCACCGCCGAGCACGGGGAGTACTGGGGCGAGGATAGCTACTACGAGCTGACCGAGTGCGAGGCCGACGCGATCGAGGCCGCGACGATCGAGCTCCACCTGCGCTGCCTCGACGCGGTCGCGCACGTCGTCGAGCGCAGCCGCTACGCCGAGCTCGGCATCGCGCCGTCGATCGCGCCGCTGGTCGAGCGCAGCTGGCGGGAGCGCGCGCCGTCGCTGTACGGCCGCATGGACCTGGCGTTCAGCGACGGGGTTCCCCGGCTTCTGGAGTACAACGCCGACACGCCGACCAGCCTGCTCGAGGCCGGCGTGATCCAGTGGACCTGGCTGATGGAGCGGTTCCCGGCGTGCGATCAGTTCAACGCGATCCACGATCAGCTGATCACGACCTGGCGCGCGCTCGCCCCGCAGCTCCCCGCACCGGCGTACTTCGCGGCGGTCGACGACCTCGAGGATGCGATGACCGTCGGCTACCTGCGCGACACCGCCGAGCAAGCCGGCCTCGCGACGCGCGGCATCCTCATCGAGGATCTCGGCTGGGATCCGGCCGCCGGCGCGCTGGTCGACCTCGACGGCGCGGCGATCGCGGTGCTGTTCAAGCTCTACCCGTGGGAGGGGCTGGTTGCCGACGAGCTCGGCGAGCTGCTGCCGGTCATCCCGGCGATCTGGATCGAGCCCGCGTGGAAGATGATCCTGTCGAACAAGGCGATCTTGCCGATCCTGTGGGAACTGTTTCCCGACCACCCCAACCTGTTGCCGGCCGCGGGTGAGCCGCTGCCCGGCGCGTGGGTGAGAAAGCCGCGGCTCGGCCGCGAGGGCGCCAACGTGTCGATCCGCGCACCCGGGATCGAGGTCGACTGCGCCGGGCCCTACGCCGACACCGGGTTCCTCTACCAGGCCTACACGGAGCTCGGCGAGCACGACGGGATGCGGCCGGTGATCGGCTCGTGGCTGATCGGCGAGTGCGCCGCCGGCATCGGGATCCGCGAGACCGCCGGCTACGTCACCGGCAACACCGCGCGGTTCACGCCTCACGTCGTGCGGCCGTGATCTATTCGTCCCGGGCGCTGCCGGCGGTCGCCTGGTCACCGATCAGCAGGCGATGCAGCAGGCCCGGGCTGTCGAGCAGGTCCCGGCTGCCGCCGCGGTGCACAATCCGCCCGCGGTCGAGCACGATCGCATGCTCGGTGATCGACAGCGCGATCCGCGCGTGCTGCTCGACCACGACGATCGCCATGCCGGCGTCGGTCCGCAGCGCGCGGATCACGCGGACCAGCTCCTGGGCGACGATCGGCGCCAACCCCTCGAGCGGCTCGTCGAGCAGCAGCAGCCGCGGGTTGGTCATCAGCGCGCGCGCGATCGCCAGCATCTGCTGCTCGCCACCCGACAGCTGGTCGCCGAGGTTGTCGCGCCGCCGCGCCAGGCCCGGGAACAGCTCGTAGATCCGAGGCGGGGTCCACCGCCCCGGCCGCGCGACCGCGAGCAGGTGCTCGTGCACGGTGAGCGAGGGGAACACCAGGCGCTCCTGCGGGACCCAGCCGATGCCGGCGCGGGTGCGCTGGAAGGTCGCCATCGCACGGCAGTCGCGGCCCTGCCAGCGCAGCGCGCCGCGGTGCAGCGTGGTCAGCCCCATCACCGTGACCAGCAGGGTGGTCTTGCCGACGCCATTGCGGCCGAGCACGGCGAGCGCGTCGGCCTCGGCGACGGCCAGCGACACGCCGTCGAGCACGACCGACGCGCCGTAGCCGGCGGTGACGTCGTCGAGCTCGAGCAGCGCGGCCATCGCTAGCCCAGCTTCTCCGACGCGGTCTCGCCGAGGTAGACGTCGCGGACCCGCGGATCTGCGGCGATCTCGGCCGGCGTGCCCTCGGTGAGCAGCCGGCCGTCGACCAGCACCGCGACGCGCTGGGCGAACCGGAACACCAGCTCCATGTCGTGCTCGATGAACAGCACCGTGACGTCGCCCGGCAGCGCGGCGATCACCTCGAACACCTCGGTGCTGTCGCCGGCCGGGATCCCCGAGGCCGGCTCGTCGAGCAGCAGCACCTTGGGGCGGAGCGCCAGCGCGAGCGCGATCTCGAGCAGGCGCTGCTTGCCGTATGGCAGGTTGCGGGTGACCGTGTGCGCCACCGAGCCCAGGCCGAGCCGGTCGAGCAGCGCCGCGGCCTCGGCGATCGGCGCGTCGAACCGCGCCACGCTGCGCGCCCAGCGCCGCGCGACCCCGGTGCGCTCGCAGATCGCGAGCACGACCGACTCCAGCACGGTGAGCCCGGGAAACAGCGTGTTGATCTGGAACGTGCGCACCAGACCGCGCTTGACCCGCTCGTGCATCGCCAGCCGCGTGACGTCGGTGTCGCCGAGCAGCACCCGCCCGGCGGTCGGCGGGTACAGGCCGGTCAGCAGGTTGACCAGCGTGGTCTTGCCGGCGCCGTTGGGGCCGATCAGCGCGTGGCGCGCGCCGACCGGAAGCGTCAGGTCGATCCGGTCGTTGACGTACACCACGCCCCAGCGCTTGCAGAGCCCCTCGGTGCGCAGCGCGACCGGGCGCGGCTCGGCTGCCGCTCCCGCGGTCACGGCGCGCGCCGCCTCGCCCACCGGGCGCGCAGCGCATCGACGATGCCCAGGATGCCACCGCGCCCGACCAGCACCACCGCGACCAGCAGGCAGCCGATCCACAGCTGCCAGTACATCGGATCGCGGCGCGCGAAGTAGTCCTGGATCAACATGAACAGCCCGGCGCCGATGAACGCCCCGTAGAGCCGCCCGGTTCCGCCGAGCACGAGCATGATCAGCACCGTCGCCGAGCGCTGGAGCCCGAGCACCTCCAGCCCGACCACCTGCGCAGTCTGGGTCAGCAGTGCGCCGGCGATCCCGGCCAGCGCCGCCGCGAACGTGAACGCGGCGACCAGCCGCCGGCCGACCGGCGCACCGAGCGCGGGCATCCGCGCGGCGCCCTCGCGGATCGCGCGCAGTGACAGGCCGAACGGCGAGCTCACCACGCGCCGGACCAGCACGAACGCGGCGAACGCGACCACCAGGCTGTAGATGTAGCCGGTCCGGCCCTCGAGATCGAAGCGGAACACCCCGAGCAGCTTGTCCACCGTCATGTCGGACAGCCCGTTGGCGCCACCGGTCCACGGGGTCGCCTTGTTGGCGATCTCGAGCAGCAGCAGGCCGACGCCGAGCGTGATCATCAGCTGGGTGAGCGCCGCGCCCCGCACGACCAGAAAGCTCGTCAGGTAGCCCACCACCGCCGCCACCACCGCGGCGCACACGAGGCCGGTCAGCAGCTCGCCCCAGCCGTGCGCGGCGAGCAGCCCCGCCGTGTAGGCGCCCAGCCCGAAGAACGCGGCGTGGCCGAGCGAGGTGATGCCGGCGTAGCCGATCACGATGTCGAGCGACAGCGCGAACAGCGCGGTGATGATCACCTGGCTGCCGAGCACGAGGTAGCCGGGGAAGAGGAAGTAGACCGCGACCGGCACCAGCCATAGCGCGGTGTCCCAGATCTGCCAGCGATCGCTGGGCAGCCTGACGGCCCCTGCCGCGCCCCGCCCGGTCACCGCCCCCTCCGGATCAGGCCATGCGGGAAGATCAGCAGGAGGACCACCATCAGCGCGTAGATCAGGAAGGCGCCGGTGCTCAGAAAGTAGTACTTGCCGACCACGTCGAACACCCCGAGCGCGATCGCCGCCGCCGCGCTGCCGATGATCGAGCCCTCGCCGCCCACCACCACGACGAGCAGGAAGTACACCATGTAGGTGAAGGTGAAGCTGTGATCGAGGCCGAGCATCTCGACCCCGAGCACGCCGCCGACCGCCGCGAGCCCGCTGCCGATCGCGAAGCTGATGGTGAACACGCGGTTGACCGGGATGCCGAGCCCGGCCCCGGTGTCGGGGCGGTCGACTGCCGCGCGCAGCTGGGCGCCGAACCGGGTGCGCTCGATCAGCACGTGCAGCGCCGCGGTGATCACGACCACCATCCCGATCAGGAACAGCCGGTAGACCCCGAGGTCGACGCCGAGCACGTGGAGCTGGCCGTCGAGCGCCTCGGGCCTCGGGAGGTGGCGCTGGTCCGGCCCCCAGAGGATGCCCGCCAGCGCGGTCGCGATGAACGCGATCCCGATCGTCAGGAGCACCTGGTCGAGCGGCCGGGTCCGCGACACCCAGCGGTAGACCACCCGCTCCAGCACCGCGCCGGCCGCCGCGAACCCGACCAGCACCACCGGCAGCGACGCGAACATCGACAGGCCCCAGCGCTCGGCGAGCACGCACGCGGTGTAGCCGCCGAACATCGCGAACGCGCCGTGCGCGAGGTTGATGAACCGCATCAGGCCCAGCGTCACCGACATCCCGACGCTGATGACGAACAGCAGGCTGCCGTACGCCACCCCATCGAACAGCACGGTGATGAACGCGGCCATGGTGTCAGCGCACCAAGCCTAGCGTGGCCCGGGCCCTGCGCGGCGACTACTTGCCGGGCTCCTTCCCGGGGTCCTTCATCGCCGCGACCAGCGGCTGGAGCTCGACGCTGCGCAGCTCACCGTTCACCTTGTCGACCCGCCGCAGGTACACGGTCTGCACGATGTCGCGGGTCTCGGGGTCGATCGCGATCGGGCCGCGCGGGCTGGTGAACGCCTCGTGCTTGAGGATGTCCATCGCCTTGTCGGGGTCGATCTTGCCTTCGAGCTTCTGGATGACGTCGTAGATCGCCGCCATCGAGTCGTACGCCGCGACCGACATGAAGTTCGGCAGGCCGGCTTCGGCTCCATTGGCGTCGCGGTACGCGTCGAGAAACGCCTTGTTCTCCGGCGAGTCGTGCGCCACCGAGTAGTGGAAGCTCGAGATCGCCCCCAGCGCCGCGTCGCCGATCGTTGCCAGGCCGTGGTCGTCGAGCACGTCGCCGGTGGCGATCAGCTTGATCCCGGCCTTGCCCAGGCCGCGCTCGTCGTACGCCTTCATCGCCGCGATGCTCTGCTGACCGGCCGGCACGAACACGAACACCGCATCGGGCTGCTTGTCCTTGACCCGCTGGATGAACGACGAGAAATCGGGGTTCTGGACCGGCGTGCGGATCGCGTCGATCACCTGGCCGCCGCCCGCGGTGAACGCCTTGGTGAACGCCGCCTCGGCGTCGTGCCCGGGTCCATAATCGGCGACCATCGTCACGACCTTCTTGATCCCGTTCTTGGCCGCCCAGTCGCCCAGCGGCGCCGAGACCTGGGGCAGGGTCAGCGAGAACCGCACGATGTACGGCGACTTGGTCGTGATGATCGAGGTCGCCGCGTTCATGATCACCATCGGCGTCTTGCCCTCGGTGGCCACCGGCGCGGCGGCGAGCGCCTCGGGCGTCAGGCCGAAGCCGGTCAGGAAGTCGACCTTGTCCTGCACCACCAGCTCCTGGGCCAGGCGCTTGGCGACCTCGGCGGCCGGTCCGGTGGTGTCGCGGGTCAGCAGCTCGATCTTCTTGCCCGCCACGGTGTCGCCGTGCTGCTTCATGTACGTCTTGACGCCGCCCAGCAGCTGCTTGCCCACGTCGGCGAACGGCCCCGAGAACGACGCGACCATGCCGATCTTGATCGTGGTCTTGGCCTGCGCAGCCGCAGCCGGCGCCGCCGCGCTGCCGGACCCAGCCGCCGGCTTTGCGTCGTCGGACTTCTTGCTGCAAGACGCCCCGGCCAGGGCCGGGACGACGACGAGCGCCGCCAGCGCCACGCGAAGCAATGCCGGATGAGACATGGGGGACCTCCAGCCAGACTAGGAGTGAGGAGGCGGGGTGGGTGGCGGTGGCGTGCCCGGGTTGGGCGGCGGCTCGGGCGCGCTCGGTGGTGGCACCGGGCCGGGCTCGTTGGTCGGCGCCGGGGTCGGCGTGGCCGCCGGCACGGGTCCGGGCGGCGGCGCCGGCTTGGTCGGCGGCCCGACGATCTTGGCCGAGAAGGTGTAGACAATGCCGACACCGAAGGCCTCGATCGAGGCGCCCGGCGCGGGCGGCGCGCCGAGCGGCGGAGAGCTGGTGTAGCTCGCCGCGAAGTCGTTGCTGATCCGGTACGCCGCGGCCCAGAAATCGGTCGACCTGGAGGCGCGGTAGATGTAGCCGACCACGGTGTCGATCGCGCTCAGGCCGGTGGTGCTGCAGGCCGCGCCGGCGATCTTCGCGCACGTGCCCTCCGTCGCCTTGCCGCCGCCCACCCAGATGTGGTGCTTGCCGAACAGCGTCTGGTCGATCAGGCCGTAGAACGACCACCGCGCGTGCTCGACGTTGGCATTCAACGCCGGGTTCATCGCGTTCGGCAGCGCGTTGTCCTTGTTCTTGTACGACAGGTACTCGGCGACGCCGATCACGCGGGTGTCGAAGCCGGGCGCCTTGTTCAGGAACTGCGCGACCGTCTTGCTGCCCCAGTCGGTGGACGACCGGTTGGTCGGCGTCGCCCCCGGCGAGCCGCCCTGGAACGACATGCCGAAGTAGTCGTAGTGGACCTCGACGCCCTCGCGCAGCGTGATCGGGCCGTTCTCGTAGGCGAGCGCACCGCTGGCCACGATCGGCGAGGGCGTCGGCGCCGGCGGCGCCGCCGCCGTGCGACCTTCGTTGACCGAGTAGCCGAACCGGGCCGAGATCCCCGAGATGGTCGGCGTCCAGAACTGGACGGAGTTGCCCTGCCGGCGCTCGAACGCGGCGTCGGCGGAGGTGTTGGCGCGGGTCGACTGGGTGGTCACCGAGCTGACGCCGAACCCCGGGTTGTTGATGATGCTGTTGTAGTCCGTCACGTTGCCGGTCTTGATCGGATTGACCAGCGTCCGCGTGGTCCACGTGTACGGCGTGTCCCAGCTGCCAAAGAACAGCGTCCCCCAGTTGCCGGTCACTCCGATGTTGCTGTTGCGGCTCGCCCAGGTGTTGGCGGGCCCGGTGCCATCGACCGGGACCGCACTCTCGACCTGCCAGATCGCCGACAGGTTCGGCATCAGCTCGATGCCGCCGCGGAATCCGATGTTGGTGATGCCCGGGTCCAGCACACCGCGCGCCGGCTGGTTGAGGCCGGTGTACGCGGCGGCCGCGACCTGGTTCGGCCCGTTCATCGCGGGGCCGGTCGTGCCGTTCGGCATGTACTGCCCCGGCGCCGTGGCTCCCGTGGTGTGCCCGTACTCCAGGAACGAAACGAGCGTTCCGTAGATCTCGACCAGCGGAATCGGCTCGGGCGCCGGCTGGCCGGCGACCACGCGCGGGAACAGGCTCGCTCCCACGAGAGCCAGTGCGACAGGTAGTGAGACTGGCGACTTCATTGGAACACCTCGCAGTGAAGAGCACCCACATCGTCCCGGACCTCATGTCGAGGCCAGGGACCCTGGACGGACACCCGAACGGTGTCAGCTGGATTGCAAGACCGACCATACGCGCGGGGATCACGAGTTGCAATCGTTACGGAGCACGTGATGCCGTGTTCAAATTTTTGAGCTGCGCGGAACGTCGCCGGAGCCTTGCCGGGACCGTGTAGATGGTGATGCAATAAACTGCTTGTCACTCCTGAGTAATCTAATTTAGGGAAAATGCAGTGATTTGCGTCGAATCTGAAAACGCACTGACGATTGCCGGACAAGGTTCACACGGTCTGTTCGAAGCTCGGGCGGTCGCCCCCGCAACACACCGTTCGAACTTGATCACGGATCGACGCTCGACTGCAAGGCCGCCGGGCGCGGAACGCCCCGGCATTCGCGCCGGCAAGCCATGACGCAGCCGCGAGACGTCGGATCCTCCTCCGCGATGGCGAACGTGCTCGAGGTCGAGGACCTGGCCGTACGCCTCGGCTCGGACGCGGTGTTCCGGGGGGCTGTCGTTCGCGGTGCCGGCCGGCAGCATGCTCGCCGTGATCGGGCCCCGACGGCTGCGGCAAGACCGTGCTGTTCCGGGCGCTGGTCGGCAGCCTGCCCTACCAGGGTACCGTGCGCCGGGCGTCCGGCTCGGGTACGTGCCACGTGCCGGAAGCTCGACATCGACCGCGACCTGCCGATCACGGGGCGCGACCGGTTGCGCCGGGGGCCGAGTCCACCGAGGGCACCCCGACGTCGCCGGCGTGCGCAGCTCACCGGGTGCGGTGGGCCCGCGCGTTCCATAACAGGACCGATGCGATGGTCGGCGCGGCGACCGCGATCACCGCGACCACGGCATCGACCGGCCCCTGCCGCCTCGGCAGGTCGAAGGCGATCGCCTGCCCCAGCGTCACCACCGCGTCGGCGGTGACCGCGGTCGCGACCAGATCGGCGAGCGCCGCCCGCCAGCGGTAGCTCAGGGCGAGCAGGGAGACCGCCAGCGCGACGTCGAAGCCGACCCAGCCCCACTGCCACGCCGGCGACGGGAACCAGCGCGCCGCGCCGGGCAGCGCCAGCAGCACCGTCCAGACCAGCAGCAGCGCTGCGAGCACGCGCATGACGATCGCCGGACCGCGCAGCAGGGTCTCGAGCCCGAACCGCAGCAGGCCGCCGCGCGAGAACGCGGTGAGCGTGTCGAACATCGCGACGAACCCGCTGGTCCCCGCCGGGTACGACAGGAAGATCGGATCCCACGCCCGCGGCTTGAGCTTGGCCTTGAACGCGCGCAGGCCGTCGAAGTCGTACAGCGCCTTGCCCCAGCGCCGCGCCGCGCGCAGCCACGGGCTGACCTCGCCCGACAGCGGGACCAGGCCGAGCGTGACGTACGGGATGCCCTCGGCGGCCGCCGCCCGCATGCCGGCGTCGATCAGCAGCTCGACCGTGCCGTTGGGGGCGTCGTGGTCGCGCAGGAAGTCCTCGAAGAACCAGCCCGGGCGGGCATAGATCGGGATCGCGCACAGGAACCCGACGACCGCGCCGTCGCGCTCGGCGACGAAGTGGCGGCGCTGATCGGGGAACGTGAACGGATCGACGTGGACCAGGAACCCCATCGGCGCGATCTGCCGCGACGCCAGCCAGCGCGCGATCAGCTGTTCGAGCGCGATCCGGAGCGGCTCGCCCGGTGCCAGCTCGGCCGGACCGACGCTCCGCACCCCGACGCCCTTGGCCTGGGCGCGGCGCAGCTGCTCGCGCAGGCTGCGGCTGTCGCGCAGGACCCCGGTCCAGTCGGCCGGGGCCCAGCTCGGCTGATCGCCGACCCGCATCGACGACCACGGCGGGACACCGGCGAACCGCAGCTCGGTCGCGAACCAGCACATCCGCCGGCCGGCGGCCGTCGCCGCCGCGGCGAACCGCGCGCTGACCTCGGCGAACCGCTCCAGGGCCGCGACCGGTGAACCGGCGGCGACCCATGCCCGGCCGGTGTCGACATACCCGACGCAAGCGTCCCCGCCGACGATGTCACGGGAGCCACCGGCCCCCGCCCCGCCGGCCCCGCCGGCACGGTCTCCACCCTTCGACTCACTTCCCTCGTCGATCCCACGGCGGGCTCCGCCCCCCGCCCCGCCGGCCCCGCCGGCACGGTCTCCACCCCCCGCGTCGAACCAGTAGCGGAACCCGGGCTCGAGGATCTGGAACGACGTCGCGTTCCAGCCGTAGCGCTGGAGCAGTGCGAGCACGCGCTCCCGGTCCTGGACCCCGGAGCAGGCAGGTGCCCCGACCCTCGACTCGCTCCGCTCGGGGATCCCGCGGGACCCTCCGCCGGCACCTCGAGCGTCACCGTCGTCGCTGACCGGAAGACCCGGGCCCGTCATATCTCGCGGTTTCGTACCACCGGTCGGCCCGGCCGCAACCACGGCGGCAGCAGGTACTCGAACGGCAGGATCCGCTCGCGGCGCTGCTCGTCCTCGAGGTGGCGCGCCCGCGCCTTGAGCAGGTCGTGCAGCGCGATCTTGCCGACCACGTGGCGCGGGTTGGCCGGGTTGACTGCGATCAGCGCGGTCAGCCCGCGCTCGGCCATCCGGCCGACCGCCGAGCGCAGCGTCTCGCTGGCGAACACCACCGGCGGGTCGCCGCCGGCGAGCGCGCGCAGCGTCTGGTCGCGCCGGGCCGGATCGGCGGCCCACGCGTTGACCTCCGCGTACATCACGGCGCCGACCAGGTTGGCGTCGTCATCCAGCACGGGGTAGAGATGCTGGCTGCGCTCGTGGCGATCCGGGGCGATCTGCGAGCGCACCGCGGCCGGCGTGTCGGTCGCCGACAGCATGACGATCTCGCTGTTCATCACATCTCGCACGAACAGGATCTCGAGCTCGTCGATCGCGTACTCGCGGCTGACGTGGAACCCGCGGCGCGCGACCTTCTCGGTCAGGATCGAGCGCCGCAGGGTCAGCACGGTGAACGCGTGCGCCACGGTCACCGCGATCACCAGCGGCAGCAGCATGTTCTGATCGTGCGTGAGCTCGACCGCGAACACCACGCCGGTCAGCGGCGACCGCATCGTGCCGCCGAGGATCGCGCCCATGCTGACCAGCGGCCAGAACCCGAGGCCGGCGTCGGGGAACACCAGGCTCTCCAGCCCACCGAGCGCGCCGCCCATCATCAGCAGCGGCGCGAGCACGCCGCCCGAGGTCCCCGAGCCGAGCGACACCGACCAGATCACGCCCTTGACCACCACCAGCACCAGGATCGCGCGCGCGGCGTAGCCGTCGTGCAGCACCTGGCCGATCACGTCGTAACCGACGCCGAGCGCCTGCGGGCAGATCAGCCCGCCGATCCCGATCACCAGGCCGCCGAGCGCCGGCCACCACATCCAGTGGATCGGCAGGCGCTTGAACAGATCCTCGAACGCATACACCGCGCCGGTCAACAGCGCCGAGAACCCGCCGGCCACCAGCCCGACCAGCACGCAGCACGCCAGCGCGGAGGTTCCAGGGAACCCCGGGTGCACCGGCAGCGGGAACAGCGGCCCCGGCCCGATCACGAACGTGCGGGCGGCGGCGGCGGTCGCGCTCGCCAGCGCCACCGGCACGAAGCTGCGCGGCTTCCACTCGAACAGCAGGAGCTCGACCGCGAGCAGGATCGCCGCGACCGGCGAGGCGAACGTCGCCGACATCCCCGCCGCGGCGCCGGCGACCAGCAGCGTCTTGCGCTCCGCCGAGCTCAGCTTGAACAGCTGGGCGACCAGCGAGCCGAACGCGCCCCCGGTCATGATGATCGGCCCCTCGGCGCCGAACGGGCCGCCCGAGCCGATCGAGATCGCCGACGACAGCGGCTTGAGCAGCGCGACCCGGGGCTCGACCCGGCTGCCGCGGGTCAGGATCGCCTCCAGCGCCTCGGGGATGCCGTGGCCGCGGATCCGCTCCGAGCCATAGCGGGCCATGACGCCGATGATCAGCGCGCCGGCGATCGGGACCACGACGCTCGCCGCGCCCAGCGTGTTGCCGGCCGGCGACGCCGCGCCGAACTCCAGCCGCTGGTAGTAGAACAGGTTGGTGAACAACCCGATCAGCTGGAGCAGCGCGAACGCGACGTAGGTCGCGATCACGCCGAGCCCGATCGCGATGACCGAGAGGTACACCATCCGGCGCGTGGCGGTGAAGTCTCCCAGGTGGATGGGCTCTACCGGCGCGCCGGCCGGGCCGCGGGTGCCTGCGGCGATGTCTGTGAACTGGTTCACCGGATCCGTCCTCGGCCCGACCTCGGGCCCGTCTTGCGATCGCCGCCGCGGCGCTTGCCGGCGGGCGGCTCGAAGAACATCGGCGCGGGCGCGCGCGCGGGGCCGACCGCGCGGGCCGCCTGCTCGAGCACGCGCGCGGTGACCCGCAGCTGGGCGCCCGGCACGCTGCGCAGGGTCGCCATCAGCCGGGTCTGCGCGAGCCGGGGAGCGCGGCGCAGCATCGCCCGGCCGCGGTCGGTGAGCGTGAGCTCGGTCCGCCGCGCGTTGGACGCCGCGACCCGGCGGGCGACGTGGCCGGCGCCGACCAGCCGGCTGACCACGACCGACACCGAGCTCTGGTCGGTCAACGTGGCCTCGGCGAGCTGGCGCAGCGACGCGCCCGATCGCGCGGCGAGCTGCTGCAGCACGAACAGCTGCGCCCCGGTGATCCCGAGCGCGTCGTGCACGGCGCACGACGACAGCCGGATCGCCTGGGTGATCCGGCGCAGCGCATTGACCACCGCGTTCAGGTGATCGTCCCGGCGCTCCTGCAATTCCATGGGACCCCATGTATCACATCCGGCGGGCATCGGCTGCTGCGCTCCCGCGGGTCGGGGCAGATCGGGTCAGCCCGTCGGCGAGCGCCGCGACCGCGCCGGGCTCACGCGCTCGGGCAACCACAGCGACATCGTCGTGCCGTGCCCGACGACGCTCTCGACCGCGAGCTGGCCGCCGTGGCTGATCGCGATCTCGCGGGCGAGCGACAGGCCCAGGCCGGTGCCCTCGCCCGCGGGCTTGGTCGTGAAGAACGGATCGAAGATCTGGGGCAAGATCTCGGGCGCGATGCCGACGCCGGTGTCGCGCGCGACGAACCGGACCCCGGGGGCCGCGTCGCGCGACTCGGCGAACACCAGCAGCTCGACGACGCCGCCCTCCGGCGTCGCCTGCAGCGCGTTGGTCGTGATGTTGACCAGCGCCGATTCGATCTCGTGCCGGACCACGAACAGCGGGTTCAGCCCGTCCGCGACGGACACCCGCAGCGCGATCTCGCGCCAGCGGGCCTCGGCCGCGAGCAGGTCGACGACCAGCCGGACCAGCTCGTCGGGCGGCACCTCCTCGGCCGCGCCCGGACCGGTGCGCGAGAACCTGAGCAGCGCGCTGACCAGCCGCGTCGCCCGGGTCGCCTGGCGATCGATGGCGTCGATCACGCGCGCGAGCGGCTCGCCGGCCGGGGCGAGGTTGCGCAGGTTGTCGACGTTGCCGACGATGACCGCCAGCGGGTTGTTGAGCTCGTGGGTGAGGCCCGCGAACAGCGTGCCGACCGCGGCCATCCGGCCGGCGTGCCGCAGCTGCTTGCGGAGCGCGGCGAGCTGGCGCCGGTTGTCGTCGAGAGCGTGCTGGGCGGCGGCGAGCTCCGCGGCCTGGGCCTGGACCCGGCGCTCGAGCTCCTCGGCGCGGACGCGGGCCGCTGCGCCCTCCAGCGCGGCGCTGGCGAGCCCGACCAGGAACCCCACGATCGCGCGCGCGTCGTCGCCGAACGCGGCGTCCGTCGCGTGGGTCGCGTACAGCACGGCGGCCGGGCGGCCGCTCACCGGGATCGGCGCACACAGCGCACACCGCACCCCGGCCGGACCCGAGATCGTGCCGTCATCGGCCGGCCAGACCACCAGGTGGCCTGACCGCAGCGCCGCGGCGACCAGCGGCGCGTCGCCCTCGCCCTCGCCCTCGCCACGATCGATGATCGAGCAGCGCTCCGCCTCGAGCAGCGACCGCGCCTCCTCGCACAACGCCGCCCGGATGTCGTCCGCGAGCCGCGCCTGCGTGATGCGCTGGCCGGCGACGAGCACCGCGCCGAATCGATCGTGGCGCGACCGGGTCACCCGTCCCCCTCGGTCATGTGGCTCCCGTCCCGGCGCATCGGTGTGGTTTCATGTGGGCGTGCGCGGAGACGGATGGATCGGCGCGTCGACCCGAGCGCCCCCCACCACAGCCATGTGGACCATGAAACAAGCATCGCAGGTGTGGTTCCCCTAACCCGGCTTCAACCGCGCTTCAACGCGACCTTCACCGCCTTGGATAGTTCACGGAACAGGAATGGTTTGCGCAGCATCTCGACACCGCCGAGCTCGGTGCACTGCTCGATGATCTGCGGTTCCAGATATCCGGTGAGCATGACGATCGGAAGCCCCGGGGCCTGCTCGCGCAGCCGGGAGATCGTCGTGATGCCGTTCATGCGGGGCATCTTCAGATCGCAGATCACGAGGTCGGCGCGATGCTGTTCGAACAGCTCGATCGCGCGCTCGCCGCTGTCGGCGGTGAGCAGGTGATAGCCCGCGGATCGCAGTCCGAGCTCGATCATCTCAAGGACGTCGACCTCATCGTCCACGACCAGGATCGTGCCTCGTGGCTCGGCCATCAATGCACCCGGGCCCCTCTGGACATCAGGACCTCGAACAACATGCATGCAGCATACGGAATGAGGGGACGGAACCTCCACGCAGCATTTTGCTGCATGAGAGCGTACCGTACTCTCAGACGTACCTCGGATCCGGTGTGCGGCACAAGAACATCCGCGTCAACATGCTGTCTCATTCGTGAGGCAGTGCTGCCGGGATGGCGGCCATCACCCGGCGATGCCGATCGCGGCGCGCAGCCGGTCGATCACCGGCCGGGCCAGCGCGCGTGCGCGATCGCGGCCCTGCGCCAGCACCTCGTCGATCCGCCGCGGGTCGGCGATCAGCTCCTGGTAGCGCTCGCGCGGCTCGGCGAGCTGGGGCTCCAGGACCGCGACCAGCGCGGCCTTGGCCTCGCCCCACGAGACGCCCTCCTGGTAGCGGCGGCGCAGCGCCGAGACCGCGTCGGGCGGGGCGAACTGCTCGAAGATCTTGAACACCACGGACGACGCCGGGTCCTTGGGCGCCTCCGGTGGGCTGGAGTCGGTGACGATCGAGTTGACCAGCTTGCGCAGCGCGGCCGGCGGCGCGAACAGCGGGAGCGTGTTGTCGTAGCTCTTGCTCATCTTGCGGCCGTCGCGGCCGGGGACGACCGCGGTGCCGGCGTCGACCAGCGCGCTCGGCAGCTTCAGCAGCTCCGCGCCGTAGCTGTGATTGACCCGCTGCGCGATGTCGCGTGCGATCTCGATGTGCTGCTTCTGGTCCTCGCCGACCGGGACCAGGTCGGCCTCGAACAGCAGGATGTCGGCGGCCATCAGGATCGGATACAGGTAGAGCCCCATCCCGATGCCGGCGTCGAGATCGGGGTTGCCGGCGAGCTCGTTCTCCGCGGTCTTCGCCTTGTACGCGTGGGCCTTGTTCATCCAGCCCTTCGCGGTGAAGCACGCCAGGATCCAGGTCAGCTCGAACACCTCGGGGACGTCGGACTGGCGGTAGAGCAGCACGCGCCCGGGATCCAGGCCGAACGCCAGCCAGGTCGCCGCGACCTCGCGGGTCAGCCGGCTCAGCTCCCGGCGGTCGTGCACCGTGGTGAGCGCGTGGTAGTCCGCGATGAAGTAGAACGCGCGCAGGGCCGGATCGCCGGCCAGCCGCAGCGCCGGCCGGATCGCGCCGAGCAGGTTGCCGAGATGGGGCACCCCGGTCGGCTTGATCCCGGTGAGCACGGTCCTGGTCATACGTTCCGCAGTCGTACCCCACCGCAGCTGGTCCGGGGCGTCGGGCCGACCCGATCCGGCCACCGTGCCGGAGCTGCCGATCGATGCGACTCCCGTCACACGAAACAAACCCCGGAGGGGAAGGCCGCCGGGGAAGGCCGCCCGGGAGGGCCGCGGACGAGCACGCAGGCGGCCGCGCGAACGTAGATCATGAGGATCTAACCCCGAGAGCGCGCCCCTGACCGGCGAGCGAGCGCCGTGCACCACCCCGTGAACAAACCGGACGTGCGCTGGGTCGCGATGTGCCGCCGCGCTACAACCCTGCCGGCTAGCTCCGCGGGACCGCGCTCCGCCGCCCGCGCACGGCACTTGCTCTTGCGCGTCGGCGACGCAAATGAGCAGCGATCTTTCTCGCCGTCACCCGCGCCACCTCCTGTGATGGCGCGCGACCACCGGTCTGGGCCTTTGACCGCCACCGCGGACGACGAGGCGTCCGATATCGGTATCGGGGATGACATCCTGATCGTCGACGATACGCCGACCAACCTGGTCGCGTTCGAGGCCGCGCTGGCGCCGCTCGGCCGCCGCCTGGTTCTCGCACACTCGGGCACCGAGGCGCTCGCGCGGCTGCTCGACCAGGACTTCGCGCTGGTCGTGCTCGACGTCGCGATGCCCGACATGACCGGCATCGACACCGCCCGGCTGATCCGGGCGCGCGAGCGCAGCCGCGGGACGCCGATCCTGTTCGTGACCGGCATGGCCTGGGAGGACGCCGCGATCGACGAGGCATACGGCGCGGGCGGCTTCGACTTCGTGATCAAGCCGGTCCGCCCCCAGCTGCTGCGCGCCAAGGTCCGGGTGTTCCTTCAGCTCCAGGAGCGCACCCGCGCGCTGCGCCGCCAGGCCGACCAGCTGCGCGCGTCGCAGGCGCTGCTCTACGAGCACGAGCTGATCGAGCAGCGCAAGCGGTTCGAATCCGAGCTGCTGGACTCCAAGCTCGCACAGCTGAGCGAGGGCGATCGGCGGCAGCACGAGCTCGCCGCGCTGATCGGCAACGAGCTGATCAACCCGCTGCACACGCTGCGCGTCGCGTTCGACCTGCTGCGCGAGCACCCCCACGCGAACCGCGGCGAGCGGATCCACACGCTGATCGAGCACTGGCTCGACCACGTCACCCGGCTGGTCGAGGGACTGATCGACGTGGCGCGGCTCGCGTCCGGCCAGATCGCGATCACGCCGGAGTCGGTCCACCTGGCCGAGCTGGTGCGCCAGGCGCTCGACCGCTGCGCCGGGGCGATCGCCACCCGCAAGCTGGCCGTGCGGGTCGACGCCGAGCCCACGCACGCGCTGATCGTGCTCGGCGATCGAGTCCGGCTGCTCCAGGCGATCGCGGTGGTGATCGACCACGCCGTGCGCGCGGCCGACGACGGCGGCGAGCTGGCGATCACCGCGGGGGTCGCCAGCGGCGACGTGGTGCTGCGGATCCGCTACGCCGGCCGCGGCTTCGGCCCCGTGGGGCTGCGGCGGCTGTTCGACATGTACGTGCCGCGCGACGCGGACGACGATCACGACGCGGACGCCGGGCGGCTCCGGCTCGGGTTCGCGCTCGCCCGGCGGCTGATCGAGGTCCACGATGGCTCGATCCGCGCGTCGAGCGACGGGCTCGCGCACGGCGCGGCGTTCGAGATCCGGCTGCCGCAGCCGCCGCAGGACGTCGACCTGGCGTCGCTGGACTACCCCGATGCGCTGGCCATGACGACCGCGCAGATGGCCGCGATGGATCCGGCCGACGCGCCGAGCGACGTCGCGTAGCGCTACGCCGTGGCGGCGGCCGCAACCGGCGCGCAGCGCGCCTCGAGCATCTGGCGGATCGTGCGGGTCAGCTCGGCCAGCTGGTACGGCTTCTCCAGCACCCGATCGGACGGACCGACCGCGCCGGTCCGCTCCAGCCGGTCCGCGCTGTAGCCGGTCACGAACAGCACCGGCAGCCCCGGCCACTTCTCGCGCAGCCGGCACGCCAGCGCCGGCCCGTCGATCCCCGGCATCACCACGTCGGTCAGCAGCAGGTCGATCCCGTCCAGCGCCTCGGCCGTGCGCAGCGCGTCCTCGCCGTCCTGGGCCGCGATCACGCGGTAGTCCAGCCGCTCCAGGTTGCGCTGCACCGCCCGCCGCACCGCCGCCTCGTCCTCCACCACCAGCACCCTCTCGCCGGCCCGCGCCGCCACCGGCCGCGCCGCCACGACCGCGTTGCGCTGCGTCGTCCCCCGCACCCGCGGCAGCAGCACCGTGAACGTCGACCCCACCCCCAGCTCGCTCTCGACCTCGATCTGTCCGCCGTGCTGGGTCACGATCCCGTGCGCCACCGCCAGCCCCAGCCCCGTCCCCCGCCCGACCTCCTTGGTCGTGAAGAACGGCTCGAACACCGAGCGCCGCGTCGCCTCGTCCATCCCCATCCCGGTGTCGGTCACCGCGATCCGCACCCACTGCCCCGGCCGCACCCGGTGGCGCGCCGCCTCCGCCCCGGCGAGCTCCACCGCGTCGGCGGTGATCGTCAGCGTGCCGCGGTTGCCCATCGCGTCGCACGCGTTGATCGCCAGGTTGAGCAGCACCTGCTCGATCTGGTGCCGGTCGGCGACCACCTCCCCGGCCTCGGGCGCCGCCCGGGTCTCGAGCCGGATCGACGCCTCGGCGACCCGCCGCACCATGCGCTCGACGCCGCCCAGGATGTCGGCGACCGCGACCTGGGCGCGCTGCAGGGTCTGCTTGCGCGCGAACGCCAGCAGGTCGTGGGTCAACCCGGCCGCGCGATCGGTCGCGTCGTCGGCATCGCGCAGCGCATCGCGCAGCTCGTCCGACAGCGCCGCGCCGCCGACGGTGACCAGGCTCATCCGGATCACGGTGAGCAGGTTGTTGAAGTCGTGCGCGATCCCGCCGGCGAGCCGGCCGACCGCCTCCAGCTTCTGGGCGTGGCGCAGCTGCTCCTCCAGCCGCGTCCGCTCCTCGAGCTCGCCGCGCAGCGCCGCCGTGCGGTCCTCGACCTTGCGATCCAGCCCGCGCCGCGCCTCGTCGGCCTCCGCCAGCGCCTGCTGCAGCGCCTGCTCGCGCCGCGCATCCCCCGCCCGCAGCTCCTGGATCCGTGCGCGCGCCCGCGACCGGCCGACCTGGACGATCGTCGCCACCGCGACCGCGCTGACGATGACGAACGCGTGGAACCGCAGCTCGGTGCTCGACAGCAGGCGCTGCGCGATCACCGCCCAGGCGGCGATCTCGATCAGCGCGATCCCGATCGCCCAGCGCGCCACCATCACGCTGCCGGCCGACGCGATGATCAGCACACCGACGTAGTGCGTGAACATCGGGCTCGAGCCCAGCGCGGCGGCGAGCAGGATGTTGCTCAGCGCGCCGAACGACAGGATCGCCGCACACCAGTGCACCGCCGGCAACGACATCGCGCGCCGGCGGGACACCGCGTGGATCCCGAAGCCGAGCGCGATCATGCCGATGTCGTGGATGCACACCGGCCCCCGGGCGCCGGGTGGGAACGCGACCGCGTTGTAGACCAGGAACACGATGAACACGCAGCCGACGACCAGGGCCGCCGGCTGCAGGCCGTCGGCCCACGCGCTGTCGCTGGTGGTCTCCGCCGGGAGCGGTCCCGACGCCGGACGCGGCTCCGGGCGAACCGGCGGCGCGCTGCGTCCCGACCGGTCCGGATCCGCAGCGGAGGCTGCACTCGAGGCTGTGGCGAGCGTCGCGATGCCGATCGAATCGGTCGCGTGCCGGTTCCGGACGGGTACGGCCGGGGCTGTCATCCGCGCAAGGGAGCCACGGTAGTTCCCGCCGCACCCGCTGCGAACGCCTCACAGTGCAGCGGCCCGCCCGTCCCGGACGTCCGGGTCTCCCGTACGATGATGTGATGATGGATGGGTCGAACGAGCACGCCGGCCGGGTGATCCGCGGCGTGCGTGTCCCTGGCCTGCTGTACGGCACCGCGTGGAAAGCGGAGGCGACCGAGTCCCTGGTGTTCGGCGCGCTCACCGCCGGGTTCCGCGGCCTCGACACCGCGAACCAGCGAAAGCACTACGACGAGGCCGGGGTCGGCCGCGGGCTGGCGCGTGCGCTGCAAGGCGGGCTCCGCCGCGACGAGCTGTTCGTGCAGACCAAGTTCACCCACCTCGCCGGCCAGGACCACCGGTTGCCCTACGACGCCGCCGCGCCGGTCGGCGAGCAGGTCGCGCAGTCGTTCGCCCGCTCGCTGGCCCACCTCGGCACGGACCACCTCGACAGCCTGGTGATGCACGGCCCATCGCTGCGCGACCGGCTCGCGCCGGCCGATCGCGAGGCGTGGCGCGCGATGGAGGCGATCGCCGGGGCCGGCGGTGCGGCGCTGATCGGGATCAGCAACGTCACCGCCGAACAGGTCCGCGAGCTCGTCGGGTTCGCCCGCATCCCGCCGGCCTTCGTCCAGAACCGCTGCTATGCCCAGCGCGGCTGGGACCGCGCGATCCGCGCGCTGTGCGCCGAGCACGGCATCGTCTACCAGGCGTTCTCGCTGCTCACCGCGAACCGCGACGTCGTCGCCCACCGCGCGGTCCGCGCGATCGCCGCGCGCCACGGCCGGACCCCGGCGCAGATCGTGTTCCGGTTCGCCCGCCAGGTCGGGATGCTGCCGCTCACCGGAACGACCCGGCTCCAGCACATGCGCGACGACCTCGCGACCGGCGATTTTGCCCTGACCGCAGACGAGATCGCCGCGATCGACACCGCCGGCGAGACCTGATGCGTGCAACCGCGCGGTGCTCGCGAGGTCGCGGCGCAGGCCGCGCAGCGTGGAGGCCGGCAGCGTCGAACCGGCGCGCCAGCCGTGACCCGCGGCCGGTTCAGCGGTGGACGCCGCCCGCGACGTGCGCGCTGCCGCCGGCATGGAACCGGCCACCGAACCCGCCGACCACGACCCGGCCGTTGCCGCGGAGGTGGTACGGGCGGGCGTGGACGAACACGACGCTGGGATAGAACGGGTCGTACCACCAGTACGGCCCGAACCCCGCCCACAGCGGCCACGGCGCGGCGTCGTACCCGGTCGCGACCTCGGGCGCGCGATCGACGCGGTCGAACGACGTCCGCGACGCGACCTGGCGCGCCGGGGTGTTGACCTGCCACAGCAGATCGAACCGCGGCAGCTGGCTCGCCGACCGGATCGTGTCGGGCAGCGCGTAGTACAGGTCGATCACCCGGCGCTCGTGGAGCGCGATCGCCACGCCGGGCAGCGTGCCGACGTCGGCGTTGGCGAAGATCGGCCGGCTGCGACCCTCGCCGGGGATCTCGACCAGCTGCTGGGTCGTGTCGAGCGTCCACGGCTGTGCGTCGCCGTCGTTGGTCACGATCGCGCGGACGTGCAGCGCAGGGATCGTCATCCCGTCGCGCCGCAGCTGGGCCACGCCGTACGACGTCACCTCGATCGCCCCCTGCGGCGCTTCCTGGGGGATCGGGGTGCGCGCCGCGGGCAGTCCAGCCGCCGTCGCGTTGGCGGTGTCGGGTTGATAGACGTAATCCGAATTCGCCGCACAACCAAGCATCCCCCCGATCACCAGGACTCCGGCGGCGCCGAGTGCAGAGCGGATTGTCATGGCACTACTCCTTTGCACGACAGTCTTGCAAGATCCGTAATCGGCGCCGGGCCGACGCCGTGTCCCGGCGCTCGTCGGGGCATCCCGGCTCCCGCATCGCCCGTGCCAGCGCGGCTGCGACGTACCAGCACGATGACCGTGCGGCGTGCGGGCCGGCCCCGCAGCGCGGCCTCGGGAATCCTCGCAACCGTGCGCGGGCGGCCTGCCCGCGACGGCCACCGACGGGCTGCCGCCGGCCTGCGGTGGGCGCCGACCGGCCACCGCCTGGTGGCATGCACGATGCTCGTCGAGGTGGGTGAGTTAGCCAAGGAGAGCTTTCGATGCGAGAGATGACAAAGATCCTGCTGTCCGCGTGTACCGTGTGCGCCCTCGGGCAAGGCAACATCGCGCGAGCGCAGAGCAGCCAGGCTCCGGGCCAGACGCCTGCGAGCCAGCCGACACCGTCGCCCGACACCCCCAGCGCCGCGCCGGCCGGTGCCGGCGACGGCCAGCCGACGCCTCCGGACGATCAGCCGACCCCGACCACGCCGGCCGTTCCGGATCCCGGCCAGCCGCCTCCGCCCAGCCCGCCGGACCCCAGCTCGTCGACGACGACCACCACCACGACCACGACGAGCACGTCGGCCGGCGACACGACGACCGCGCCTGCGCCGGCCCCGGCCCCGGCCACCGCGGAGCCCGGCACGGACACCGACATGTTCGGCTTCGAGTGGCACAATCCCAACCTGAAGTCGGGCATCGGCATCAGCACGACGCTCGGCGGCGGCGTCGTGCAGTTCACCGACTCGACGATGCGCGGCACGACGTCGAACATCGGCGGCCTGTGGGACCTCCACGTGACGTTCGGCTCGCACCTGCCGCTGGCGCTCGACCTCGCCTACGTCGGGACGGCGACCCACATCGCCGGCCTGACGAGCGGCAACACCGGCACGCTGATCGGCTCCGCGGCCGAGGGCACGCTGCGCTGGAACGTGCTGCCGCGCTTGAGCTGGACGCCGTACGTGTTCGGCGGCGTCGGGTACCAGCGCTACGACGTGACCGGGGGCGCTGTGACACTGTCCGACAGCGGCATGAACTCCAGCGACAACCTGCTGAGCGTCCCGGCGGGGCTCGGGTTCGTGTGGCGCGGCAACAACGGCCTGGTGGCCGACGTCCACGGCACGTACCGCTTCACGTGGTTCCAGGACCTGGTGCTCAAGAACGGCGCGCCGATCACGACCACCACCAGCAGCGACTTCGTCAAGCTGAACAACTGGCAAGCCAGCGCCGCGATCGGCTACGAATTCTGATCGCGACGCCCACCCGCGGGCGGCGCGCGTGACGCGGGAGCGTGACGCGGGAGGTCGACCTCCGGTATCCGGGCCCGCCCGGTTTGCCGTGCGCACGGTTGGCCTGGCAGAATCCCAGCTCCCCCGGGCGCCGCCCTCCCCTCCACGTGAAGCAGATCGGTCAGATCTTGGTCGAGCGGGGCTGGGTCGACCCGGCGCAGCTCGCGCGCGCGCTCGCCGAGCAGCCGCGCACCGGCCGCCGGATCTGCTCGCTGCTGATCCTGCGCGGCGCGCTCGACGCCGACCACGCCGCGCGGGCGCTGTCCGAGCAGCACGGCGTGCCCGGCGTGCTCCAGAAGCACCTCGAGCACCGCGATCTCACCCTGCCCGGTGTGGTGCCGGCCGCGCTGGCGCGGAGCTGCGTCGCCCTGCCGATCGGTCGCACCTCCAGCGGCGCGCTGATCGTCTGCGTCCGCGACCCGCGCCCCGAGGTGCTCGCCGTGATCGCCTCGGCGGTCAGCGGCCCGGTGGTGGTCGCCGTCGCGCCGTCCTACCAGCTGGAGCACCTGGTCGCCGAGACCTATCCCGGCGACCCGGCCGGCCAGGATCTCGTCCTCGAGCTCGAGTTCCCGAGCCAGCCGGCCGAGTTCCTGCGTGAGGCCGCCCCGGCCGCGCCAGCGCCAGCGCCAGCGCCAGCGCCGCCCTCGGGGCCGAGCGGCGACGACGTCGACGTCGAGCTCGAGACCCGGCGGATCCCGGTGATCGGCGACCCGCTCGATCACCTCGGCTCGATGACGCTGGTCGGGCTCGACGACGCGCGGGTCGACAAGGACCCGTCGCAGAGCGGCCAGCACGACGAGCTCATCCCGCGGACCCTGACCGGCGGCTCGGTCCTGCCGCCGCGCACCACCACCGGCGGCTACCCCCCGCCGCGCACCACCACCGGCGGCTATCCCCCGCCGCGCACG
>JBGQCL010000052.1:0-39504 GCA_041495365.1 Kofleriaceae bacterium | reverse complement strand
CGGGGGGATCCGGGGGCAGAGCCCCCGGATGTGCGCAAGCGGAGCGCGACGGTGCCGCCGCTCGGCGTGGCCTCGATCGCGTTGGCGACCAGGTTGAGCAGCGCCTCCTTGAGCCGGCGGCCGTCGCCGTGCACCGCGGTCGCGCCGCCGTCCAGGGTCAGCCCGACGCCGGCCTGATCGGCGCGCCCGGCGAGCACGTCGAGCACGTCGCGCGCGATCGCGCTGACGTCGAGCGACTCGGGGCGCAGGTCCTCGAGCGGCCGCGAGAACGACAGGTACTCGTGGAGGATGGTCTCCATCCGCGAGATCTCGGAGGCGACGACCGCGAGCCGCTCCTGGGTGCGCTCGCTCTCGGGGCTGCGCGACACCAGCTGGCACAGGCCCTTGATCGACGCGAGCGGGTTCTTGAGCTCGTGGGCGACCTTGGCGCCGACCGACTGCAGGCGGCGGAGCTGGACCTCGGCGTCGGACAGCCGCTCCTCGCGCAGGCACTTCATGGAGTGGCCGGCCTTGCTCGCCGCGAGCGTCATCTTGGCGACCATGGTGTGGAGCAGGAACAGGTTCCAGATCAGGCCGATGCCGAGCGCGACCGCATAATGATCGAACGGCAGGGCCGGGCCGACCACGGGTTCGGGCAGCAGGCCCATCGCGACGATCAGGAGCGCGCTGGCGAACGCGATCCAGCGCGCGACCGCGTGCGGGCCGAAGAACAGCAACGAGATCACCGACGGCAGGAGCAGGTCGGGCACCGCCGGCGAGCGCAGCCCGCCGGTCAGCCCGACGATCAGCGTCACCATGGACTGCGCGGACAGGTTGACGGCGATGAACACGCGGTCGAACGACTGGGCGTCGCGCGACGACCGGAGCCAGGCGGTCTGGAGCAGCGCGAACGCGACGAACACGCCGGCCGCCGTCATCGCGCGCCAGGTGGGATACCCGGCGTCCAGGAAGATCAGCAGCAGGGTCAGCTTGACGCCGCCGCCGACCAGGTGCATCTATGCGCCGGTGGTGCGCGCTTCCTCGATGAGGAAGCGATTGCGCTGACCGCGCCAGATGTCGACAGGGCGTGGATCAGCCACGCCCGGAGCCGCTGCCAGGGACGTGCCAGAGTACTCTGCCTGCGCGGCCATGAGCGCAACTCTAGCCTGAATGCCGGGTTGCGCGCTTGCGATCGAAACGTGACCGCGGCGGGTCACGTTTCGTGACTCGCAGGTTGTAAGCCCGACCGACATCCTGGATCGAGCGGCGACGGGGAAGGTGGCGGTTTCGCGCTCTGGCGCCGTGGCACGGTCGGTGCTTTGGTCGGCCGCATATGACCTCGCGAACATCGCTCGTGCTCTGGCTTTGCGCCGCCACGCCGGCCTTTGCGCAGCCGGCACCCGGGCCGCCGGCGCCCCGGCCACCGGCCCCCAGACCGACGGCCGCCGCGCCGTCGGCCGCTCCGGCCGTCCCCGACGATCTGGCGGCGTTCGACCGCGATCTCGACGCGCTGTTCGCGGGCGGCGGGCTGACCGCCGAGCAGGCGGCGTCGCGCGCCGCGACCGCGTCGCCCACCGTTCGCCGGCGGGCTGCCGAGGTCGACGTGGCGATCGCCCAGCGCCAGGCGGCCGAGCTGGCGCAGGTCCCGGTGGTCAGTGGCAAGGCGAGCTACACGCGGCTGTCGGGTCTCCCGGCGGTGCCGTTCGCGATTCCCGGCACGATGGTCATGTTCTCGTTCCCCGCACCGCTGCAGAATGCCTACCTCGCCGAGGCCCAGCTGGCGGTGCCGCTGTCGGACTACTTGCTGCGGTTTCCCGCGCTGATCGACACCGCCAAGCTCGGCGTCCAGGCCGCCCGGATCAACAAGCGATCGAGCGAGCTCGGCGCCGGGCAGGACGCGCGGGTGACGTACTACGAGTGGCTGCGCTCCCGGCTGCAGGTGCTGATCGCGCAGCGCCAGCTGGTCCAGGTCCAGCGCACGCTCGACCAGGTCCGCGCGCTGGCCGAGGTCCAGCGGCTGTCGCGCGCCGACCTGATGCGGGTCGAGGCCCAGGAGGCCGAGGCCGAGCAGACCGTCGATCAGCTGCAGAACCTGGCGCAGCTGCGCGAGGAGCAGCTCCGCATCCTGATCGGCGCTGCGCCCGGCGAGCCGCTCGCGGTCGGCGAGGACGTCCGCAGGGACGTCCAGGTCCCCGGGGCCGCGCCGCTGGGCGACCTGATGGATACCGCGAAGCGCCAGCGCCTGGAGTTCCAGGCGATCGACACCGGGATCGCGGCCAAGCAGCGCCAGCGCGACGCCGAGCTCGCCAGCTCGCTGCCGCGGCTGTCGGCGTTCGGGGTCGCGGACTACGCCGATCCGAACCAGCGCGTGTTCCCGCAGGTCGATGAGTTCAAGTTCACCTGGCAGGTCGGCGCGCAATTGACCTGGACGATCAATGACGCGCTGATCGCCGAGACCACCAAGCGCCGGCTCGCCGCCGAGGCCAACGAGCTGCGCGCCGACCGCCAGAACCTCGAGAACGGCACGCGGCTCGAGGTTCTGAGCGCGCAGCAGGCGGTCGCGCTGGCCCAGCACGCGCTCGCCACGACCCAGAAGGGGATGGCGGCGGCCGAGGAGAGCTACCGGGTCCGCCGCGAGCTGCTCAACGCGGAGCGCGCGACCGCGGTCGAGCTGGTCGACGCCGAGACCGAGCTGACCCGCGCGCGGATCGCCGCGCTCAACGCCCGGGTCGACCTGCGGGTCGCGCAGGCGCAGCTCGACCACGCGATCGGCAACGACGCGAAGTGAGCGCGGGCGGCGGCCACACGGCTTGCCAGGCAGCGGCAACCGACACCTGTCGGGAACTTGTACAAAGTCGCGCGGCTAACCCGTTGACCGCTCACTGGACCGCGTGGCAAAGGCCGTGCATCGTAGCCGGCCCATGCGTGCCGCCGCCGTGCTTGCGCTCCTCGCGTCGCTGTCCGCCTGCAAGAAGCCAGGGAGTGAGACCGACGCCAAAGCTCCTCTTCCGCCACCGGAAAAGCTCGATCTGGTCGTCGCCCAGGAGGCGCCGGCGCCGGACGTGCTGGTCCTGACCGGCGTCATCACCGCGGACCAGCGCTCCGAGGTCACCGCGGACACCCAGGGTAAGGTGGTCGCGGTGCTGGTCGAGCGCGGCCAGCGGGTCAAGATGGGCCAGCCGGTGGTCCAGCTCGACGTCCGCAACGCGGCGCTGTCGGCGCGCGAGGCCCTGGCCAACCTCGAGGGGGCGCGGGCCCAGAAGCAGCTCGCCGAGGAGGAGTGCAAGCGCGAGCAGGTGCTGTTCGACAAGGGCGCCATCACGCGCAGCGAGTACGACCGCCAGATGACGCAGTGCACGTCGACGCTGCAGCAGGTCAGCGCCGCGCAGGCCCGCGCCGACATGATCAACAAGTCGGTGAGCGACGGCCTGGTCCGCGCGCCGTTCGACGGCCAGGTCACCGAGAAGTCGGTGGCGCCCGGCGAGTGGGTCGCCCCGGGCCGCACGCTGTTCACGCTGGTCGACGACGACCCGCTGCGGATCGAGCTGTCGGTGCCCGAGGCCGCGGTCCGCGCGATCCAGAAGGACCAGAAGGTCGAGCTGACGGCGGTCGCCCAGCCCGGCAAGACCTACGCCGCGAAGGTCACGCGGATCGGCGGCGAGATCAACAAGAGCCGCGCGCTGGTCGTCGAGGCCACGCTGGACCCGCAGACCGACCTGGTGCCCGGGATGTTCGCCGAGGCCCACGTGGTGATCGGGCAGACCCCGCGGCCGGTGCTGCCCGCCGAGGCGGTGATCCAGCGCGGCAAGCTGTGGCACGCGTTCGTCGCGGTCAAGGGCGAGCTGCAAGACCACATCGTCCAGGTCGGCCCGCCGCCCGCGCCCGGCAAGGTCTCGATCCTCCAGGGCGTGGTCAAGGGCGACAAGGTCGTCGCCAGGGTGACCGACAAGGTCGTCGACGGCCTGCGGGTCGTGGAGTAGGGAGCCCCGCCATGCAATGGCTATCCAACATCGCGGTCCGCAGGCCGGTGCTCGCCACCGTCCTGATCCTCGTGCTGGTCGTGGTCGGCATCGTCGGCTACCTCCAGCTCGGCGTCGACAAGTTCCCCAAGGTCGACTTCCCGCTGGTCACGATCGTCACGCCGTACCCGGGGGCGTCGCCCGCCGCGGTCGAGACCGACGTGACCCAGAAGGTCGAGGAGGCGGTCAACACGGTCAGCGGGCTCGACACCCTGACCTCGACGTCGACCGAGGGCGTGTCGCTGGTGATCGCACAGTTCGACCTCGAGGTCGATCCCGACAAGGCGTCCAACGACATCAACGAGCACCTCGCCACCATCCTGCGCGACCTGCCGCCGGGCACCCGCCCCGAGGTCCGCAAGGCCGACCCCGACGCCGCGCCGGTGATCGTGCTGTCGGTCAAGGGTCCGGCCGGGCTGCCGATCCGCGAGCTGACCCGGTTCGCCGACAAGCAGGTCAAGCAGCGGATCGAGCGGCTGTCTGGCGTCGGCCAGGTCGTGATCCTCGGCGGCCAGGACCGCCAGATCAACGTCCACCTCGATGCGATCCAGCTCGCCGCGGCCGGGGTGTCGGCGATCGACGTCCAGCGCGCGATCGCCAGCAGCAACGTCAACGTCCCGGGCGGCACGATCGAGCGCGGCCCGCTCAACACCACGCTGCGGGTCGAGGGCCGCGCGCTGCAGGCCGAGCAGATCGGCGACATCGTCGTCCGCCAGCTTGGCAACCACCCGGTGAAGGTCCACGACGTCGCCGAGGTGATCGACTCCGAGAAGGACGCCGAGACCGCGGCGGCCTACGACGGCGTGCCGGCGGTCGCGCTGTCGCTGCGCAAGCAGACCGGCACCAACACGGTCGCCGTGGTCGACAGCGTGCAGGCGGCGGTCGCCAAGCTCAAGGCCCAGCTGCCGGAGGGCTACACGGTCGACGTCGTGCGCGACAACTCGATCCAGATCCGGACCTCGGCGTCGCAGGTCCTCGAGCACCTGCTGCTCGGCGCGCTGCTCGCCGCGCTGATCGTGCTGGTGTTCCTCGGCAGCCTGCGCTCGACCGTGATCGCCGCGATCTCGATCCCGGTGTCGATCATCTCGACGTTCGGCCTGATGAAGGCCGCCGGGTTCACGCTCAACCTGATGACCCTGCTCGCGCTCGCGCTCGCGGTCGGCATCGTGATCGACGACGCGATCGTGGTGCTCGAGAACATCTACCGGTTCATCGACGAGAAGCGGATGAAGCCGTTCCCGGCCGCGATCCACGCGACCAAGGAGATCGGGCTCGCCGTGCTGGCGACCACGCTGTCGCTGATGGCGGTGTTCCTGCCGGTCGCGTTCATGAGCGGCATCATCGGCAAGTTCCTGTACAGCTTCGGCTTGACGATGGCGTTCGCGATCGCGGTGTCGATGCTGGTCGCGTTCGTGCTGACGCCGATGATGGCGGCGCGCATGCTGCCACAGCCGGCGCCGCCCGGCGAGGAGCGCCGCAAGTCGTGGCTCGAGCGCGGCTCGAACGCGCTGTACCGGCCGATCGAGCGCCTGTACTCGGGCGTGCTGGCGTTCTGCCTGCGCCACCGCTGGGTCGTGGTGATCGCGATCATCTCGAGCTGCGTCACCACGTTCCCGATGGCCAAGAAGGTCGGCGGTGACTTCCTGCCGCCCAACGACGAGGCACAGTTCGAGATCTACATCCAGACCCCGGAGAACGCGACGCTGGAGGCGACCACGCTGATCTCCGAGCGGCTCGCCCGCAAGGCCCGCGAGCTACCCGAGGTCGAGCACACCCTGGTGTCCGTCGCCGACAGCGACCAGCGCCAGGCCAACGTTGGCCACATCTACATCCACCTCACGCCACCCGAGACCCGGGTGCGCAGCCAGCTGCTCGTGATGGCCGCGGTGCGCGAGAAGGTGCTGGTGCCGACCAACTACCCCGCGGGCACGGTGGTCGCGGTCCAGGCGGTCAACGACTTCTCGATCGGCGGCCAGAACGCCAACATCTCGTACGTGGTCAGCGGACCGGATCTCGACAAGCTCCAGCAGTACAGCGACACCATCCTGGCCAGGATGAAGGACGTGCCCGGCGTCGTCGATCTCACCTCCAGCTTGCTCGACCCGGTCGATGAGAGCACCGTGATCCCCGACCTCGATCGCGCCGGCTTGCTCGGGGTCGAGCCCGCCGACATCACCGCGACGCTGGCGATCCTGGTCGGCGGGGTCGACGCCTCGACGTTCGAGGACCGCGGCGACCAGTACCAGGTGTTCGTGCGCGCCGCCGAGCGGTTCCGCGACGACCCGTCGGCGCTGTCGCTGCTCATGGTGCCGTCGCGCTCGCTCGGTCAGGTCCCGCTGTCCGACGTGGTCAAGGTGCGCGCCAGCAAGGCGGTCTCGCGGATCACGCGGCAGAGCCGCGAGCGCGCGGTGACGATCACGATGAACAACTCGCCCGGGTTCTCGGAGTCGGCCATCGTTGCCGAGCTGCAGAAGACGATCACTGCGCTCCACATGCCGCCGGGCTATACCGCCGAGCCGTTCGGTCGCAGCAAGGAGTTCGGCAAGCTGATCAAGGCGTTCGGGGTCGCTCTCGGCCTGGCGTTCCTGTTCATGTACCTGGTGCTCGCCGCGCAGTTCGAGTCCTGGCTGTACCCGGTGATCATCATGATGTCGCTGTTCCTGGTCATCCCGTTCGCGGTGATGTCGCTGGTGATCACCGGCGGCAGCCTGAACATCTTCTCGATGCTCGGCATCTTCGTGCTGTTCGCGATGGTCAAGAAGAATGCGATCCTCCAGGTCGATCACGCCAACGGGCTGCGGCGGCAAGGCTTGCCGCGGACCGAGGCGGTGCTCGCGGCCAGCCGCGACCGGCTCCGGCCGATCCTGATGACCACGTTCGCGTTCGTCGCCGGCATGCTCCCGCTGGTGACCAGCAAGGGCGTCGGCTCGGGGTTCTCCAAGGCGATGGCCAGCGTCGTCGTCGGAGGCCAGACGCTGTCGCTCCTGCTGACCCTGGTTGCCATCCCGGTCCTGTACACCCTGTTCGACGACGCCGCCCGCTGGACGTCGCGCAAGATCCGCGGGGACAAGGTACCCCCGGATCGCGGCGCGGCCGAGGTCGGCGTGGTCGACATCCACTCGTAGGGCCCCGACGGCGTGCGGCGGGGCTCGGCCGAAGGGATTTCACAGGGAAACGGTGATGCGCCGTACCGCCGTTGCGCTCCGGAGCGTGGCACCCGCGTGACTTTGCGACGAATTCGGGTTCCGATCCCGGGGCAGCTTTGGTATGACGCGAATCCCTCAGGGCGCCCGTTTCGTGACCATGGCGAAGCTGACCCGTTCGACCCATCTCAGGACCACCACGGGGACGGCCACGGGCCGTGACCTCCGGTCTTTGCTGCACGTGCCGCAGCACGACCTGCAGGCACAGCTGGCGAGCCGGCTGGAGCGGCTGGGGTTCCCCGCGCTGCGTCCCGCGCTGGTCCAGCTGCTGACCGTGATCGGCGCCGGCCTCGCGGTGTCCGACGCCGGTGTCCGGCTTTCGGACCTCGTGTCCCAGGTGTCGCTACCCAAGCAGACCGTCGGCGACCTGCTGGACGAGCTCGAGGACATGCGGATGGTCGAGCGGTTCCCCGACCCCGATCACGGGGTGATCAAGCGGGTGCGCCTGGGCCCCAAGGGCAAGGTGTGGGCCGCCGAGGTCAAGCGGGTGTCCGCCGCGACCGAGGCCAGGTGGGCGACCCGGATCGGCAGCAAGAAGATGAAGTCGCTGCGCGCCCTGCTGGAAGAGCTGGCGGCGACCGTCGAGGACCGGGGCGCGAGCCGCGCCAACGGCACGCGCCAGCACAAGCGGTAAAATACCGCGCGACGCGACGCGCGGAGGGGTTCCTTGCGCGGCTCTGCCGCGCGCGCAAGGAGGGGGCGGGAAAGCCGCCGGCGCGTCGCTACTCGCGCGGGATCGCGCGCAGGCGGTAGCCGAAGCGATGCCGGGACTCGATCAGGTCGCCGATCTCGGACTTGATCAGCGCCCGGCGGACCCGGCGGACCAGCTGCTTGACGTGGTTCTCGCTCGGCTCGCGGGTGTCCCACGACAGGTCGGCGATCAGCTCCGAGGACCGGACGAAGCCGCGGACCAGCTCGGGCTGGTGGAGCTCGCCGGCCATGCGCTTGATCATCAGCACCATCAGCTCGAACTGCGTGGTGGTGAGCTGGACCTGCTTGCCGTTGACCTCGATCAGCCCGCCGCCGCCGCCGGTCGGCTCGTGCATCCTGAACGACATCACGGGCAGGCCGATGTCGGTGCGGTCCTCCTCGGCGAGCGGCTCGATCGGGAACGTCGGAGCGTCGCGAATCTCGCTGCGATCGATGGGCCGGATCGTCGCGGTCATCGTGCGGCCGAGCCGCGGCGGCGGCAGCCGCGCGACGTCCTCGACGAAGTAGAACGCGATGTGGCCGAACCGGACCCGGTCGCCCTCGTGCACACCGACCGGCGTCGAGATCAGCTTGTCGTCCAGGAACGTGCCGTTGGCCGAGCCGAGGTCGCGCACGGTCCACTCGTCGTTGTCCAGGGTCAGGTGGGCGTGGTGGCGAGACACCGACGGCTCGAGGATCGCCAGACCCTGGCCGTCGACCTGGCGGCCGATCAGCGTCCGCGGGTCGAGGCGGTGCGGCCGCCCCCAGATATCGATCAGCGCCGCCATCGTGGGCCGCGCGCCGTGCAGCTGGATCTGCTCGGGCATGATCTTGATCGGACTGGACAGCTCGTCACGACATTCTTCGCACAGCACCCCAACTTCGGCAGGGCGCTGGCGACACACCGGGCACATCACGTGGGCAGTTTATCATCAGACCGGTCACCAGGCTCGGCCGCAGTGAGCGTCAGCGCGCATTCCCGGCGACGGATCGCACGGTGTCGGAGTCGCACGCCGCGGTTTCAAGAAACGTGTGTGCAAAATGCTTCGCTCCACCGCCATCCGGCCTCATGGCCGGTTCCTGATCGAACGCGCGAACTGTGATGCAGGCTCCGCGCGGTGAAGGTTTTCCGTACCAGGAGCTCGGAGACGGCACGTGCGGCCGGCCGGCGATCGGCCGCGCAACCGCCAGCCATGGCTCACGTTCGTGCCCGCTGCGAGTTCCTCGCCAGCGCTCGGTCCCGCCAGGGCGGACGCCCGGCTATTCCCACGCCGAGTAGCGCTGGCCCAGGACCGGCGGCGAGGTGCGGTTCGGCGCGACCGCGAGCTCGAACGGGAACGATCGCTTGGCGACGCCGTCGTCCGCCGCGGTCATCACCTGAAAGTGCAGGTGTGGCGTCGACGAGAACCCGGTGTTGCCGGACAGCCCGAGCTCCTGGCCGCGCCGCACCGTCTGGCCCGGCGTGACCTCGACGCCGCTCGGCGCCAGGTGCATGTACTCGCCGATCGTGCCGTCGCTGTGCAGGATCAGCACGAAGTTGGTGCGCCGGTCCTCGAGGAACTCCGGGGTGGTGCCCGAGCCCTGTGCGCTGGCGTTGACCGCGACCACGATCCCGGGGCGCGCCGCGGTCACCGGGGTCGCGACCGGGCAGTTGAAGTCGACCGCGTACTCGTTGGAGCCGCGGTGCGAGAACTCGCCGTGGAAGCCCTGCAGCACCGCGAAGGTCCGGCCGTGCGGGTAGGGCAGGGCGTAGACGTACGGCCGCGGCCGCGCCCGCGGATCGCCGAACCGCGCGCTGTACACCAGCTCGCGGTGGTAGCGCGCGTCGGGCTCGATCTGCGACAGCTCGGCGAGCACGACCGGCTCGCCCGGGCCGAGTGGCGCGCGCGCCGGCGGCAGCACGGTCGTGCCCTCGAGCGGCGAGCTCGCCTCGAGGTTGTCGAGCGCGCCGATCGACCAGTGCAGGGTCACCGCCACCGCGTAGCGGTTGCGCACGACCTGCTCGATCCGGCCACCGTCGCGGTACAGCTCGAACTCGAGCTGGCCGCCGTCGAACGCGATCTCGATCGCCCGGCCATCGAGCCGGCCGGCGATCCGGCGCTCGCCCGGGTCGAGCTCCGCGGCGCCGCGCGGCGCGCCCGGCTCGATCATCGGCTGACACGCTGCGAGCCAGCCCACCAGCGACACCACGGCGAGGCCACCGCCGAGGCCACAGCCAGGGCCACAGTAGAGCGTCGGCACCGGGGTCATCGTAGCAAATGCTAGATCGCCGTGGTGCGCCGCGTGCGGTAGCGCACCATCGTGCCGCTCAGCCGGTCCCAGATCGTCAGCTTGCCGTGCGAGCGCAGCGACGCCCACAGCAGGGCGAACGGCGGGGCGCACGACGACAAGATCTGGACGATCTCGGCCACGCCGCTGCGCTTGTGGCCCGCCAGGCGCAAGCCCCAGTTGACCAGCGCTCCGGCGAGCGGCAGCGCGATCGGCACGACCGCGCGGATCGCGGCGCGGCGCAGCGACGGGCGCTGGCCGGTCGCGGTGTCGACGACCTCGAGCTCGAACAGCCACTTCCCGGGCGTCCGGCCGGTGCGCGCCACGAGCGCGGTCGTGCCGAGCAGGTAGGCCAGGAAGATGAGCGCGTTGAGGTCGACGTTGCCGTGCGTCCGGCCCTGGACGGCGAGCACGACCAGCCCGAACAGCGCACCGGCGACCGCCAGGGTCGCGAGCAGATCGACCAGCGCCGCCATCGAGCGGACCCAGAACCCGGCCGGCCGCATGTGATCGACCGAGCTCAGCTCGATCGCGTGGATCAGCTCGTCGTAGCTCGCGAACCGGTGGGCGGGCGACGGCGCCATCATCCGCGCGATCAGCGCGTCGATCGCCGCGATCGTCGTGCGCGGCGTGCCGGCGCGGCGCGGCAGCTGCGGCCGTTCGGCGCTGGCGTGCTTGGACAGCAGCGCGTCGAGCGTGTCGGCCTCGAACGGCGGCCGGCCCGACACCAGGTGGAACAGCGTGGCGCCGAGCGCGTAGATGTCGGCGTGGAAGTCGACCGGCTCGCCGCGCGCCTGCTCGGGCGCCATGTACAGCGGCGTCCCGGCGAGCGAGGTCTGCGCCACCGGGCCGGTGCCGACGGAGCCGGGCTCCCCGGCGGCGAGCCCGAAGTCGAGCACCTTGACCATGCCGTGGCTGTCGATCATCAGGTTCGACGGCTTGATGTCGCGGTGGGTGATGCCCGAGCGCTGGGCCTCGCGCAGCCCGAGCGCGGCCGACCGGATGATCGTCAGCGCGTCCTCGACGCTGACCGGCCCGCGTGTGATCCGGGCGGCAACGGTCTCGCCGGCGACGAACTCCATCGCGAAGTACAGCCGCCCGGCCGCCCGCCCGGTCTCCCCCCCAGGCTCCTCACCGATGAAGTAGATGTGGCCGACGTTGGGGTGGCTGACCCGGGCCTGGGCGCGGGCCTCGCGGATCAGGCGATCGCGGCGCGTCGGATCGCGGGCAAGTGCCGCGGGCAGCACCTTGATCGCGACCGGCCGGTCGAGGGCGAGATCGGTGGCGAGGTAGACCTCGCCCATGCCGCCCGCGCCGAGCGGCTTGTCGATCCGGAAGTGGCCGAGCTGCTGGCCGGCGGCGAGGTCGGCGCCGGAGGCTCGATCGCCGGCTGGATCGCGCGCGCCGCCGGAGCCCGGCGAGGTCGCGGTGCGCGAGATCGCGCCGGGGCCCGGGGGGCTCGGTGCGGTCGGAGCGCGCGGATCGCTCGGGGCGCGCGGATCGCTCGGGGCGCCCGGCGCCGATCGCGGCGCGGCGAGCGTGTCCTCCAGCTCCGGACGCATCGCCGGCAGGATACGCCGGCGCCGTGTTGTCTACACGGCGATTCCACCGATCCCGGGCGGTTCGCCCCGGTTTGCCACCGGCCGGCGCCCGCGGTGCGATCCCCGCGAGCCGACGCCGAGCTCCCCCCGGATCGCCGGCGGTGGTGTCCGTGACCTCCCTTGACTCCCCGCCGGGTTCGCTTACCTTCGTCAGCCGATGTCGGCGTCCGATCGCAGCTGGACCATCGCGCCGGTGCTCCTGTGGTTCTGCGGCTGTCTGATCGCTGCGCTGTGCGTGCTGGACGGCGGCGTCGACGCGATCGCCGATCGGTTCCGCGCGCGCCGCGAGCCGGCGCCCGCCGCACCCTCTGGCGCCGGTCCGGTGTTCGCGGCCCGGCCGATCGACGTGGCGGAGGCCGAGCCCGCCGAGCCCGCGCAGGCGTCCGGCGCCCCGGCGCCGCGCCCGGCGGCCGGCGGGCTCCACATCGAGGTCGACAACCCGCCGGGCACGATCGTCGCCGCCGATCGCTCCAGGATCCTCGCGCTCGAGGACCATTGCCTCGACGGCAGGCCGGAGGAGTGCAAGCGCTGGGCGATGGACGCGTTCTACCGCGCGGCCCGCGAGGCCAAGCGCGGCAAGCTCGGGCGCGCGCTGCGGGTGTCGTGGTACGGCGACTCGGTGATCGCGACCGACGCCGTCCCCGCCGGGCTGCGCGCGCGGCTCCAGGAGGATCTCGGCAACGGCGGCCCGGGCTTCGTCTACGTCGTCCCGCCGCACCGGTTCTGCGGCCACGAGGCGATCACGCGGGCGCAGGGCGGCGCCTGGAGCGTCCACGCGATCACGGCCGCGGTGATCCCCGACGGGATGTACGGCGTCGGGGGCAGCACCGCCGAGACCGACGGCGGCCGCGCCACGATCAAGCTGGTCACCGGCACCGCGTCGCAGGTCGAGCTGTATTACCTGGCGCAGCCGCGCGGCGGCAGCGTGGCGATCACCGCCGACGGCAAGCCGCTGGCCACGGTCGACACCCGGGGTCCCGCCAGGCAGCCGGGGTTCGCCACCGCGAGCGTCGCGGCCGGCGCCCAGAAGTTCGACCTCGCGGCGCGCGGCAAGGTCCGGCTGTTCGGCGTGTCGCTGGAGAACGCCGGTGGCGCGGTGGTCGACAACCTCGGCGTGGTCAGCGTCAACCTCAAGAGCTTCGACGCCAACAAGGCCGAGCACTTCCAGTCCGAGCTCAAGCATCGCGGCGCCGACCTCGTGATGCTCATGATCGGCGCCAACGAGGCCGAGTGGCTCAATCCCGGCGATCGGGACACCCGGGACTACGCGACCCGCTACGGCAAGCTCCTGGCCCAGGTCCGCGCGGCGGTCCCGGAGGCGAGCTGCCTGGTGGTGTCGCCCACCGATCAGGCCGAGGCCCGGGACGGCACGTACGTGTCGCGCCCGGTGATGCCGATGCTGATCAGCGCGCAGCGCACGGCGGCGCACGAGGCAGGCTGCGCGTTCTACTCGACCTACGGCTGGATGGGCGGCCAGGGCTCGGCCGCGAGATGGTTCCGCAAGGGCATGGTCGGCACCGACTTCCAGCACCTGTCGCACAAGGGTGCCGACGCGCTGGCCGATGGTCTGTTCCGGACGCTGGTGGCCGGCTACCAGAAGTATGCATCGCACTAGCCTGGCCTTCGCGATGTGCGCGCTCGCGGGGTGTGGCAGCGGCTGTGATGGGGAGCGGCATCGGCTGCTGGGCGCCCCGCACCCGCCCCCGCCGCACGGGCCGGCCGACACCGCGGTCGCGCCGCCCGCCGCGCCGCCCGGCGACGCCCGCGCCGCACTGCCCTCCGCCGCCGCGCCCGTCGGCTACCTCGACGCGCCGCCCGGCAGCCTCGTTCCGCTGTTCGTCGGGCTCGCCGCCGCCGAGCGCGCGCACGACGATCGCGGCCGCGGTCCGGCCGACCCGGCGTCGCGCGTGCTGTGGCTGTTCTTCGGCGACTCGCACACCGCCGGCGACTCGCTGACCTCGCGGCTCCGGATCACGCTGCAGAGCAAGTTCGGCGATGCCGGGCGCGGCCTGGTCGCCGCCGGGCGCCCGCCGACCCGGCACTACTACCAGCGCGACGTGCGCTACGGGACGACCGGCAAGTGGAAGGCCGCCGTAGGCGGCCACAAGGGCGACCCCGAGCCGTACGGGCTCGCCGGGCTCCGGGTCCACGGCGAGCGCAAGGGCGCCGAGCTGTGGGTCGAGACCTGCAGCGACTGCCCGGCCGGGACCCGGGTCGGCCAGTTCGAGATCCTGTACTACGCCGCGCCCGATCATGGCCTGCTGCGCTACCGGGTCGACGACCAGCCCTGGCAGCCGCTCAAGACCAGGACCCAGGCGATCGAGCCGCCGCACCCCGCGCGCCAGGTGATCCCGGTGACCGACGGCCCGCACCGGCTGACCCTGCAGCACGGCGGTGGCGGCCCGATCGACCTGTTCGGTGTCGTCCTGGAGCGGCTGCGGCCGGGCGTGATCGTCGACTCGCTCGGCGTGGTCGGCCGCCGGCTCGGCAGCCTCCGGTCGTGGGACTGGTCGGTGATCGGCGACCAGCTGGCGAGCCGCGATCCGCGCCTGGTCGTGCTGCAGTACGGGACCAACGAGGCCGACGACAAGGATCTCGATCTCGAGGCGATGGCGCGCTACTTCGACGAGACCATCCTGCGGATCCGCGCGGCGGCGCCGACCGCGGCCGTGCTGGTGCTCGGTCCGCCCGACATGGCGACCCGCGAGGCCGGCAAGCAGTGCGACCGGATGAAGCCCGATCCGCTGCACCCCGACGCGCCGGTGATCCCCGAGTGCGAGTGGCACACCCCGCACGTGCTCGCCGAGATCATCGCGGTCGAGCACGCCGCGGCGGTGCGCAACCGCGCCGCGTTCTTCGATACGTTCGCCGCGATGGGCGGCGCCGATCACATGCACGCGTGGTTCGTCACCGAGCCCAGGCTCGCCTACAAGGACCACGTCCACCTGACCGACGCCGGCTACCAGCTGTGGGCGGACGCGCTGTCCGCGGCGGTGCTCGCCGAGTACGCCCGCTGGCGCAAGCTGCACGATCTGCCGCCGACCCCGCCGCTGGTCGCCCCGCCGCCGGCGCCGCCGTCCGACGCCGCGTCTCCCGGTGCCCCGGCTCCTGACAATGGCCGATGATCTGACCCCCTGGCCCCTGACGAGATGCTGTTCTCCAGCCCCGATTACCCGCTGTTCCTGATCGCGGTGTTCTTCCTGTACGCGCTGGCGCGCTGGGGCGGACCGGCCATGGCGTGGGCGCGGATCTGCGTGATGGTGCTGCTCGGCGACGCGGTGTTCTCGCTGGTCGCCAAGGACCCCGACGCGCTGTGGGATCCGATCGGCGGCGTGCTGCTGCGCCTCGCGGGCGGCGTGGGGGCCGCCGGGTTCGACACGCTAGCCATGCACTGGGCGATCGGCGGCGCGGTGCTGCTCGCCGCGCTGGCGACCGGCCGGCGCGCGGCGGGCTGGATCGCCTCGGACGCCGGCCAGGCGTGGATCGCGCGCGGCATCGTCGCCGTGCTCGCCGCGGTCGGCGCGACCGTCGCGCTGGCCTGGCGGGCCGACGCGCTCGATCCGACGACCGCCGCGATCGCCTCGCACGGCCACCTCGCGGTGCTCGCGGTGCTCGGGGTCGGCATCGGCGCGACCCGCGAGCCCGCGCACCGGCCGCTCGGCCGGATCGTGATCCTGTTCGTCGCGTCGGCGCTGTTCTACCACGCGTGGGCGGCGTCGATGCCGGGTCCATACCGCTACCTGCTCGCGCTGCTGCTCGGCACGATCGCGCTCGACTACTACCTCGGGATCTGGATCGAGCGCACCCAGTCGCCGGCGGCGCGGCGCGCGCTGGTGATCCTCAGCCTGTGCTCCAACCTCGGCGTCCTGGTGTTCTTCAAGTACGCCGACTTCTTCGCCCAGGACGTGCTCCACCTCGACGTCCCCCGGCTCCACCTGATCCTGCCCGCCGGGATCTCGTTCCACACCTTCCAGTCGCTGTCGTACACGATCGACGTCTACCGCCGCCAGCTGCGCGCGACCCGCTCGGTGATCGCGTTCGCGACCTTCGTGCTGTTCTTTCCGCAGCTGGTCGCCGGCCCGATCGTGCGCGCGCAGGACCTGCTGCCGCAGCTCGCCGAGCTGCCGGCGCTCGAGCTCGAGGCGGCGACCGCAGGGCTGTTCCGCATCGTCGTCGGGCTGTTCAAGAAGATCGCGCTCGCCGACACCCTCGCGCTCGCTCTGGTCGACCGCGTGTTCGAGGCGCCCGAGCACTTCTCGGCGGTCGAGGTGGTCGCCGGCGTGTATGGCTATGCGCTGCAGATCTACCTCGACTTCTCGGCGTACTCCGACATCGCGATCGGCTCGGCGCAGGTCCTGGGCTTCACGCTGCCCGAGAACTTCCGCACGCCGTATCGCTCGGCGAACCTCCAGGAGTTCTGGCGGCGCTGGCACATCAGCCTGTCGACCTGGCTGCGCGACTACCTGTACATCACGCTCGGCGGCAGCCAGGGCGCTCCGTGGCGGACCTACCTCAACCTCATCCTGACCATGCTGCTCGGCGGCCTGTGGCACGGCGCGAGCTGGGCGTTCGTCGTGTGGGGCGCGCTGCACGGCTTCGGGCTCGCGGTCACGCGCTACTTCCAGCGCCGCGCCGGGACGGAGGCCGGGACGAGGAACGGCCGCAAGGCGCGCGGCCTGCTGGCGAGCTGCCTGGCGATCGCCGCGATCGGCCTGGCGCTGCAGCGGACCGTGCTGTCCGGCGCCGGCACGTGGCCGCAGCTCGTCGCCCTGTGGCTGTGCCTCACCCCCCTGTGGGCGGTGCTGACGGCGTGGCTGTCGCGCGAGCAGCCGGCGCGGGTCGATGCGGCGGCGCTGGTCGCCGACGAGGGTCTGCCGTGGCGCTCGCTGTTTCGCCGCGATCCCGTGCGGCCCGGCCTCGCGACGGGCGTCGCGCTGCGGCCGTGGGCGCCCGAGTTGCTCCGCCTGGCGATGTGCGCCGCCGGCGCCGGCTTCCTCGCCGCGCTGGCGTGGGCGCCGCCCTGGACCTGGATCCCGCTGCTCGGCCTGTCCTGGGCGCTCGGCATCGCGGCCGACGCCGTCGAGCGCGGCCCCGGCGAGCTGCGGGCGCGGCTTGCGGCCCGCGCGCGCCGCGCGCTGTCGGTGGTGCTGGTGTTTCACTACGTCTGCCTGGCATGGATCTTCTTCCGCGCGACCTCGTTCGACAACGCGCTCGCCGTGCTGCGCCAGATCGCGCGGGTCGAGACCGACCACGCCAACGTCGTCCCGATCGTTGCGACGGCGCTCGCGGCGGGCTTCGCCTGTCACCTGTGGGGCGATGCCAGCTTTGCCTGGCTGCGCCGCCGGTTCGTCGCGCTGCCGGCGTGGGCCCAGGGCGCGGTGCTCGCCGGTGCCGCGCTGGTGCTGCGCGAGCTCGGCCACACCAAGATCGTGCCGTTCATCTATTTCCAGTTCTGAGTGTGCTGCCGTGCAGGGCGAACGCTCGCCGACTGGCACGACTACGCCCGTGCGCTCGATGCTCGCTCCGCGATGATCGTCCTGCGCCGCGCGCTGTGGTTCGCGCCGCGCGAGCTCGCCACCGATCCGGCGTCGATCCGGGTCGCGTTCGACGGCCGATCCCAGGTCTGGCTCGACGAGCTCGGCGACTGGGAGCCGGTCGCCCGGCCGCGCAGTCTCGATAGGCCGCGCGGGACCGAAGCTTCGAGAATCGTCCACCGGCACGGGCAATTAGCCTGGCGAGACCGGCACTCGCTTGCGCTCGCTGCCGGGCTCTGGCAAGGAGCAGATGTGGCGTTCGCAGACATGAAAAACGACTTCGTCTTCCGGCGGATCTTTGCGACTCACGCCGACCTCCTGTGCAGCCTGCTCAACGATCTGCTCGAGCGCTCGGGCGTTCGGACGATCGAGGTCATCGAGTACCTGCCGAGCGAGCAGCTCCCCCTCGCCGCCGGCGCCAAGCTGTCGATCCTCGACGTCCGGTGCCGGGACCGCAGCGGCACGACCTTCGTGGTCGAGATGCAGCTGGTGCACGTGGATGGCTTCATCAACCGCGTGGTCTACAACGCGTGCAAGGCGTACGCGGGCCAGCTCCAGGAGTCCGAGCGCTACGTCCAGCTGACCGACGTGGTCGCCATCTCGATCTGTGACTTCGAGCTGTGGCCGGACGCCGAGCAGCGGGTACAGGGCGTGCCGCTGGTGCCGATGCTGAGCCGATGGAACATGACCGAGCGCAAGTCGGGCAACCACGGGCTGCTGCAGGTCCAGTACGTGTTTCTGGAGCTCCCCAAGCTGCCGCGCGAGCGGCCCACGGAGCCCGGCGCGGAGCTATGGGGGTGGCTGTTCGCGCACGCCCGCGAGCTGACCGAGATCCCGGCAGACCTGGGCGCCGGTCCGTATCGCCGGGCCCTCGAGCTCGCGAACAAGGCGACGTTCACGCAAGGGGAGCTCGATGCGTATCGCCGGGTGATCGACGAGATCCACCAGGCACAGGAGCTGGCAGAGGCCCGGTGGCGCGAGGGACGCGCCGAGGGACGCGCCGAGGGACGCGCCGAGGGCGAGGCCGCCGCCAAGGTGGCAGCGGTGCTGGCGGTGCTGGCGGCGCGTAGGATCGCGGTGCCGGCCTCCGTCCGCGCGCGGATCGAAGCCTGCCAGGATCCCGCGACCCTCGACCGGTGGCTCGCGCGCGCCGTCACGGCGACCTCGGCCGAGGACGTCCTGGCGTCACCGGCATAGCTCGCGCTCGAACCGGCCCGCGAGTCGCGGTAACGTCGCTGCAACATCGACGGCCGAGGTCTTGCTGCCGGGATGGGATGCGATGATCCGCCTTCGCAACTATGTGATCTGGATGGCAGCGTCGGCGCTGCTCTGGGGATACACCGCCCACGCGGACGGGCCAGTCCCCCCGCGCACCGCGCAGGCCGATCCGGCCGACCCCGGTGCGCCCGTGCCGGCCGCCCCGCCCGGCGAGCCCGCGCCGGCCACCCCCGCCGCGGCGGCCGCCCCCGGCGCATCGATCGCGCCGGCGGCGCCTGCGAGCCCGGCCGGGGTCAGCGACGCCGCGCTGGCCCGGGTCGCCGAGGGCGAGGCCATCGAGATCTTCGACGAGCGGCCCGACAAGCCGTTCGATCGCGACACCGAGGTCCGGCTGACCGGCGCCGAGCTCGCGGCGCGCGGCGCGACCGACCTCGCCACCGCGCTCGCGCTGCTGCCCGAGATCAACGTGCGCGACGCCGGCCGCGGCGGCTACAACATCGACATCCGCGGCGCGCGCAAGGGCGACGTCACCATCCTGGTCGACGGCGTGGTGGTGAGCGACCCGTACTACGGCACGTTCGACGTCTCGTCGATCCCGATCACCGACATCGTGCAGATCCGGGTCGCGACCACGCCGCAGTCGCCGATCGACGGGCCGGGCGGCCCCGGTGGGGTGATCGAGGTCCACACCCGCGACGCGATCGGCCCGCAGCTGGTGATCGGCCGGGTCACCGGCAGCTCGCTGCCCATCCTGGGCGCCACCGCCACCGCGCGGCTCCCGCTGGCCAGGCACCTCGCGCTGCGGCTGTCGGCGTCCGGCCTGGGCGGCGCGCACGACTTCGACCTGCCCGGTGACGCGACGCTCGCCGATCACCGCTACGCCGCGACCGGCTCCGGCCGGCTGGAGTACCGCGACGGGGATCTCCGGATCGCCGCCGACGGCTTCCTCGACGATCGTCACTACCTGTCACCGCCGAGCGACGTCCTGCAGCGCAGCACGATCCTGCTGATCGATCGCGAGACGAGCGCGCGCGCGTCGGTCAAGGCCGACGACCGGATCGGCACGCTGCAGGTCCAGGGCGAGATCTCGACCCAGTACCTCGAACGGATGTCGCGGTTCTACCTCGATCCGACGCTGACCAGCGCCGCGCAGGTCGAGAACCTCAAGGCGCTGCGCAGCAGCGCGATGGTGCTGGTGACCCAGCCGTTCCTGCGCGACTTCCGGTGGGCGGTGTCGGCCACCGTCGACTTCGACAAGGCGGCGGTGTCGGACATCATGAACCACACGGTGCGCGGCGACACGACGCTCGTCGAGCCCGCGGCCGATCTGCAGTACGAGCACCACCGGTTCCGCGCCGATCTGTCGGCCGGCGTCGCGGTGCCATTCGGGATCGGCGCCCGGCCCTGGCCCGAGGCCAAGGCGGTGGCGAAGTACCGGCCGATCGAAGACCTGGAGCTCACGGCGACCGGCGCGTACAAGGGCCGGGTGCCGAGCCTGCGCGAGCGGTTCGAGACCGTCGGCGGCAACCCCGACCTCGCGCCCGAGCAGACCGCGCACGCCGAGCTGCGCGCGGCCCTGCACATCGCGGATCGCCTGCACCTGGAGCTCGCGCCGTACTACAAGCACTCGAACGGCACGATCACGACGTCGCCCAACCCGATGGACATGGGCAAGCTGGTGAACCTCGGCACGATCGACTTCTGGGGCGGCGACGCGCTGGCCCGGGTGACGCCGATCCGCATGCTGGAGCTCGGCGGTGGCTACGCGTACGTGCGCGCGCGCTCGGTCGATCCCGGCGGCGTGTCGCACGACGATCCGCTCAACCGGCTGCCCCACAACCGCTGGGACGGCTGGGTCCAGGTCCGCCCCGACGCCAGGTACTCGGCGCTCGCGCGCGTCGTGTACTTCGGCAAGTCGATCGATCAGGGCGCGCAGGTCGACGGCTACGCCACGCTGCAGGCCAACCTGGCGGCACAGGTCACCGGGCAGTACCTCGCGGTGCTCAACGTCGACGACCTCACCGACGTCCGGCCGCAGACCCGCGCCGGCTACCACACCGCCGGCCGCGTGATCTCGCTGATGATGCAGGGCACATGGGAGTAGCGCGCGCCGCGCTGACGGCGCTGGTCGCCCTCGCGGCGTGCCGCGGCCAGGATCCTCCGCCGGCGGCGCGGCTGACCGGCCAGACCATCCGGGTCGCGGTGATCGGTGGGATGATCGAGACCGGGTTCTTGTTCTTCCCGGTCCGCCTGCTGTAGCGGCTGCCTACAGCGACACGATGTGCCAGCCGAGCAGGACCAAGCCGACGTTGTAGAACGAGGCAGGGCCGACGCCATAGATGTTGTTCACGTGCGGCACCCAGCTGTCCCAGCCACCCACCAGCGACGGAGGATAGGGGGCTGGCGTTGGTGGGAACAGCAAGAAATTGGGGCCGACGGGAGGCCACGTGGCACCGGGCGCGACGCTTCCCCAGTACCCGACCCGCTGGACCGTCCACTCGATGATCGCCAGGCTGCCCTGCGGGCCGTGGCCCGTCGAGCGGATGATGACGATGCCGTCGGTCTCGTTGGTGCCGGTGCCGGCGCCGAAGCTCGGATCGTCGCGATTGTTGAGCAGCTGGATCTCGTACCAGGCGTTCTGGTCAGGATCGAACAGGTTGCGGCCGGAGGGGTCCCCGGGTCTCACGCCGCTGCTGGGGACCAGCGGCGTGATCGCCGGAAACGGAGGGGTGTTGCGCGCGGTGAGGTAGGCGCTCCAGGCGGTCCAGCCGGGGTTCGGGGCGGGATCGAACAGGTTCCGCAGCGCTGCCATCGTGACCGCGGCGCCGCTCTCGGCCGCGTACAGCGCGATCGCCTGGGCGCGGTCGTTGGTCGACATCTGGATGTTCGACTGCATGCTGACCACCGTGAGGCTGCCCAGCGTCGCGAGCGCCGACATCACGATCAGCGCCAGCACCAGCGAGTTACCGCGCTGGGGGTCGCGGGGTGGGCGAGGCGGTCGCATCGGCCGAGTGTACGGGGATCCGGCTGGGATGGGACACCCCACCTGGATCCCCGCGATCACAGGCCTGTAACTCGGTCCCGGCGGGTTGCGCGGGGCATGACTGTTGCTCGTGTGTGGCGCATGCGCCATTTCCTGCTCCTCGCCTGTGTCTCCGTGGGTTGCTCGGCAGGTACTCCTGCCGGCGGTGACGACATGCCCGGCCCCGACGGCGGCATGACGCAGGGGATCTGCCCGATGCCGAAGACCACCGCGGACGCGGGGGCGCTATCGGCGGCCCAGACCCAGATGTGCAACTACCCGATGTCGATGGGGATGCAGCACTGGTACCGGGCGTTCGCCACCCTGCCGGGCTCGACCATGAGCTACGTGCAGATCGAGCTCTACGACAAGCTCGGTGCGTTCGCCGCCGGCACGGTGCAGACCGGCACGTTCCCGGTCGAGACCAACCCGGCGACCTGCGGCGTGTGCGTGCGCGGCCTCGGCGACAAGGGCGCGACCGACGCCAAGGAGTACTTCGCGACCACCGGCACCGTGAACATCACCTCGATCGGCGGCAACGGCGGGACGCTCACGGCGACGCTGAGCAACATCGGCTTCGTCGAGCTCGACAGCAACCGCCACCCGGTGTCCGGCGGCTGCACGGCCATGCTCGCCGCCGGTCAGATCAGCGGCACGGTCGTCCAGGTCGGCGGCACCGGCGGCGGTGGGGGCGGTGGGGGTGGCGGTGGCGCGATGTGCGCGCAGACCATCGGCGACTGACGGCCCGACCGCGTCCGCGCGCTCACCGCGGGGGCGCCGCGCGATCAGCTCGCCGCCCGGGACTGGCGGTACCGAGGGCTGCACCGTGGCAGTCGGGTTCGCGCGCGACGCGAAGCTCAAGCTCGATCGGTTCAAGGCCGACATGCGCAGCTGTGAAGCCGAGGTGCACGCCGACCTGCGCGAGCTGGCCGGGTTCGCCGTCGCCGCGACGCCGAGCTTCTTCATCAACGGCCGCTACATGTCCGGCGCGATGCCGATCGAGAACTTCGAGGTGCTGATCGACGAGGAGCTCGCGAAGGCCAACCAGCGCATCCAGGCCGGCACACCGAAGGGCGCCTACAACAAGACCTGGGTGCTCGGCAAGGGTCTGACCCGGGTCGAGAACCCCGCGCCGGCGCCCGCGCCGCCGTCCGGCAACGGGCCATAGCTCGATGGATTGAAGGACAATGGCTCCATGAAAAGCACCCTCCAGGCCGGTCTCGTCTCAACCAAGCGCATCCTGGTGGACGAGGACCGCTGCATCGGCTTCATGGGCAAGGAAGGCATGGTCTACGCGACGCCGCGGATGGTGCTCGACGTCGAGCAGGCGTGCCGCGACTTTCTCCTCGAGCACCTCGACGAGGGCGAGGACTCGGTCGGCGCCCATGTCTCGATCGACCACCTCGCCGCCACGCCGCCCGGGCTCGAGGTCACGATCGACGTCCGGATCGTCGACGTCGACAAGCGCCGGGTGACGTTCGAGTTCTCGGTTCGCGACCCGATCGAGGAATGCGGGCGCGGCAAGCACGTGCGATTCGTCGCCGACAAGGCCCGGAGCTTCGAGCGCATCAAGGCCAAGCGCGCGAAGGCCGGACTCTGACCGACCGCGGCAGCGCCGGGTCCGTGGCGACCGGCCGGCTCAGGGCGCGACCGGCGCGATCCAGACGATCAACCCGGCGATGTCGTCGCCGAGGAACAGCCGCCCGTCGGCCGCGAACCCCACCGCCGCGGGGCGCCCGTGATCTTGCCGGCCGTCATCCCAGCCCGACGCGAGCTCGAGGAAGCCACCGCTCCCCGGGAGGTTCGACGCCTTGATCGGCTCGCCGGTCGCCGCGTCGGTCGGGATCGCGATCACGCGAGCGCCTGCATAGTCTCCCACCCGACCATGCAGCGCGACGATCGCCGCGCTCTGGAACGGGGCCGGCCAGGTGCTCGGTGCGAACTCGAGCCCGAATGGCGTGTTGCCGATGATGAAGCCGTCGGTCTCTTCCGTGACTCCACTGCAGTCGGGCGTCGGGCCGGAGAGATCCGGGTACGGGGTGCCCTTCGTGGCACAGCACGGAAATCCCCAGTCGTCGTTCGCGCCGTCGCGCACCGGCACGAGCTTCTCCCGCCCGCCTTCGTCGCCCGAGCCATCCTTGGCGAGCTCGAGCGCGAAGCACCGTCCCTTGCCCGGATTGCAGCGGACCGCGATCGGGTTGCGGAACCCCTTCGCGACGACCGTCGCGACCGGGCTGGCGCCGGCCGGCGACGCGACATGGACGATCGCGCCGCGCACGGGCAGGGGTGACTCGCAGCGGTCGCCCTGTTCGCCACCGTTCATCACGTAGAGGCTGCCATCATCCGCCACGTCCAGCGCCTTCGGCCAGTGCAGCGTGGGTTGCGCGGGGACCACCGTCGCCAGGTTGACCGTCATCGCCGCCGAGCTCGACGGCGCGCGGTCGCCGGGGCGATACGGCAGCCGCATCACCGCCGCCGCGTCCTGGTAGTAGAAGAAGCCGTCCGGCGAGAACGCCATGCCCTGGGTCTCGGCGACCGGATCGACGAACCGGAGCACACCGTCGCTCGACCCGTCGTGATCGTCGTCCGGGAGCACCACGATCGCCCCGAGGCCGCTGCCGCCGCCGCCGGCCGTGACCTGGCTGGGCGACGCAGCGAACAGCTCCCCGCTCGGGGCGACCTTGACCTGGCGGACGTGAGGCAGTGTGGCGTAGGCATGGGCGCAGAATCCGACCGGCAGCTTCATCCAGGAGATGTCCGGATGGGTCGATCCGCCCGGGACCCGGGTCGGGCCACGTGCCTCCCAGACGACGGAGCCCGGCAGACCACACGGCCCCTTCGGGATCACGCTCGGGGGAGGCAGCGAGGTGTCATCGGGGCCGGGGCACGCGGCCAGCGCACCGATCGCGAAGCCAACCCCACCGATCTCGATCGCCATTCGTGCACCGCAACGCAACGCTGCCATCCCGCAGACACTATCGTCGGAGTGCTCCCGGGGCAAGCGGCAAGCACGGAGGCGTCGGCCGCGATGCCGCCGACATCGACGCTCGCCGCCGCCGGATCGCTCGCGTCAGCCGTCGGCGGGGCTACTCGAACGCCTTGAGTGCGCGGGCTTGAGCTTCGACGTGCTCGGCGCACATGATGAAGGCCGGGAGAGCCGGCATGGACCTGACGGGGATATATGACGCGAGCACGCCGGTGGGCGCGGTGACGGTGACGCTTCAGGCCTCCCCCGATGGCCGGTTGCAGGGCGAGGTCCGGACCGGGCCGATCGTGCTGCGCCTCGCCGGCTCGACCGACGGTGTCCGGGGCGAAGGGACGGCGACCAGCGACGGCGATCGTCTGCAGGTCACCGCCAACGGCCAGACCGAGAGCCTCGCGCGCATCGATCTCGACGACCCCATGCAGGCGGCCGCGGGCGTGTGGGCCGCCACCGAGTCCCACGTCGACCCCTCGATCGCGATGGTGATCTCGCAGTACGTCACGCTCTATCCCGACGGCGCGGCGAGCTTCCAGAAGACCGAAGGGGGCGCGTCGCGCAGTCAGGTGAGCGAATCCCTGGAGCGCTTCAGCTCGTTCCGCCACACCGGCCAGCGCTCGGTGAACGGTCGCTGGCGCAGCGACGGTGTGAATGTCGAGGTCCAGTGGGGCTGGCGGAATGCGCCGGTCGTGGGCCGCGTGGACCTGGCCGCCGGGAAGCTGGTGCTGGCCGACGTGGGGATCCTCGTCGAGGGCGCGACGCTGACCTACGACCGACGGTGACGTCCTCGCGCCGGGTCGAGCGCCGGCAGGCGCGATCGGCGCGCTGATCCGGCGCGCATCGCCGCGCAGATCGCCCTTCGCGGCGCGAGCTCCGGTGAAGTTCCGCAGTTCCGACGAGTCGCGCGCGGCGTGAGCCTGGCGCGCCGCGTGCTAGTACCTCGCCGCAGAGAAGATGACCGGTTGGCAAGGTCCGGGAATCGATCGAGAATCGACGAGCTTCATCACAGGGGTCAACCGATCAAAATCTCTGCGGCGAGGTACTAGCTGACTATCCAGCTCCGCCACGACGCCCGCAACGTCGCCGGCGAGCAGCAGCTCCGTCATGGCCAAGGCGATGCGACCGTCGGAGTAGTGGTTCTCGCCGCCGTCGCGCCGGTACACGAGGTAGCAGTCGCGGGCCCGGACTTTCGCTTGTGCGGCGCGGTCAGCGCGGCCCGCGCCGGTCTCGATGTCGGCGAGGACGGCCCACGACGTCCATGGCTCGGCCGCGTGGCCGAACGGTTGCTTGCATTCGATGGCCCGCTGAATCTCCTCCCGGGCCTCGTCCCAGCGGCGGAGCTTGCGTAGGGTACTGGTCGGACAGGACCGAGCACCCGCGCGATCGCAGCATCGCGCGCAGCTCGGCACTCATGCTGACGCCGAGCGCGTTGTGCCTGGGCGTCCCGCCTGCCATGGCGAAGACATCGCCGTGGAAGAACTCGTGCTTGACCGGCTGCCGGCGCTCCCACGCCAGGTACTCCGCGGCGGTCAGCTGGGAGCGTTCGGCGACACGGCCCATGCGGACAACGTACCAGGCGCCCAGGAGGCGGTCTCGCCCATGCGATCGAACGGCCTCTCAAGACCGCTCGGATCGGCGTCGCCAGGTCGCGACGGCGAGGTCGCGCGTGTTGACCAGACGCGGCGCACGCGGGTCGGCGTCGTGCGGACGATCGGCGGAGCATGGGGTGTCGTCGGTGTGGGATGGGCGGGCACGCGATCGCGCCGCGTGGCATAGTCACTGCCGTGCGAAAGGACTGACCGTGACTGCGGCGCAACACCTCCTGGATCAGGCCTGCTCGCTCGCGCGCATCGTGGCGCTCGAGGCCGACCCCGGCGTGTACGTCGAGCAGCTCGCCGCCGAGCTCCCCGGTGCGGCCACGCTCGTCGAGCTCGAGGCGCGCGACGCGGCGCTGGCCGTCGCGCTCGGCCAGATCGACGCGATGATCGCGCGCGCGATGCGGATCCGCCTCGATCACACCCTCGCGCACGACACCTCGATCGGCGCGCCGACCCGGAACGTGTTCGCGTCGACGATCACGGGCTACGCCGGGCGGCTGTCGCTGCTGGAGCAGCGTGCGCGCGACGTCGCCGTGCGCGGCCGGGCCGCCGACCCCGACCTCGTCGCGGAGTCCGTCGTCGCGGCGGCGTCCGCGGTCCTCGCGCTGCGCGATGCGCTTCGCGCCGGAGTGCTCGCGCTGATCCGCGACATCGCCCGGGCGGCGATCGCCGAGGCCGACCGCCGGGCGCGCGATCGCAGCCTCGACGAGCCCGAGCGACGGCGCTGGAGCGCGGCTCGCCGCGATCTCGAGGCCGTCGCGGCCGAGCCCGAGTGCGTGGTCGCGGCGCCGATGGCCGCGCGCCTCGGCGCGCTGCCGGATCAGCTCGACGAGCCCGAGCCGGGTCGCGAGCTGACTGTCGCCGACCTGCTCGAGCTCGACTAGATCAGCGCGTTCGCACCTGGGTCAGGAGCTCCGCGCGGACCGCGTCGCTCCACCAGGGTAGCGCGTAGCCGATGTCGTTCTCGAACCGTGGATCGGTGATCTTGAACCGCTCGGGGCCGATCAGCCGCGCCAGCGCACCGAGGACGAAGTCCTGCACGCGAAACGTGCGGCGGTAGAACGGATCCTCGAAGGTCGTGGCGTCGTCGAGGTGCCGGCGCAGGGCCGCCACGATCGCTGCGACATCCCGCGTCCGGCTGGGATAGCCCTTGAAGCCTGCCCGGCCGAGCAGGTATGCGGCGGTCGCGCCGACGTCGCGATCGTCGAGCAACGCGATCAGCGCCGCGTCGACATCGCTCGAGGCGCGCATCCCGAGCAGGTGCACGACGGCCAGGCGATAGACTCGATCACCGCCGCCCTTGGCCTCGGCGAGCAGCCGCGGTGTCACGGCCGGATCGTCGCTGGCGATCAGGTTCTCGCCGGTGCCGGGTTCGTAGGGGCGATAGGTCTTCTTGCCGTAGCCGATCGCCTCGATCGGATCGCTGCGCACGGCCTTGAGCTCGGCCTCGAGCGCGGGTGCGAGAGCATGGGGCATGGGGTCACGCGTTCCCGTGGGGTTGGAAGGCGCCGGGACCGCCGGTGACGGCGCCGGGGCTGCGCTCGGCGCGGGTGGGGGCGACTGTGCGCGGGGCGGCTCGCTGGCCGACGAGCATGCGGCGACGACAGACAGCGCGAGCGAGGCTGGACGCATGGCGACCTACTTGTGCAACCATACCTGGACGCGGCGGTTCTTGCCCTCACTCTTGCCGCGCTCGGCCTCGACCCGCGCCCAGTCGAAGCTGTAGCTCTGGACCTCGAGCCGGCTGGCGTCGATGCCCTTGGCGACGAGGTAGTCGCGGGCATTCTCGGCCCGCTTGAGCGAGAGGGCCTTGTTGAACTGTTCGTCCCCGGTGAGGTCGCAGGCGCCTCCGAGCTGCGCCTTGAGCGAGGTATCGGCCTTCATCTTGGTGACCACGCCATCGAGCTTGGTCTTGTGATCGGGCTTGAGGTCGGCCTTGGCGATATCGAACTCATCGAGGATGGTCTCGAACTTGCCGGCGTAGAACTGATCGAGCGTCTTGCCCCAGTCCGCGCTCGGCGTGTCCTTGCAGTCGGCATCGGTGCCACCGGTCAGCTCGACCCTGGAGTTGGCCTGGTCCTTGATCTTGAATCCCCAGGTGAGCGAGCCGAGCGGCTGGCGAGTCTCCAGCACGACCGGGACGGTCTCGAACTCCGACGAGGTATCGCCCAGGCCCATGCGCGACTCGGGGGCATCAGGGCGTCGTGCATCTTGGCCGAGGTCGACGTGCCTCCCTTGGGCGAGGTGCCGACCCGCGAGGTCGAGCCCTCGCGCTGCCACTTCTTCGTCGACTGGTTCCACTCGGCGCCATAGAACGGATCGTTCTCGCCCTCGGGAAAGTGATCGACCCGCTGCTTCGAGCCCGGCTCCTCGAACGGCTGATAGACCGCTTGCTTCTTGGCCGGATTGGTCGCGGTACCGCCGCCGTATGCGAAGCCGCTGCCGACCTTGCTGATCACGGTCTGGACGAAGCTGACGCTCTTCGCCTCCACCTTCGCGGGGTCGGGCTTGAAGTCGACGTCGATGTCGGCGGTCTCGTGATCGACCGCCTTGAGCGTCCACTTCATGATACCCTTGTCGAGCGGCTTGTTGCCGGGGCGCGCGGCGGGCAGCGCCTGGGTGGGATCGGTGGGCTGCTTCTCCGACTTGGTGCCCTCGCCCTTGACGGTCGCGGACGAGCCGACCGGGCCGTCGACCGCCGCAGGCTGCTCGGCTTGCGGGACGGGCGCGGCGGGGAACGCGGCCGCCATGAGATCGTTGAGCTGCGGGGCCCCGCCGGCAGCGAGGTACATCGGGATCTCGCGCGCCAGGCTCGGATCGGCCGACATCGCCCGGCGCAGCGCGTCCGCGCCGAGGCCGCTGTTCGCGATCGCCGCCACGCGCGGAAACCGGGTATCGGCGTCGGTCGCACCGGCTGCCGCGTCACCGTCACCGGCCTTGCGCTGCACCGGAGCGGCACCTGCCGGGCCGTACACCTGCTCGACGAGCGTAAGCTTTCCCGGGCTGCCGCCGGCATCGCTCTGCCCGGACGCCGTGCCCGGCCTGCTACCTGCGTCTCGATCGCTGTATTGCCTCATGGCCCGCCTCATCCACGCAATCGTGGATCACTGCACCATGGTACGAGACGCGGCGGCGGTATTTCGTCCGGCAGGCGAGAAGTTCGCTTCGTCGGGGGCTGCTCGGGCATGCGTGCGTGCAGCCCGGCTGTGACGCCGAACGACATGGCGGTGGTTGCCTCCGAAATCGCACCTCATCGTTCAGGCGTCCACTCCAGCAGAGCGGCGAGGCCCTACCGGACGGTCACCGCACGGCTCGCCGAGCCGCCCGAGCTGCTCCTCACGGTGATGTTCACCGGGTTGACCGGGAAGGTCAGCGTGCCGCTGAACCGCCCGCCGCCGAGGTTGCCCAGCGTGCCGATCTGCTGGTTGGACGAGGTCGCGAAGACGGTGAGCGTGGCGCTCGCGTTGCTGCTCGTCGCGTCGACCCGCAGCTCGCGCTTCGATGTCCGGTAGTCTGCGCGCTGGATCGCGAGCTCCATCAGCCACAGGAAAGATGGCTTGATCCATGTCATGCGGTTGAAGGAAAACGGCGGTACGAAGCGCTGCGCCGCCAGCGCCGGCCGGGCGATCGCCGGCGCATACACCTGATACACCACCAGCGTCTCGCGATCGAAGCCGGCGCGGATCTCACGCTGGGCGGCCACGCCTCATGCTACGCGGTCTGCGTGGACCGAACCCACTTTGGGTCGCGATGGAGCGCTGCGGCGCGCCGTCCCACAGCGACCGTCAGCGGCGGCGCCCGGCGGCCTCACGACCGGCATCCCGGACCGACCCGCCGGCCGCGGTTCGGGGTGAATTCACGCGCATCGTGGCTTATTCTCGGCCGGAGTGGAAGGCGCCGCGGGACCCCGCCAGCTGTCCGAGGGCACGATGCTCGACGACAAGTACCGCGTCGAGCGCCTGCTCGCGGCCGGTGGGATGGGCGAGGTCTACCTCGGCACCCACATCGGGCTGCGAAGCGGGTGGCGATCAAGGTGCTCAACCCGCAGACCAGCACCGAGGCGATGATCGAGCGGTTCCACCGCGAGGCGATCACCGCGCAGATCGGCCACGAGGGCATCGCCCAGGTCACCGACATCGGCACCAGCGGCGACGGCGAGCCGTTCCTGGTCATGGAGTACCTGGAGGGGGAGTCACTGGCGAGCCGGCTGATGGTGAGCGGCCCGCTCGCGATCGAGGACGCCTGCGAGCTCGGCTGCGCGATCCTGTCGCCGCTCGCCGCCGCCCATCGCGCCGGCATCGTCCACCGCGATCTCAAGCCCGACAACGTGTTCCTGGTTCGCCAGAGCCGCGGCGAGATGGTCAAGCTGCTCGACCCGAGCTCCCGCAGCGCGCCCCCGCGACCGCACCGCGGGCCCGGCACCCATACCGGCCGCACCGGTCGCGCCGTCCGCGCCGGTCGCACCGCCGATCACCTCGGGCAGCGACGAGCTCCGCCCGGCGGTGTCGGCCCGGCCGCCGGAGGTGCCCTGCTGATGTCGTCGGGCACCAGCCCGATCGACCCCGCGATCGAGTTCACCACCCCCAGGAGCATGCCGCCCCAGGTGATCCAGCTCAGCCTGCACGCCTACCTCGCGAGCGGCGCCGACCAGACGATCCGGATCTATCGCAACAGCCGCCAGGACCTGCTGTTCACCAGCCCGCTCACCGCGACCCACCGCGTCGATCACGCCGTCGTGGTCGATGCGCTGCCCGGCGACCGCTTCCTGGTCGCGATCAGCGGCACCGAGGCCGCCAGCGAGGTCGGCCTGCAGTTCCATGTCAACGCCACCGGGCAGCCGTTCCCGAGCAGCTGTCAGCTCGCGCTGTCGTTCACCGGGGTGGACACCACGACCACCACCACGGTGCAGGACCCGTGCAGCAAGTACACGTCCACCAGCTTCGTGTTCACCGCCCAGTCCCCCATGCCGACCGCCATGCCGGTGCCGTTCATGCAGGACCCCGGCCCCTACCCGGAGCAGAAGCCCGGGATCTTCGTCGGCCAGGGCATGTTCCTCCGGCGCGACGGTCCGTCGCCGATGAACGCGCTCGACTGGTCGCACGACATCACGGTGCAGCTGTGGACGAAACCGACCATGCTCGGGAGCATCGACTCGTTCCTGTTCGCCGACTTCGACGTCGACTCGTGCGGCGGGGTGGCGCTCTCGGTCCGGGCGACCGGCGGGATCGATCCGCGCCTCACGCTGCACGGCTGCACCGACCCGGTGACGAAGTCGGAGGCCGACGTCACGCCCGCGTTCCCGATGGACAGCGGCTGGCACTTCGTTCGCGTGGTCCGCACCGCCGCCGGGTTCGATCTGTGCATCGACGGCGCCCACGTCGCGAACCTGCCCGTCCAGCCCGGCGCGGTCCTGTCGACCAACCCGCCCGTCCTGGGCAAGCCGGTCGTGGACGACGAGGGCGCGTCGTACGTCGGTGGGTTCGACGACGTCCGGGCGTTCGCCGGCGCGCTGCCCTGCCGCTGATCTATCTCGAGATCTGGCGCCACCTCGACGAAGCGCGCGCCACGCTCGGGCAGCGTGGCCTCGTGGTCGAATCCTACGACGCCCTGCGCGCGACCGAGCGGCCGGGCCAGCTCGCCGTCGACAACATCGAGCACTCGGGAGGGGATCAATCCACTCGCGCTCGCATTCGGGCAATTGCACCACTTCGAGAGCAAGACCGCCACGTTCAACCACGAGGGACACGCCAAGGCGCGCCAGGCCGGTGACGCGCTGATGTGGGCGATGCCGGAGGTTGACTGGCACGCGGTCGTGCGCGAGGAGGAGGCGGAGATCGCGGCGATGGGCTCGCTGAGCTCGGCCAAGTGGCGTCAGCTCGCCGTGATCGCGGCGGTCGTCCTCGCCGCATACGTGGCGTTCAAGCTGCTCGGCTGACGGTCGGTGGATCCCCAGGCTCGCGGCGCGTCATGGTGTGGTCGCGGCGGTGCCGGCGACAGCCCGCCCCGCGCGGGGGATCGAGGCACTCCTTCTAGGGCTGGACGCCATTCGCGCGGTGGGCTGCCTTGGCGGCCGCCTTCGCGGCGGCGAGCCGTGCGTCGAGCTCGATCTTCTCCCGGTTCAGCGCCTCGAACCCGGCTCTCGCTGCAGCCCGCTCGGCGTCGTTCCGGGCGTGCATCAACTCGGTGTCCGCTGCCCGCAGCCGACCGTCGAAGTCTGCGAGGTCCTTCGCGAGCTGGTCCAGCTGGTCCTGGGCCCTGTCCAGCGCTTCCTGGGCCTGCTTCCTCGCTTCCTGCTCCGCCTGCACCGCCTTGCCCACGGCCCGAGATTCATTGCGGGCCTTCGTCGCGGTCGAGATCACGGCGCTGGCGAGGCAGGTCGCGACCGCCGCCTTGTCCTGGGCGTTTGTCACGCAGCTGCGCTGCTCGGCAGTCCAGCCGGAGCGCTCGCACACGGCCGTCATCTCCCTGGTGATCGGCGAGGCGCCGTCGCCGAGCGTCCTGGCGGCCTTGTCGAGCGCATCCTTGCAGCTCGGTGCGCCGTTGCCGCAACCGACCAGGACCACGACCAGGATCAGACCGAGGAGCCGCATGCCGCAAGCGTACAACGAGCGCGTTGCCGGCTCACCGCGGTGCATCCAATCTTGCACGGAGCTCATCGGGCGCGGCGTGGCCGGAATGGAGCGGTGGCCGTGCGCGTCGACCGCCTGGCTCACCGAGATTCGACCAGGCGCCACGCCGGATCTGCGCGGTTCACTCCGGCGTGGAACAGAGCGGTATGCCGGTTCATCCCGGCTGGTCCCTGCCTCCGGACGGAGCGGGGGCGGCGACCGTGTGATCACTCGCCTGGCAGGTCGCACACGCCGGCGTAGATCGCGTCGACCGCGATCCCCATCGGTCTGCTGTGGTATCGCCCTCATGCGCAAGGCGTGTGCGTCGATCGATCGCCGACCGTTCCGCTGGGCACGCTCGCAGAGATCGTCGCGTCGTCGGGCGTCGCCGCCCGCCACCCGATCCGCGCGAGGCCGTATGCAACTCGACGCGGACCAACTCCCACGAGAATCATCGTCGGGGTTCGCCAGCGCCTCACGCGCGCGCCGCTCGATCTCGCTGGCCCACGCTGCTTCCACGTCGGCCTCGGGCTCGCCGTCCGTGGGCTCGACGCGTGCGTCATGAGCATCACCGGCTCGCACCGTGATCGCGGCGCAATCGCGCGAAACCACATCGATGATCGCCGCGTCGTGCGGTGCATCACGCGCGTGAGCCTTCGTGTGCACTTCGTGGCACGCGAGCGGTCGGGCGCGAGCGTCGAGTGCACCCCGCCGAGGCCATTCGTGCATCGGCGATCGCGCAACATCGCGATCGATCGAATCAGGCGCCGCCCGGACCGCGATCGGCGCTCTGGCACGAGAGCGGCAGGGCCGAGGGTCAAGCCCTCCCAGATGCCCCAGTTCGAGACGTTCGTCGCACGCATGAGCCTCGGTGAACGCACAGAGCTCTGGCTGACGCTCAAGGAGCTTCACGACAGCGTACATCCGTCGGATGCGTCGGATGCAGTCGAGTACGACGGCACGTCGCGCTCGGAGCTGAGCGAGCCCTTGGAGGACGCTGGGTGCACGCGCGCTCACTGCTCGCACTCGGACCCCAACTGCACGGTAGCACAGTGGTTCTGCACCTTCGGTGAAAACGCCTCGTTCTGGGCATATGATGAAGTTATTGAATAATCATAGCGTTCGGACGTCTCGCTACGGTCCGCTGCGGTCCGTGGTGGTGTCCCAGCTCCGTCACCGGAGCGTCGTCGGGTGCCCGGACGGGTCTGCGCCGGCGTCGACCCAACGTACGGCCTGACACAGCCCGGCATGCGGTGGTGCTCGCCGGCTCGCCGGTTCCACCTCGGGCCACATCGACGCATTCCCGGGGCAGCGCCCAAACTCCGCTTATTTCTCCTACTCACGAATCGCTAATTCTTCTGCCATTTGTGACATCGGAGTATCTTATGGGTAGATTCTTCTTTACAACCAAAAGACAGACGAGTAATGGTCGTAGGCAGTTCGTTTTATTCCGTCGTCAATCGCCGGTGCATTGTTCGGAGGGACCATGCGTTTTCTGGTCGTAAAAACGGCACTCTTTGTGAGTAGGGGTCACGCTTGCAACGCGTTCGTGCTCGCTGCGCTGACACTATCCGCGGCGTGTCAGACGGGAATTGATTATGCGACAACGCGTCAGGGTGTCCTCTGTGACCAGGGGCCACCAGAGGAGATCTCGTTCAGCGGTCAGCTGCGCAGCAAGATGTTCATCGATCGGATCCCGACAGATAAGTGCAACCCCAACGGCGTGCTGGAGCCGATCCCAGGTGCTACGAATGTCAACGACCTGCGCTACGCAGAATATATGAGTTTTTGCAAACTCACCGATCTATCCTATGAAGAACACCCGGCGACCGGCACCGATAATCCGGCGGAGGCGAGAATTCTGGCCATCGTCGCGATCAACTGGACATGCCGTCAACACCAGGCAGTTCCATCGAGCGGAATGCTCATCCGGTCCAGCGAAATCGGTGGTGCGGAGCCTGCTCGCCCAGCCGGGCTGGTCCATGGTGTCGCCGACGTGACCATGACGCGCGACACGATCGCGCAGAACGGCGAATTCGCCTACGTCACATCAGGTCGGCCCAACGCTGTAGTCGAACCGCTCTTAACGATGTTCAGGCCACGTCAGAACACGCACATCTGGCATCGCGTCACCGGCAAGATCACGTGTGCGACCGACGCCCAGGGCATGATCAGTTCAACGCTCGAGGCCAAGATTGCCGATGCAACCAAGTTTCCATCGCATCGGGTGTATGAGTACCGACGGGATGCCTCGGGTACGCCGATCTTCCAGCGCATTCTGGCCGATGTTCCGCAGCAGGCATTAAGTAACCTTTGGTATCTGCCTCCCGTGGGGGCACCATGAAGGCGGCAGCGACATTGGTGTTCGTCGCGACCGTAGCCGTTATCACGGCAGCCGCGACCCCTGCTATGGCGGACTGCGTGTTCGATCCCACTGCGCTGCCCCAGCTTCCCAGTCCGATTCCATCTAGCTATAACTGGACACCATACGCCCAGGCTTGGTGTGCACAGCTAGCCACATGCGGCGACAATCCCCCCGACTGCGTCAACGCATTCCTGGCGGACGTCGCTTCGGCCCCCATCCCAGTTTACTCGCCCGATCCCGCGGTGACCGTCTCGTCTGGTTCTGCGCAGTCGGATCTGTCGTGCACTGCATCCGACAATTACAAAGCGGGTCAGGTCGCGTGCACGCAGTGTCCAGCTCCTAACGACTGCGGCCTGACTGTGTTCTGTGGTTTCGATCCGTACGGCAACTTCTGTGGTGGCTGCGCACCCGGTAAGATGTGCGTCGGCGGAGTCTGCAAGCTGCAAAGTTGCTGTGATGAACGTTCGTGCGGACCGGATCCGTGTAATCCAAGCCTGTCTTGTGGTGAGTGCTCCCCCGGCTGGGATTGCAACGACGGTGCTTGTACCTGTACGGATGCCTGTACCGAGGCCACGTGTGGCCAGACCGTATGCGGTCAACAATGCCCCGCCTGCTGCACCAAGGACGAATGCGGCGTCTGCAACGGCCCCGGCAAGGTCTGCGGTCAATGCAACTACACCGGTCCCAGGGGCGGTTGCGACGGGTGCGGCAACGTCTGGTACGATGTCTGCGGCGTGGTGTGCGGCAATGGCTCTTCCTGCGTTTGCAACGGCACCGTGAACGCATGCGGTGAGTGCGACGGTCCTACGGGCGGCTGCGATGGATGTGGCAACGTCTGGTACGACGCCTGTGGTCAACCCTGCGGCGACGGCTCAGAATGCTCGGGTGGCGGTGGCGGTGGCGGTGGCGGTGAGATCTGCCCGGACTACGGCGCAGGGATGTGCGGTGACACTAAGATTGGGGAAACGATCAGCGTCGGTCGAAACGTCGCAACCAGTCGGAGCGTCGCAACCAGCAGCGGCCTCGAACTTTTGCCGGAGGAGCGCCACCGACGTTCGCCGGAGGAGCGCGCTGCCAGGGCCGCGGACGCCGTGCGCGTGCTCAAGGCATGGCGCCTGGAAGCCACGCACAGGCTGAAGATGACCCCGGCGGAGCGCGTGCAGCTCGGCAAGATTCTCGAGCGCCAGACCACAGCCTTGCGGCAGCGCGGGGGCAAGGCCGGCGGCGGACGCCGCCAGGCGCAACTGCAGGCCAACGCCGAGATCGCGAAGCTCCTCGGTGCCCAGCGTTTCGCACGCTACAAGGCGGTCCGTACGGAGTGGATGACCAGGAACCAAGCCTCCCGAGGATCCGCCCACTAGATCATCTGATCGAGAAAAGCGGGAAGGTGGTCGACCAGCTCCAGCCGCGGCATCGACAGCGGGTGGAGCGTTCCGCGAACCTCCTCGAGCCAGCGTTGCATCACCTCGTTGCGATGCGACGCGAGCACATCCGGGAGACTTGACATCGTGAGGTGTGTGCGATTCATTGGCATTGGGCGCCAGGGGCATTGGGCGCCAGGCTCGCGAAGGCCCGGCTTGCGAACGAAGAACTCGGACGGCCGGCGGTGACCCGGGCGCCGGGCGGCTCCTGCTGCACGATCTGCTGCGCGCTGCTGCACGCAGAGCGCCTGCATGTCCTCGTAGAAGGACTCGTCGACCTTGCGCGCGACCACGTCGAGATCCGGGTGCCGTCGCTCCGGTACGCGAACGTGTAGCGACCTGGCACGCCAGTGCGGTCTGCCGAGGTCATCGACGCACTCCGGACTACCAAGAGGAGTCGTGCACCGTGCCCGCTGGGCTGACGCCGGCGAGGCGTCGAAGGCGCGCGGCGGCTGATATCGCGTTGAGTTGACGGGACCGAAACCGGACGGTCTTGGCGAGTCCATGAATGGTTACTTCTCGTACGGGGCAACTGCAGTGGCCGCGTACGCTCGACGGCCCACGGGCGCGTCGGTTGCAAGTGCGACGTGCATGACCACCACGTCCATCACCAACGAACCTGGTCCTGATCCCGTACCACCGTTGCGCAGCCAGCTCGTCGACGGAACACGAATGACCTCGAACGCGCGATGGGGAGCCATTTTCGGCGGGGTGTTCATGGCGGCGGGGATCTGGATCGTCCTCCATCTGTTCGGCATGGGCGTTGGGCTGACCGCGATCGACCCGGATCGGACAAACTCGTGGCGCGCAATCGGCATCGGGACCGGCATCTGGAGCTTGATCGCTCCGATCATCGCGCTGTTCGTCGGCGGGTTGGTGGTCAGTCGCCTCGCGCCCACGCCCGATCGACTCACTCGCGTGATCCACGGTGGGCTCGTATGGTCGGTCGCGACGCTGGTTGCCATCACGATGCTCGTGATGCTGGCGTCGAGCCTCGTGAGCGGTGCCGTGGCGACCGCGGGGCAGGCGGCGGGCACGGTGGCCAGTGCGGTGGCGGGCACCGCCGGCACCGTCGACCGCGACACGCTGTCCTCGCTCGGGATCGATAGCAACGACCTGGTCGGACCGATCAATCAACGACTCCGTGCCGAAGGCAAGCCCGAGGTGACCGCGCCGCAGATCGAGGCCGCGGTCAAGGACGCGCTCCGTACCGCGGTTCGCACGGGAAACATCGATCGGCAGGCCCTGGTCACGGCGCTCGCCAACAACACCGCATTGACCGCGCGCGACGCAGACCAGCTCGCGACGACCATCGAGGCCCGCTGGCAAGGAGTCCGCCAGCGTGGCTCCGAGCTCGCGAACCGCGCCTCGACCGCCGCGCTCCAGGCCGCGGAGGCGACCGGCAAGGCGCTCCTGGGACTGTCGATCGCGCTGCTCCTGGGACTGGCCGCGGCCGTCGCCGGTTCGCTCCTGACCGGGAAGATCGACCGTCGGCGCGTCGGTCCAGCCTCGGGCTGATCTTCACCGCAGGGCTCGCGCCGGTATCCCAGCTCGGCCTGTGGTGGCGGCGCGGGGTTCGAGACGTCACGCGCATGCTGTGAGCTCATCTGCATGCCCCGGCTGTGGGCGCTCGAAAGCCGTGGTGTCAGTTTTCTGATGAAGACGCTTGGTATGGGTGATAATTGTTCCGACATGACGCGTTTACTATTATGAAATTGCATGAAAATACGGGAATTGCGGCACCTCAGATTTTTGATGGAAACGACCCGATACTATCGGCCTCGGGGGGGAGGGAGTACCCATGGCTCACGCTCCGGACTGCGCCCGCATCCCGCGCACGCGTGCTCCGGGAACCACGCAGCACCCGCCGTACCGCCTGAAAGGTCGCCCATGAACACGAAGACGACACCTGCGCTCCGGATCGCCCTCGCTCTCGCCTCGCTCGCTGCTCTGGCCGTTGTGCTTCCGGTCCTGGGGATGGTCTTGCTCGGTCTCCTGACGCTGGTCCTTCCGATGCTGCTCGTGCTGACCCCTGTGCTCGTGCCGCTCTCGCTGGTCCTCTTGGTCGATCGGTTGCGCGGCAAGCGCGAGCCCGCCGTCGCGCCCGGAACCGAGTCCGTGCGCATCGGCGCGCCCGCGCTCCATGCGTCGGCACGCTGAGCGAGCCCGCCGGCGTCGCCGAGTCGGGCGGTGCGCGACGCGCAACGATCTACATCACGAACAGGACCGACGGTAACGCCTGGAATCTTCTATATCATACGAATTCCAGTCATGGCACACAGCGCGAGAGCTGGAATGCCGGTCCCGGTCAGACCGTGGGCCCGATGACCGTCTATTTCGAGACCGGGTTCGGCACCGGCGGAATCCTGGATTACTGGTCCGTGATGCTCAACGTGAGTGGAGGGTCGACACCGGGGCAGTACATCACCAGCGGGGGGCCGCGATCGATCCGTACTGGAAGGAGTGCCAGCTGCAACACGGCGACGCTGGCAAGACCATCACCCCGTCGGTCTGCTGTGGTATCGCCCTGCGGGCGTGCCGAATCAACGCGTACGCATTTCTCCTGCTGGCAGCTGTCATTTCACAACGAGCTTGCTGATCGGTCGCTTGTCGGTCGCGTCGAGCTTCGGTAGCTCGATCCAGCGCAGCGCGGGCGCCCACGCGCCAAACCACGTGTGCAGTCCCGAGGTGAGCGCGTCGAGGTCCGCGACCTTGCAATCGCACGACTGCAGGCCCTTGGGCAGATCGGTCACGAACGTCTCGGCTTGTTTCGCCGGCACGCCCTCCGCCGAGGCGGTCACGAAGACGGCGATGATCGGCCCGCAGGTCCCGATCGCGGTCCTGAGCTGGTCTACGACGCGACGAGTCGCGTCCCGCTCGCCCGCCGGAACCGGGAGCGCGGCCGCGGCGGGCTGCGACGGGCCATCGGGTCTCGTCACGATCAAGCGGACGGTGAACGCCGGGGACTGCTCACCGGAGCCGCTGCCGAGGATACCGG